>JBKPLC010000100.1:0-5634 GCA_046731495.1 Actinomycetota bacterium | reverse complement strand
TGCAAGAAGCGGAAGAAGCGGCGCTAGAGGCGTTTGCCTGAGGCGAACAGCAGGACGCCGGCCGCCGTCCCGATCGCTCCCGTGATCCAAAACACAGCGTTACCGGTCGCGAAGGCGGCGGCGATCAACACGATGCCGACCACGACCAGCGGCAGGCCGAACGAGATCGGGACGCTGACGTTGAGGCCGGGGCCGAAGTCCGGCGCGCGGCGCTTGGGGCCCTTCCCCCGCGAGGGGTAGACCTCCCGACGCCCCTCCGGCAGCCGCGTCATCGTCCGTGCGCGGGCGCGGCGCTCTCGATCAGCGCGGCGTAGACCGACTCGGTCCGCTGCGCGACGTCGCCCCAGTCGAAGCGGCGCAGGTGCTCGAAGGCCTCGGCGGTCAGCCGGCGGCAGAGCTTCGCGTCGTCCAACACCCGGATCGTCATTTCGGCCAGCGACTCTGGGTCGCGGGCGCGGAAGCGCAGGCCGACCTCGTCGTGCGGGACGACCTCGCGGAGGCCGCCTGTGTCGGCGACGATGCAGGGGCAGCTCGACGCCATCGCCTCGAGTGCGACCAGCCCGAAGGGCTCGTAGATCGAGGGGACCACGCAGACGTCGGCGATCCGGTAGAGCGAGTGCAGGACGTCGTCGCCGATCCATCCGACGAAGGTGCCGCGCTCCATCAGCCCGAGCTCCTCCGCCTGTCGGCGCAGCTCCTGCTCATGCGTCCCTGAGCCCGCGACCACGAAGCGGGTGCTCGGCATCCGCTCGATGATCTCGGGCAGCGCCTCGAGCGCGATCTGGAAGCCCTTCTCGTAGACGAGCCGCCCGACCAGCAGGATGAGGGACTCCTCCGGCTCGGCGAACTCGGCGCGGAGCCGCCGCAGCTCATCGTCGTCGTGCGGCTGCAGGTCGTCGGGGTCGATGCCGTTCGGGATCACCTCGATCGAGGATCCGGGCACCCCGAAGACGTCGACGATCTGCTCGCGCATGAAGGTGGAGCAGGCGATCACCCGGTCGGAGCGGTTGGTGATCCAGCGCTCGACCCCATGGATGTAGGACTGCGGGTGCTTGTCGACCCAACCCTGGTGACGGCCGTGCTCGGTGGCATGGATGGTGGTGATCAGCGGAGCGCGAAAGCGGCGGGCGAGGTGGTCGCAGGCGTTCGCGACGAGCCAGTCGTGCCCATGGACGATGTCGAAGTCGTAGCGGTCCCCGAGCTCGACCCCGGCGGCCAGCATGTCCGAGTTCATCCGCTCCACCCAGGCGACGAACTCGTTCAGCTCGGCCGGGCGGGTTGGCTCCATCACCCGGTGGACGTGGACGCCGGCCATCAGCTCTTCCAGCGGCGACTCCTCCCCGCCGCGGGTGAGGACGTGAACCTCGGTGTCACGCTCGACCAGCGCCTCGGAGAGCTTGCGCACGTGGCGGGCCAGCCCGCCCTCGATCAGCGGGGGGTACTCCCAGGAAAGAATCAGGACGCGATTCATGTCGGTGCTGACTAGGGCTCGAGCAGCGGCGCCAGGCTGAGGTCAGGGGCGAGGTTGCGCACGCGTGCATCGACCGGGTCGGCGGAGTCTATGGCCTCCAGCAGGCCCTCCGCGTGGGCGGTGGCGCGCGCGTAGGGGTAGTCGCCGGCCTGTCCGCGGTGGTCCATGAACGCCCAGTCGCTCGACTGCAGGGCGAGCAGCTCCCGGGCGGCGCGCAGGGCCGCGGGGCGCTCGAGCGCGCGCCGCGCCAGCGCCCGCAGCAGACGCAGCTCGCTCCTCCGCGTCGCCCAGACCAGATCCGCGACCGGGGGCGAGTCCCAGGTCTCGAGGCTCTTGCCCTCCCCCCAGCTTGCCACCCGCGCCGCCCGGTCCTCCGGCTCGTGCTCGCGGAGAGCCTGCGGCAGCGTGAGCAACCGGACGCCGTCGAGCTCGGCGCCCCGCAGGACCTCGCGCAGCCAGGTCGGCCCCTCGGCCCACCAGTGCCCCAGGAGCTCGGTGTCGATCGCGAACACGCAGAGGCCGCGGCGGCCGCGATCGGCGCGGTGCCGCTCGAGACGGTCTCGGACGGCGGCGAGGAAGGAGGCGGCGTGCTCGGTCGCCCGCTTGGCGGCCTTGGCCGGGTCGTAGGGGGTGCCGGCGATCGACCAGAGCCGCATGCCGTTGGGCGAGAGCCGGTGGTACTCGAGGTAGGCGCTGTCCGACGGATAGCCCTCGTCGGACCAGACCAATCGCACCGTGGGCCAGTCGATGGTGAAGGCGACCGGGCCGCCCGGGAGGCGGATCGGGGCGAGGGCCGCGGTGCCGCCCTCGTGGGCGCTCTGGTCGAGACAGGTGTAGGCGATGCCCTGCTCCGCCAGGACGGCCTCGAGCCCGGGTGTATAGGCGCATTCCGGAAGCCAGAAACCATCGGGCTCGGCGAAGCGGCGGGCGTGGGAGCGCCGGCCGGCGTCGACCTGCAGGCGGCGACCCGCCTCGGTGGCGAGCTTGGGCAGCACCGCATGGGTCGCAGCCGACGCCATCAGCGCGACGCGGCCCTTCTCGTGGGCCTCCTGGAAGGCGCGCAGGGGGTTCCCGCCCAGCTTGCGCAGCCGCCTGATCGCGTTGGTGTAGTGATCCGCCTCCGCCTTGGCGGCCGGCCGGACCGCAGCGCCGGCGTCCGCGACATCGCGGTCCGCGGCATCGATTCGGTGCTGGCGCAGGAAGCGGATCATCCTCTCCCCCACCCCGTCGGCCTCGAGCTGATCGGCGAGCACCGGGGTTACGGTCATCGTCAGGCGCTCGGCGACGTCCAGCACCGGCAGGTGCGAGCGGGCGAAGGCGTCGAACAACCACTCCTCGCCGAAGGGGTAGGTCCCGAACCCCTCGACGTAGGGCATGTGCGAGTGGAGGACGATCGCCAGATCCCCGACTGTCCGGTCGGCCATGGGATCAGGTCCGACAGATCGCGACGAAATCCAGGGCGCGGTCGAGGCCGCCCTCGCGCAGCCGGAAGTCGCTGGCCCGGATCGCCGGGATGAAGCGGTCGTAGAAGGGCTTGGTGATGCGCAGCGCCGGATGCACGCGGTCCCAGCCGACCCGGATCGCGAGCTCGTGGGCTCGCAGCTTGCGCGCGTGGAAGAGGCCGAGCAGCTCGACGCTCGCGAAATGGGGCTCGAGGAGGGCGCGGTACTCGCCCTGGTCGTATTCGCGCAGGTGCCAGGGGTTGTCGGACTTCTCCGCGCCGGGCGGGGCGAGGGTGAGCCGGTTTGGGGTCGAGATGTAGGCGAGCGGCGCCAGCTGCGAGACGCGCTCCAGGAGCCGGTCCGGGTCGTGGATGTGCTCGATCGTCTGCAGGAAGACCACGACATCCACCTCCTCGTCGAAGTCCTCGACCAGCCCGCGCTGGAAGGAGAGGTTGGCGCGGCGGTAGCGCGCGCGGGAGTGCTCGTAGGCCTCCGGGTTGGCGTCCACGCCGACCACCTCAGCGGCGCGACGCGCGAGCAGGTCCGAGCCATAGCCCTCGCCGCTCGCCAGGTCCACCACGCGCTTGCCCACGCAGCGCTCCGCGATCCACTCGTAGACGGCGACGTGGCGGCGGTACCAGTAGTTCTCCTCCGGCACGTCGGGCAGCGTGCGCTCGCCGGTCAGCTCGAGCGGCGGCACGCCCTCGGGCTGGTTGTCCTGCACGTAGGTCCGCTCGGCCTCGGTCACAGCCGCGGACGTTAGGGAGTCCGGATCAACCCGGCGAGCTACGTCATCGTCGGCCTCTGCGCGCGATCGAGACCTACGACAGGTAGGGCTACGATCCGGCGTCGTGCCCAGCACTAAACGGGTTGCGCCTCGCTTCGCTGCGGCGCACCCTCGCACCAGCGAACGCATCAAGGAGATCAACGAGCGCTACCACGACGTGGCGGCCGAGTCCTACGACTCCAAGTGGGGCATCGACTTCGGCGCCGTCGGCCAGGACCAGGTGACCGGCAAGCTGCGCAAGGCGCTGGGCCGGCGCGCGGATGCGACCTTCGGCGATGCCCTCGAGATCGGGGCCGGGACGGGGTACTTCTCCCTCAACCTGCTGCAGGCGGGCGTGATCGAGAGGGCGACGGCGACGGACATCTCGCCCGGCATGCTGGCGACGCTGGAGCGGAACGCGGAGGAGCTCGGGGTGAAGGTGAGCGCGGCGGCCGCGGAGGCGGAGACGCTTCCGTTCGGTGACGAGAGCTTCGACCTCGTCTTTGGGCACGCGGTGCTGCACCACATCCCGGACCTGGGCCGGGCGTTCTCCGAATTCGCCCGTGTGCTGCGGCCCGGGGGCACCGTGGCGTTCTGCGGCGAGCCGTCCCGCTACGGCGACTTCCTGGCCGCCTTCCCGAAGCGGACCGCACTGCTCGCCGCGCCGGTCTGGCGGCGGCTGGTCGGGGCGTCGCCGCGGGAATACGAGGCCGAGACGGACCCGAACGGCCATGGGCTCGAGTCCGAGGTCGATGTGCATGCCTTCTCGCCGGGGGATCTGCGGCGGTTCTGCCGTGACGCGGAGCTGGAGGAGGTGCGGGTCCGCGGCGAGGAGCTGCTCGCCTCGATCCACGGCTGGACGGTGCGAACGCTCGAGGCGACGGCCGAGCCGGAGCAGGTGCCGTGGGGCTGGCGACACTTCGCGTTCCGCAGCTATCTCGTGCTGCAGCGGCTGGACAAGGACTGGCTCGAGCCGCGCCTGCCGCCGCAGCTCTTCTACAACCTGCTGGTCTCGGCGAGCAAGCCCGCGGCCTAGCCGCGGCCGCCCGGCTCTTCCTCGACGAGCCGGTCCGCCCAGGGGATCGCCTCCAGCCGCCCGTCGGGAATCGGCTCGCCGCTGATCACGGACTTGCCGTAGGTGCCGTCGTCGAGGCGGGCCTCGGCGCGCTCGATCGCCTCCAGGGTGCGCCTCAGGTCCAAGCGCAGCGCATTCTCGGTGTCGGTCTGCTCGAGCTCGTTGGCCTGATCGCCGGTGTCCTTCGGTTCGTCCGCGGCCTCGGAGCTGCCCAGCCGCTCGAGCTCCTGCTCGATCCGGGCCCGCTCCCCGGCGAGCCGTTCGCGCGCGCGTTCGGCATCCATGGTGCTGATGCTACTTCCGGAGTAGCGCGCGAAGGGCTGCGGCCACCGCCTTCGGGTCCTCCGTGAGTTGGCGCCAGGTGAAGCGGAGGACCGAGAAGCCGATCAGTCTGAGCTCGATGTCCCGGGACCGGTCGGCCTCGAAGGCCTCCCTGCCTCCGTGCGCGCGGTACCCATCGACTTCGGCAATCAGGGCCGGCCCCGGCCAGAGGAAGTCGACGATGAACTGTCCAACGCGGGCGTTGACAGCGGGCTGAGGAAGGCGGTGACGGCGACAGAGGGCCAGGAAGCGCGCCTCCAGCTCGCTGCGGGTGCGGTCCGGCTCCAGCTCCGAGTCGACGGGAAGACCCAAGAACTCCGCCTGCCGCCTGGCAGCCGCGAACTGTGGCTGAGGAAGCGTGCGGCGGAGGTCCCTGAGTGTCCGCGAGGGGGTGGTCACAGGGATGCCGAGGCGGCGAGTGGTCTGGGTCTCGTCGAGTGTTCGGGAGCGGTGGATGACGATGCCTTGCCGCTTCCGGCGGCCCGCCTCGCTCGGGACCGTGATGTGAGCATCAACGTCAACACCGGCTGGGGAAGGAGGGCGGCGACTCCGCAGCATG
>JBKPLC010000099.1:0-6323 GCA_046731495.1 Actinomycetota bacterium | reverse complement strand
GTAGTCGACGGCGACGGCCGGGTGATGGGCACGGTCTTCGCCGCGACCACGCAGGGAAAGCCTGGCGGTTACGCGGTGCCGAACGGGGTCGTCTCGGAGGCCCTGAACGACACCTCGGGCGCGGTCAGCACCGGGCCCTGCACTCGTTAGACGCTCCATATAACGCGGCTCCGCGGACTTCTACGGTTTGACCGACCCTTACGATCGGTAAGCTCTAGTCGAGGTGAGATCTGAGACAGGCGCGGGTCGAGCCGGGGGAGCGGCCAAGCCGAGACAAGTTTGTCCTCACTACCACGGCGCGGTGGAGCTGATCGGGCGCCGCTGGGCCGGCGCCATCCTCTACGCGCTCACCGACGGCCCGCTCCACTTCGCGGAGCTCAAGGAATCGGTGCCCGGCATGTCGGATCGCCTCCTCTCCTGCCGGCTCAAGGAGCTGGAGCAGGCCGGTCTGGTCCGCCGCGAGGTGCAGCCCGGCAACCGCGTGCGGGTCAGCTACGAGCTCACCCGCAAGGGCCACTCGCTGGAGCCGGTGATGGGCGAGCTCCGCGACTGGGCCCGCCAGTGGCACCGGGTCTGATGCGAGGGCCGCCGAGGTAGCGCGCCCCATTTAGCTCGGTCCGGCGACCCCCGCCGCCGACATGATCTTCCCGATGTTCTCCGGGGCGAAGAACTCCGGAGCCGGCATCGTCGCAGCCTGGACGCTGATGAACTGATCCTGTGCCTCCTGGTTGCCCTGCATCGCGCCGATCAACTGCTGCATGCCAGGGGGCGGAGGCTCGAACGTCGCGAAATCGTCGGTGAACTCGTAGACGGGCATCGTCGCCGAATCCCGAGCGCGCTGGTATTCGCTCATCCCCTCGTCGTAGCGGCGCGCGCCTGAGAACGCATCGTCCAGGGCGGCGGCGACGAGCTCCGCGTCGCGGAACGCGTCGTTGATCCCCATCGCGGTGATCGGATTCTTGTGGTACCCCGCGTCTCCCAGCAGCGCCCATCCCGGGCCGAATGGCTTGCGGTAGTA
Source organism: Actinomycetota bacterium (assembly GCA_046731495.1). Taxonomy (GTDB): domain Bacteria; phylum Actinomycetota; class Thermoleophilia; order Solirubrobacterales; family 70-9; genus DASUPK01. Next base: position 5,305 of record JBKPLC010000099.1, on the reverse strand, counting down.
GCCCGGCAGCTCCGCAGAGCCGATGAACTTCGACTCCCTCTTCGCGCCGCGGAGGCGCTCCTCGAACTCCGGCGCGAAGGCGACCGCTTTGAAGAGGTTGCCCTCGATGTCGCCTTTGTTGGCGACGAACTCCTCCACGGGCCAGCCGAACGGCATGCAGGTCAACCCGTCGTGGGTGGGGAGCGCCGCCCAGCCGCGCCGGTTCTCGGCACGGATCGTGGTCTCGAAGCCGCTGACCGGCAGATCGCTCCAATAGGCGTAATACATCGCCGCACGGGACGGCCGCTCGTTGTACTCCTCGGGCTTGATCGCCTTGGCGAGCAGTGAGTGCTTGCCGTCGGCGCCGATCACGACCTTTGCCTTCTCGACAGTCGACTGGCCGCCCCTGGAATGTCCGCGGATACCCGTCACCGTGCCGTCGTCGGCGGTGATCTCCTCGACGGTGAAGGCCTCGCGGACCTCCACGCCGGCTTCCGCCGCCGCCTCGACCAGCAGCTTGTCGAGGATCGTCCGGCGCGGGCCGTAGGCCCGAGCATGACCGTCGATCGGCCGCGGCGATCCCTCCACGGACGCGGGCCCGAAGTCGAACGAGTAGCGCTCGACTGGGGGACAGCCTGTCTCGATCAGTCTGTCGAGCATGCCCCAGCGCTCGAGCGCGGCAATGCCCGGCGGGTGGATCAGGTGAGTGGACATCGTGTCGCTCGGGAAGTTCGCCTTGTCGACGAGCAGTACCCGGTGACCCCTGCGGGCCAGCAGCATCGCAGTGGGCGAACCCGCGCACCTCGCGCCGATCACGATTGCGTCATAGCTCGCCTTGCCGTTGTTCATCTCCATGAGCCTTTCATACGACCTGCCACGGATGGCAGAGGACGGCCGACTGCTCGCCTGGGCCGGTGAGAGCCGCTACTACACGGAACCGAAGCAGCTGGCGAGGCTCGGCTACCTCGACCGAGGTCAACCGGTCTGCGCGTTCGCCCAGGCGGTAGGCACAACGCCGTTGCGGACCCGCTGCGGGTGGTCGCCCACCTGGATTCGCGCGACCTCGCTCTCGGCGCCGTATGAGATCGCGCTGAGGCTGTCGGTCCCGCTCCAGGAGACGAAGCAGTAGTTGCCGTCGCGGCTGTTCGTCGACCAGTACGGCTTCTCTCCCGCCTGGATCAGGCGGTAGCCGAAGCTCGAGCGCGAGACGACCGCGGCGTAGTCGTCCATCGTTCCGGCGACGCAGAGCTTGGTTCCTGCGGCGTTCATCGCGATGCCATGGTGCGCCGAGTCCAGCACGTACTGCTCTCGCGGCATGTCGGGCACGAGGTTCGGCAGGTTCGCGACGCGCGTGACCCGGTCCTGCGCGAAGTCGTACTCGACGAAGCCGTGGAAGAAAGAGACCTGGAAGTAGACCTTGCTCTCGTCGGGCGAGAGCGCCATCGGCCTGACCGCGGAGCTCATCTCGGGGTAGCCGGCCTCGGCGAGCTTCTGGCCCATGTCGAGCGTCTCGACTACCTGGTGGGTGTTGGTGTCGACGATCTCGAAGCGCCGATCGCCCTTGGTCGAGTCGAAGAGCGGCTGATCGGCGGGCGTGTAGACGAGGCCGATGCTCGCGTGGTAGATCCGGCTTCCGTCGCGGGAGTAGGTGTTCTCGTGGGGCGAGTCGCCGGAGGGGAAGCGCCAGGCCTCTTGGCCTGTGGCGGTGTCGAGGACATGGACGACGTTGGCGGTGGAGTCCGAGACGGCGACGAAGCGCCCGTCCGGCGAGAGGCCCATGTGGTCGGAGCGCTGGCCGTCCATCGGGAAGCGCCAGGCGATCGTGTCGGTGGCGAGGTCGATCGAGACGACGTCGGCGAAGCTCGGGCGCGAGACGATCAGGTGGGTGCCGTCGTTGGTCGAGTACATGTCGTCGACGAACTGGTCGTGGCCCTCGCCGATCGCCTGCCGGATCGCCAGGAAGTAGGCGAGGCGCTGCGGGTTCGTGAGGATCTCCTGCATCCGCTGGTCGCGGTCCGGGATGATGTTCACCCGCGCGATCCGGCTGAAGGAGCCGGCCTTCGATCCCGAGGGCGGCGTGAACCGGAGGACGTCGGCGGTGCCGTCCCAGTTGTTGCCGACGAAGACCGCGGGCGTGGTCGACGGCTTCGCGGTCTTGGCGGCGGGGGCCGACGCGGCCAGCGCCCCGAGGGCGCAGACTGCCAGCACGGCCAGGGCGGCCGCGGCGGTACGCCGCTTTGTTGCTTGGGCCGTACCCCTACGGCCTCGCACGATCCAACCTCCCGTCGGTGACCCGGAAAACCGTAAACAACGCACGCGCGACGTGCGCCGGTTACCAGTCCCGCGGATTCCCGTCTGGGATGCGGTCGATCACCAGCGTCGCCTCGACCCGATCGACCGGATAGGGCGTGGTCGCGCGGTAGTGCTCGAGCTCGCCGTCGCCGAGGCCCTCGAAACCGGTCTCCACCGCCTCGGCGTAGGTGCGGAGGATCACGGCGTCCTCGGGTGGCTCGGGCGCGAAGTGAAAGTCCTTCGCCTTGTAGGTGACGATCCGCTCGGGGAGGTCTTCGCCCGTCACCAAGCCGCTCACGTCGACGCGGTCGTAGCGGATCTCGCGGATGTCGAGCCGATCGAGCTCGGCCTCGGTGAGTTCGATCACCACCCCGTTGACGGGGCCCGCCTCGTCCTCGCCCTCCTCGACGTTCAGGCCCAGGATCCACTCCGGCCGCCAACCGCCCTCGCACTCGAACGTCTTCTCGCAGGTCAGGTTGTCGCGGCGCTGGCTGAACCGCCGCCGCCAGTCGTGGAGACGCGCCGGCTGCAGCTCGCCGACCGGGCGGCCGAGCGTCATCGACGCGCTCGCGGGCAGGACCAGCGAGCCATAGCCGAAGAGCCCCAGCCGGCCGTCGCTCACGACCCCTCCAAGAGACTGAGCTGGGGCTGGGAGCCGCTCGCCTCGCCCGGCCCGTCACTCGGCCCGCCCGCGGGCTCGATCGGTGGCTCCGGCTCGTCGCGCATCTGCGCGGCGGTGCTGTGGCTGCAGAGGCGCTCCCGCGCCGGACAGTCAGCGCACAGGGCCCGGTGCGGCCGATGCGTCACCTCGAACCGGCCGGCGGCGAGCCGGCCCAGCACCCCCTGGACCCGGCCGCGCGCCGCTTCCAGCGCGGTCTCGTCGAAGCTCTCGCGAACCGGCTGGTCCGGACGCTCCAGGAAGACGTACGCGGTCTCGACCGGCGCCCCTCGCGATGCGGCGGCGAGCGCGTAGAGATCCCGTTGAATGGAGTAGCGGGACACGATCTCGCCTGGATCCCGGCCCTCGAGCCGATCGGTCTTGTAGTCCACCACCAGGACCGAGGCGTCCGGCCTCTGCGCCAGCAGATCGATCGACCCGCGGATCAGGGTGCCCCCGACCGAGAGCACGAACGGCACCTCCGGGCTCACCCGCGCGTCGGCGATCTCCTCGCGAAGCGGCGAGGAGAGGAACGCCCCTACCAGCGCGGACACCTTGGCCGCGCCGTCGCCCTGATCGAGTCCCTGCTCCCGAAGGGCGGCCGTCACGCGGTCATCGCTCGGCTCTCTCCAGCGATTCCTCCCGCTCCACTCGAGCAGGGAATGGACGGCGAGGCCCGGGCCGAACCGACGGCGGACCTCGGGAGCGGCAGTGCCCTCGCCGTCGACGGAAACGATCTCGGGCTCCGCGATACCGAGGACCCGCTCGACGTAGAAGCGGTAGCCGCAGTTCTCGAAGGCCGACAGGGCGGAGTAGGAGAGGCCGCCGATCAGAGCCGGTGGGACGTCGGGCCGCCCGAGGGGCGGCTCGCGGTCCGGATGAGACTGGGTTGGAGTCGCGGGCTCTCGGGGCTTCAGCAGCTCGGCGCCGGCCCCCGGGCCAGGCTCGCTGACGCTGACGCGCAGGCGTCCGGCCGGGTAGCCGTCGCCCGCGGCCGGGATCTCGACCTCGCGCTCCGTCACGTCGCCCTCGAGCAGCGAGCGGATCAGCTGGAGAGCGATCGGCTTGCGGCTGATGATGCGAGGGTCCTCCGAGCGAAGCGAGGAGGAACCCATTTTGTTCTGGTTGAGGGTGTTCGGGTTGAATGTCCCGCTGAGGAGGAGACGCCTCTTCGCGCGCGTGGCGGCGACGTAAGCGAGGCGGGCCTCCTCCTCGGCGTCGCGCTCGGCGGCCAGCTCGGTGAGCTCCTGGTAGTCGTGCAGGCGCTCCGCGGGACGGCCGAGCCGGCCGAGCTGAACGCCGACCCTGGCGAGCTCGCCTCCCTCCGGACCCTCCTTCCCGGGCTGCACGCGCAGCGGCGTCCAGCCGAGCTGCAGGTTCCGGCCGAGGTCGGCGACGGCGACGACCTCGAACTCGAGCCCCTTCGCGCCGTGCACCGTCATCACACGTACACCGGAATGGCCCTCTGCCCGGGTCGCGGCCTCGGCCTCGCGATCCCGGCTCGCCGCGCGCGAGTCGAGGTACTCGAGGAAGCCGCCCAGGTTCGGTCCCTCGCTCGCCTCGAACTCGCGGGCCAGTCTCATCAGCTTGCGGACGTTCGCCCAGCGCGCGTTGCCGTCGATCCGGCTCAGGGTGGCGAGGTCGTAGTCGAAGGCGGACGCGCTGCGCTCGATGAGCGTCTCGAGCCCGCCCTCGGTGGAGCGCTCGCGCAGGTCCGCGAGCACGGCGGCGAACCGTCGTAGGCGATCGATCTCCTCCGGAGGAATCAGGGCCGCGGCCTCGGCGTCGCCTCGACTGGGCGTGCCGGTCTCAACCAGATCGCGGACGACCGGCCAGATGTGGCCGTGACGCTCGCGGTCCTCCTCATCACGCCAGGTCGCCGCGCGGCGCAGGAGCCAGAGCGTGTCGGGCAGGACGGCGCAGGCGGGGGAAGCGAGCGCCCCGAAGAGCGCCTCGTCGTCGAGCGGGTTGGCGATCACGGCGAGCAGGCAGCGCAGATCGTCGATCTGCTGCTGGGACCAGAACCCTCGCCCGCCGACGACGTAGGGGTCCAGCCCGGCGTCCCTCAGGGCGGTCTCGACGGCGGCGACGTGTGTGAAGGCGCGCACCAGGATGACGATCTCGGACGGATCAACCTGCTCATCGTCGACGAGCTGGCGGAGCCGACCGGCGAGCCTGCGCGCCTCCGCGACCTTCGACCCGGAGCTCGGGTCGTCGGGCAGGCGCGGCAGCGCGGTCTCCTGCGCCTCCCATCCCTTCCGGTCGTCGACCGTCAGCAGGAGCTCGACCGCTGTCCCGGCATCGCCCTCGTCCTCGACGAAGGCGGTCAACGGCTCGAACCCGTCCAGCAGTTCACGGCCGATCGCATTGGTGGTG
>JBKPLC010000098.1:0-14436 GCA_046731495.1 Actinomycetota bacterium | reverse complement strand
CAGAACGACTTCTCAGTGAGCGAGGCCGAGTGCGTGGCGAGAATCGGCGCCGCACTCAAGGCCCGCTTCTAGAACCCCGAGCGCTTACTGCCGCATCGCCGGGAAGAGCACGACCTCGCGCAGGCTCTTCGCGCCGGTGAGGATCATCACCAGCCGGTCGATGCCGAGGCCTGCGCCCCCGGTGGGCGGCATGCCCTGCTCGAGCGCCGCGACGAAGGTCTCGTCGTAGGGCTGGGTCTCCTCGTCGCCCCGGGCCGTCTCCTCCGCCTGGGCCTCGAAGCGCCGGCGCTGCTCGTCGGGATCGTTGAGCTCGGTGAACGCGTTGGAGATCTCGATCCCGCCCACGAACGCCTCCCAGCGCTCCACCAGGCCCTCCTCGGAGCGATGTCGCTTCGCGAACGGCGAGAGCTCTACCGGGTAGTCGACCACGAAGGTGGGCTGGATCAGGGTCGGCTCCACCTCCTTCGAGAGCAGCCCGTCGACCAGCTTCCCCCAGCCCTCCTCGGGGTCGGGCTTCGACCCCATCGCCTTCGCGAGCTCCTCACGCGAGGGGTGCTCGAGCACGTCGATCCCGGTCTTCTCCTTGATCGCGTCCCGCAGCGTCACCCGTCGCCAGGGCGGGGCGAGGTCGATCGTCTCGCCGTCGCGCTCGATCCTGGTCGTGCCGAGCACCTTCTCGGCGACCGCCGAGACCAGGCCCTCCAGCTCCTCGGCGATGTCGTTGTAGTCCGCGTAGGCCTCGTACCACTCGAGCATCGTGAACTCGGGGTTGTGCTTGTGCGAGATGCCCTCGTTGCGGAAGTCCTTGCCGAGCTCGTAGACCTTCTCGACCCCTCCGACGACGAGCCGCTTCAGGTAGAGCTCGGTCGCGATCCGCAGGTAGAGGTCGCGGTCGAGGGCGTTGTGATGGGTGGTGAACGGCCTGGCCAGCGCCCCGCCGTAGAGCGGCTGGAGCACCGGTGTCTCGACCTCGACGAAGCCGCGGGCGTCGAACCAGCGGCGGACCTCGGCGATCGTCCCGGCCCGCTTCAGGAAAAGGTCACGCGTCTCCTCGTTCGCCATCAGGTCGAGCTCGCGGCGCCGATAGCGGGTCTCGACGTCCTCGAGGCCGTGGAACTTCTCCGGGGGCGCCCGCAGGCTCTTCGAGAGCAGCTCCCAGGCGTCAGCGCGGAGCGAGAGTTCGCCGCGGCGAGAGGTGAACACGGTCCCCTCGATCCCGACGATGTCACCGATGTCGAGCGAGAGCAATCCCTCGTAGGCGTCGTCGCCCAGCTCGTCGACCCGCGCCTGGACCTGAATCTGGCCAGTCCCGTCGCGGAGGTCGAGGAAGGCGGCCTTGCCGTGGCCGCGGCGCGCGATCAGGCGGCCGGCCACCCGGTAGCGATGGTCGGTCTCCTCGCCTGCTTCCAGCTCCTCATGGGCCTCGCGGACAGCGGCGATCTCGGTGCGGTCCGGGAAGCCGTGCGGGTAGGGCTCGATCCCAGCCTCGCGCAGGCGCTCGAGCTTTGCCCGCCGGTCGGCGAGCAGCTCGGATGACTCGCGCTCCGGCTCCTCATTCACGCCGGGGAGCCTAGTCGGAGCTAGGAGGCTTCGATCTTCGTGACCTTGAGCTTCTTCTTGGGACCGCGCGGTGTCTCCACCGTCACGACGTCGTTCTTCTTGGCGCCGACCAGCGCCTTCCCGATCGGCGACTCGTTCGACAGCTTGTGCTCGGCCGGAGCGGCCTCGGCGGAGCCGACGATCTGGAACTTCTGCGACTTGCCCGACTTCTGGTCCTTCACGTGGACGACGGCGCCGACGCCGACAGTCTCGGTGTCGAGATGCTTGTTGTCGATGACGGCCGCCCTGCGCAGCCGGTCCTGAAGCGATGCGATGCGCTGCTCGAGCATTGCCTGCTCGTTCTTGGCATCGTCGTACTCGGAGTTCTCCGCGATGTCCCCGAACTCGCGCGCCTGCTTGATTCGATCAGCAACCTCGCGGCGCTTGTCGTTCTCCAGGTACTCGAGCTCCTCCTTGAGCTTCTCGAGTCCCTCGGGGGTGATCAATGTCTCGCGTGCCAACTCTCCCTCGTTTCCTTCTTCTAGTGGGTTTGCTCGCCTCGCAAAAAGCCCTGCTCTGGGGCGAAAAATGAGCCCGCACCGACGTGATTTCGGATCACGAGGGCCCGGGCGGAGCGCGCCAGTATAGCGCCGGCCCCACGCCTGGTCGAGAGGGCTCCTCAGGCGCCGAGCGCGGTCTGCAGGGCGCCAGCCACGCGACCCGGATCCTCGATCTGGGGGTAGTGGCCCAGATCGTCAAAGCGGGTCACCGGCGTCTGCGGGCGCAGCCCCAGAACGGCATCCAGGACCTTCTCGGTCGCGACCGGATCCACCATCCCCCATGCCAGCGATATGGGCTTCTGCCAATTGCGGAGTGCGCCATGCCAGCGCTCGGCGTGCCGGAAGCGCTCCTCCATGTAGAGGATCGTCCTGTGATTGAGGGTGCGCCCGCCGCCGGCGCAGATCAGCGCCCATTGGTCCTCCGCCTCCTGATCCGTGAGCGGGTGGCCGGGCGAGAAGACCTGCCCGAACTGCTGGCGGAAGAAGCGCTCGGTGGAGAGCCGCGAGAAGAGCGGCCCGATCGGGCTGCGCAGGAGGCGCTGGCCGAGCGTGGGGCTCGCCGCCCCCTGAACCATCGAGCCGTTCAGCAGCAGGGCACCGGTGATCTCCATCTCGAGCGAGCCATCCAGGTCCCGGGCCATCAGCTCGGTGGCGACCGACGTGCCCATGTCATGGGCGACCAGGAAGACCGGGTGGTTGCCCTCGCGGCGGACCAGCTCCTCGACCAAATCGGCCTGCCAGTGCAGCGTGTAGGTGTGATCGCGAGGCTTCTCCGAGAGCCCGAACCCGAGGAGGTCCGGCGCCAGGGCCGCGTGCTCGATCTCCCGCTCGAGCAGGAGCCGCCAGTCGTACGAGCTCGACGGGAACCCGTGCAGGAAGAGCAGGAGCGGCTCGCGGCCGCCGCGCCCGAACAGGTGGATGCGGCGGCCGCGAAACTCCTCCTCCCTCCCGCGCTCGCGCCAGGCCTCAACGCGCGGCGGGAATGTCATCGCCTACTTCTTCTTGGTCGGGTACCGGTACGTGATGTGGAGTGCTCCGGCGTAGAAGACCCCGTGATCGCCGAAATAGTGGTCGAGCATCCAGATCTTCCAGGTCCCTCGGGCCCTCCTGCCGTCCAGGACCGCGAGCGGCGAGGTCGGCTGGAAGGTGACCGCGCCGAACGGCGGGGTCGCGAACGTACTCGAGGTCGGCGCCTCGTCATCGAACGTCGCCCGTGCCCCGGTGCAATCCGTCGCGCCGGAGCCGAAGGCGGAGGACGCCGTGGCATCGGTGAGGTTCTCGTCGTACCCAACCCAGGCCGCCGCCGTCCCGCCGCTCGGGCTTGACAGGTAGAACTCGAGATCGCCCGGGTAGGTGTGCGTGGCGCGGACGCCGAGATCGACATCCGTCACAACGGCCCCATTCGGGAGCTTCCCGGTGCTGATCGGCAGGGACTTGAAGAAGTAGCCGGCTTGGTCATCCGGCAGGCCGTTGTCGAGGCTGATGGCCGCCGGGGCACAGACGTCCTTGACGCCGGTCTTGAACTTGGGCTTCCTTGCCGCGGCGGCGCTCTTCTTCGACTTCTTCTTCGCCTTGTACCGGTAGGTCACGGTCAGGCCCACCGAGTCGATCGTGATTGCCGGGTCGGTGACGTCCTCGAAGGTGAAGAAGGTGTACTGACCTGCCGCGGGCCCGCCGTCGAGTGTGGACAGGGGGGTCTCGGGCTTGTATCGGCCGGCGAATGGCGACTGGCCGGGGTCGACCCCGATCGGCGTGGTCGCCTCGTCATCGAAGGTGGTCGGCGTGCCGCCGCAGGCTGGCCCCGTCCCGAGGTCGGCACCGTTGCCGTTGGGCGGCCGGAAGTTGATCAGGTCGGCCATCGCCCCGCCCGGTGATGCGAGCGTGACCGCGTGCTGGTTCGTCTCAGTCGTGGTCTCCCGAAGCGTCGCGTCGACATCGATGATGCGCGCCCCCTTCGGCAGCTTGCCGATGCCGAGCGGAATCCTCAGGGTGCTGTTGTTGTCCGGCCGCGGCACCGTGACACCCACCGGGGCACACTTGGTGACCGTCGCCGTCCTGGTCACTCGCTTGGTCTTCGCCGCGGCGAGTGGTGCGGTGTAAAGGGCGACCGCGCAGGTGAGAATCCCGGCGATCAAGACTGGCCTACGGAGCGTCCCGCTCATCCCTTCTCCTTCGAGTCGTGGCTTGGATGGGAGCGGCCCCCGGCTCCCGGTCGGGCAACTTACTGTGCGCGGCGGTCGGTGGGCAAGCCCTTCTTCTTCTTCTTCTTCGCCTTGGACCGGTAGGTGAAGTTGAGCGAGAGCGCGTTGATCTGCCCGATGTCCGGGCTGGCGACGTCCTGGACGATCAGCGTCCAGTAGCCGTGAGCGGGCCCGCCCACGAAGGTGCTGAGGGCCTGCTCCGGCCTGAACGAGCCAGTGATCGGAGCGCCGGCGCCGGTGTTCCCCGGCATCGAGATCGGGGTCGAGAAGCCGTCGCCGAACTGCACCAGCGAACCGGCGCAGCTGCCGGCCCCGCTGCCGTAGCCGTCGCCGCTGTTATTGGAGCTTGCATCGCGGTAGGTCGCGAGTGCGACGCCGCGTCCCCCGGGGGAAACCAGGAAGAGCGCCAGGTCGCCAGTGTCCGTGTGATTGATCCGGACCCCGACGCTGCCAAATCCGGTGATCACGCCGCTCTGGGGCTTGCCCTTGAACCTGGGCACCGTGACCGGGATCGCAAAGGACGCGGCGGGGTTGAGATCGGTGCTGCCCGCTGCGCCATCGGGAATCCCGAGGGCCGTGCTGAAGCATTCGTTCACCACGCGGGTCTTGACCTTCGCCGTGGCCGGTGAGGCAAGGCCGAGCATCGCCAGCACCCCGCAGATCCCGCACGCCAAGACCGCCCTCCTGGCGGCGCGCTTCCTGTTCATCTGGTTCTCCTTCCGAGCATCCAGCCGGTCGGGCCCCGGTAACCCTGGCGGGGCGAAGCTACGCGATGCCGCAGCGCGGGACAACCGCAAAAGTCGTGGCCGCCACGCCCAACAAGGCGCGGCGCAGGACCCTACGCGATCGGGACGACCTCGGCAAGGGGAGCATCCAGCTCGTCGACTAAGCGGCGTGCCTCGTCTAGGTCGTCGCTCTGCTGGAAGTTGGCTGCGGCGGACTTGCTCGCCCCGAGCCGCTCCAGATACCAGGGGTAGAACTTGCGCAGGTAGCGGGCCGCCCGATCGGGTCCGAGGTGCTCCTCGGCCCGATCCATCAGCCAGAGCAACTCGGCGATCACTTCGGTCCGCTCCGGATCGGTCGCCCGGCCGCCGGTCAGCTGCTCGAAGATCCAGGGGTTGCCGAGCGAGCCCCGGGCGATCATGACCGCGTCGGCGCCCGAGGCCTCGTAGGCCGCGCGCGCCCCCTCGGCGCTGTCGAGCCCGCCCGAGATGATCATCGGCACCTCAAGCCGCGCCGCCAGCTCGCGGGCCAGCGCGTAGTCGGGCTGCCCCCTGTGCTGGGTCTTGGCCGAGCGCGGATGGAACCCGATCGCGGAGACCCCCGCGTCCTCGACCAGCCGCAGCGCGAGGTCGAAGCCCTCTCGCCCGCCGGGCGCGAGGCCGGAGCGAAGCTTCACGGTGACCGGGACGCCGCCTCCCTCGCGCGCCGCGCGAGCGATCCGGACTGCCAGGTCCTGATCGGAGAGGAGCGCGGCTCCCGCGCCCGTCTTGCAGACCTTGCGCACCGGGCAGCCCATGTTGATATCGATCAGGTCGGCGCCCGCCTGCGCGGCGATCGCCGCGGCGGAGCGCATCACCTCCGGGTCCTGCCCGAAGAGCTGGATCGAGACCGGGTGCTCGTCGGGGTGCAGGCGGAGGAGCTCCTCCAGGGTGCGCTCGTTCCGGTAATGGAGCCCGAAGCTCGAGACCATCTCCGAGACGGCCAGGCCGGCCCCATGCCGCCTTGCCTGGAGGCGCACGAACCAGTTGCCGATCCCCGCGAGGGGAGCGAGCAGCACGCGATTGGCGATCTCCACGTCGCCGATCCGGAAGGGCGATGTCAGCGGCGGTTGCACGGTTCCAAGGTTAAGGACCGGTCCCGCTAGGCGGGGGTGTTGCGGTCGTAGATCAGCTGCAGCCCGCGCAGGGTGAGCAGCTCGTCGACCTCGTCGATCGTCTCGCAGTGGGGCGCGATCGTCCCCGCCAGCCCACCGGTCGCGATGAACGTCGCCGCCTCGCCGAGGGCATCCGCGACGCGCCGGTTGATTCCGTCGACCAGTCCGGCGAACCCATAGGCGAAGCCGGCCTGGATCGCCGCCTGCGTGTGCTTGCCGATCGGCCCCTCGGGCGCCGACAGGTCGATGCGGGGCAGCTTCGCCGCCCGCGCCGTGAGCGCCTCCATCGAGATCTCAACCCCGGGCCCGATCACGCCGCCCAGATACTCACCCGCGCCAGAGACGACGTCGAAGTTGGTGGAGGTCCCGAAGTCGACGGTGACGCAGGCGCCCTTCACCTTCGCGTGGGCGGCGACCGCATTCACCAGCCGGTCGGCGCCCAGCTCGTGCGGGTTGTCGACCAGGATCGGCATGCCGGTCTTCACCGAGGGACCGACGATCAGGCAGGGGCCTTCGACATGCCTGTCGCAGAGCTGCTCCCACTCCGGCCCCAATTGGGGAACGACGGTGGAGATGATCGCCCCGTCGATCTCCTCGAACCCGAATCCCGCGAGCTGAAGAAGGTCAGAGACGATGGCGGCGAGCTCGTCCGAGGTCGCGTTGGGAGCCGTCGTGAGGCGCCAGTCGTGGCCAAGCTCTCCGTTCTGGAACGCACCGAGGTGCGTTTGCGTATTCCCGACGTCTATCGCGAGCAGCATCGGCGGGATTATCCAGACCGCACTAGGATCGGCCGCAATGGCGGAGGCAAAGCTGTACGTGATCCCCGGCTCGCACCCGTCGCGGAGCGCGATGCTGATGCTGGAGCGCAAGGGCATCCCGTACAAGCGGGTCGACCTGATCCCGGTCGTCTCGAAGGGGATCCTCCGGGCGCAGCGCTTCCCCGGCGTGACCGTCCCCGCGCTGAAGCTGGACGGCCAGCGCATGCAGGGTTCGATGGAGATCTCGAGGGAGCTCGACCGTATCCAGCCCGAGCCCCCGCTCTTTCCGGCCGACCCGGAGAAGCGCGCCAAGGTTGAGGAGGCCGAGGCCTGGGGCGACGCCTTCCAGCAGAAGCCCCGGCGCTTAATTTGGTGGGCCTTGAAGCGCGATCGCGCGCCGCTGGCGAGCTACGCGGAGGGGGCGCGCCTCGGGATCCCGGTGGGCCTGGCGGTGAAGACCGGCGGGCCGATCGTGGCCCTCGCGGCCCGTTTCAACGAGGCGACGGACGCGCAGGTCAGCGCGGATCTGGCCTCTCTTCGAGCCGACCTCGACCGCATCGACGCGTGGATCGCCGACGGCGTGATCGGCGGACCGGAGCCCAATGCCGCTGATTTCCAGCTCGCCCCCACCCTCAGGCTGTTGATGAGCCTCGACGACCTGCGGCCCTTCATCCAGGGGCGGCCCTGCGGCGAGCTCGCGAAGCGCATCGCACCGGACTTCCCGGGCCGGATGCCACCGGTGTTCCCGGCGGAGTGGCTCACCGGACTACGGGCCTAGGTAGGCGGAGGAGCGACCCGCTCCACGCGCTGCCCCCGCTCGAGCCCTTCGAGGGCCGCCCCCAGCTCGGTCCCGTCGGGGAGCCGCAGCTCCGGATCGAGCTCCAGCAGCGGCGCCAGTACGAACCGCCGCGAGGTGACCTCGGGGTGTGGAAGCGTCAGGCGCTCCGTCTCGAGCTCGAGCTCGCCGAGGAGCAGCAGATCGATGTCGATCGGCCGCGGGCCGTGCCTGGGGCCGCCGAAGGCGCGGCCGTGCTCCGCCTCGATCGCCTTGCAGAGGTCGAGGAGCTGCTCGGGCTCGAGCGCCGTCCGGATCCGGATTGCCGCGTTCAGGAAGTCCGGCTGGTCGAGGATCTCCCCCACTGGCTCGGTCTCATACAGGGAGGAGACGGCCTCCACCGTGACCCCGTGGTCACGCAGATCGTCGATCGCGCCGCGGAGATGGGACTCGCGATCGCCGACGTTGGAGCCGAGGCCTAGATAGCCGACCCGGCTCCCCATCAAACGGGTCGCGCTGGCGCGCGCCCCCGCATCTCAGACGCCCTCCTCGTCGTCCGAGTCGCGATCGAGCGAGCGCTCCAGCGTGACCTCGACTGCGGCCTCCTGCACCGGGTAGGGCACCGGCGGCTCGGGCTTCGCCGCCCGTACCTGGACCGACTCGCAGTCGAAGCGCTCCATCAGGCGCTCGCAGACGACCTGGCAGAGACGCTCGAGAGTGCGATAGCTCTTCTCGGTCGCGGCCAGGGCGACGATGTCGCAGACTTCGGAGTAGTCGACGGTGTCGTCGAGCCGGTCGGTGAGCACCGCATCGCAGTCCGGAACGTCGAAGGTCAGATCGAACTCGAGCCGCTGCCCGACCTCCTGCTCGGCGTCGGTGACGCCATGGTGCGTGTAGATGGAGAGGCCGCGGATCTCGACCTCAACGGAGGAATGCCCTGAGTCGCCTGCCTCCACGCCGCCAAGGTAGCCGATGCGAAATCCTTGGCCGGTGACCGATCAGGTGGTGATCCACCGGACATGAAGAGCCTGACTGAGCTCGGCCTGCAGCACGGCTACGCCGATCTGGAGGAGTGTCGGATCCACTACGTGAGCCGCGGCGAGGGCAAGCCGATTCTCTTCCTGCACGGCTTTCCGCAGTTCTGGTTTCTTTGGCGGCGGCAGCTCGAGGATCTCGGCGAGGACCACGCCGTCCATGCACCGGACATGCGCGGCTACAACCTGAGCTGCCGCCCGGCCGAGGTCGAGGCCTATCGGATGCGACACCTGCTGACGGACACCCGCCAGCTCATCGAGCGGCTCGGCGTCGCCCCGCTCACCCTGGTCGGCCACGACTGGGGCGGCATAGTGGCCTGGGCCTTCGCCCTCAAGTACCCGGACCTGCTCGAGCGCCTGGTGGTCATCGACGGGCCGCCGCCGTTCACCTGGAACCGCGACCTGCGCGAGAGCCCCAGGCAGCGGGATGCCGTCAACTACATGCTCGAGTTCTCGAAGCCGTCGCCCGAGCCCGAGGAGATGCTGGCCGCCAACGAGTTCTCGTTGATGGATGACCTGATGCGCCGGATCGGGGGGCGCGGAGGCGAGCTCTCCGACGCCGAACGCGCCGCCTACCACGAGGCCTGGTCCCAGCCGGGCGCGCTGCAGGGCGGTCTGAACTACTACCGCGCGGCCCGCATGGGCGAGCAGGTCGCGGCCGGCGGCGTGCCGGAGGAGTACGCCGCGAAGATCACCTCGCAGACCGTCGACGTACCGACCCTGGTGATCTGGGGAGCCAACGACGCGGCCCTGCTGCCGACGCTCACCCGTGGACTGAGCGAGTGGGTGCCGCGCCTGCGGGTCGAGATCGTCCCGGACGCCGGGCACTGGGTGCCGTACGAGCGGCCGGAGATCGTCAACTCGCTGATTCGCGAGTTCGTAGATGCGAGGGGGCTCCGTTAGGAGCCACCCGTCATGCGAAGTCGACGGCGCGGTCCGGGTCCAGGATCGTCTCCGCGGTGGTGAGCGCCTGTCGCATCGGCCCCACGTCGTGGACCCGCAGCATCCGGGCGCCGTTGGCGTAGGCGACGACGTTCGAGGCGATGGACCCGCCGAGGCGGGCGCCGGCGTCGGTACCGGCGAGCTTGCCGATGAAGCTCTTGCGCGAGGAGCCGAAGACGATCGGACGGCCGAGCTCGGTGAGCTCGCCGAGCCGCCGGTGGAGCTCGAGGTTGTGCTCCACCGTCTTGCCGAAGCCGATCCCGGGATCGATCCAGATCCGCTCCTCCTCGATCCCCTCCGCCAGCGCGAACTCGATCCTCTCTGCGAGAAAGGCCTTGACGTCATCGACGACGTCGTCGTAGGTCGGGTTCTCCTGCATCGTCCGCGGCTCGCCCTGCATGTGCATGAGGACGACCTCGCAGCCACGCTGGGCGCAAAGCCCCGCGAGCTCCGGCTCGGTCCGCAGCGCGGTGACGTCGTTCACCATCGCGGCGCCGGCGTTCAGTGCGGCCTCGGCGACCGCCAGCTTCGATGTGTCGATCGAGATCGGTGGGCCGCCGTCGCCTGCGAGCGCGTCCACCACCGGGCCGACGCGGACCAGCTCCTGCTCAGCGGTGACCCCCTCCGCCCCAGGTCGC
Source organism: Actinomycetota bacterium (assembly GCA_046731495.1). Taxonomy (GTDB): domain Bacteria; phylum Actinomycetota; class Thermoleophilia; order Solirubrobacterales; family 70-9; genus DASUPK01. The sequence goes on along the minus strand of JBKPLC010000098.1, from coordinate 4,113 downwards.
GTCGACTCGCCGCCGATGTCGAGTACGTCCGCGCCCTCGGCGGCCAGCTCGCGCCCGTGCGCGATCGCCCGCTGCGGATCGAGGAACTCGCCCCCGTCGGAGAACGAGTCGGGGGTGACGTTGACGATGCCCATGATCCGGGCGGGCTCCGGCATGGCTACTCCGCTCGGATCAGCGCGCCGTTGGGCTCGAGCTCGACGAAGTGATGGGCATCGCCGTTTCGATACCGCTGGCACTGGTTGGCCGGATCATCGTCGACGTCCTGGCGAGGGTCGTGGGCGACATCGACCACCCAGTCGGACAGGCCGGGAACGTTCTCCGCGATGCACGGGCCGGGGGTCATGTCGACACCTGAGGTCTGCGCCCGCTGGAAGGCGACCTGGGCCTGGTCGACCGCCTTGTCGCGATCGCTCTGGCTGACCTGCGAGCCGCTGGAGCCGCAGGCCGAGAGTGCGAGCGCGGTCGAGATCAAAACACCGGCAATGAAGAGGGGCGGAACGAGGCAGGGACGGTCCACGGCCCAAGTATCCCCGCGCAGGAGGTTTTGGTCCGACCAGCCGAATCCGACCGGTTCCCCCCTCATTGCCGCTTTTGGCTGAACCGCGGCCGGCCTCGTGAACCGCGCGCCTACGAGCGGTTGTCGCGCATCTCCGCGCTGCCGCCGGCCAGGCCGGGGCGGGGACGCGGGCGCGGGCGGGCGCCCTCGCGGGCGGTGCCCTTCTCCTCGACGGGCGGAGCCTCCGGCGGCTTCGCCTCCTCCTCCTCGGCGAAGACCTCGTCCTCGGGCTTGCCCTCGAGCAGCGCGATGAACTCGTCGGCCTCGATCGTCTCGCGGTCGAGCAGGATCTTGGAGATCGTGTCGAGCTGCTCGCGGTGCTCGGAGAGGATGTCCTTCGAAGTCTGGTGGGCGTCCTCGACGATGCGGCGGACCTCGTCGTCGATCTCGCGCGCGATCTCGTCCGAGTAGTCGGGCTCGGCGGAGAACTCGCGCCCCAGGAACGGCTGCGAGCGGTCGTGGCCGAAGACGCGGGGCCCGAGCCGCTCGGACATGCCGAAGCGCATCACCATCTGCTTGGCCGTCTCGGTCACCTTCTCGAGGTCGTTCGAGGCGCCGGTGGTGATCTCGCCGAAGACGATCTCCTCCGCGGCGCGGCCGCCGAGCGTCATCGCCATCGTGTCGGTCAGCTCCGCGCGAGTGGTGAGGAACTTGTCCTCGGTCGGCAGCGAGATCGTGTAGCCGAGCGCCTGGCCACGGCTGATGATCGACACCTTGTGGACGGGATCGGTGTTCGGCAGCAGGTGCCCGACGATCGCGTGGCCGAGCTCGTGATAGGCGGTGACCAGCCGCTCCTTCTCGGACATCACCCGGCTCTTCTTCTCCGGGCCGGCGATCACGCGCATGATTCCTTCCTCGAGCTCGATCATCGTGATCTCGCGCTTGCTGCCGCGGGCTGTGAGCAGCGCGGCCTCGTTGATCAGGTTGGCGAGATCCGCGCCCGTGAAGCCGGGCGTCTGGCCGGCGAGCGCATCGAGGTCGATGCTCTGCGCGAGCGGCTTGCCGCGGGTGTGAACCTCCAGGATCTGCTTGCGGCCCTTGCGGTCGGGACGGTCGACGACGACCTGGCGGTCGAAGCGCCCGGGCCGCAGCAGCGCCGGGTCGAGGATGTCCGGGCGGTTGGTCGCGGCGATCAGGATGATGTTGTCCTTCATCTCGAAACCGTCCATCTCGACGAGCAGCTGGTTGAGCGTCTGCTCGCGCTCGTCGTGGCCACCGCCCATGCCGGCGCCGCGGTGGCGGCCGACGGCGTCTATCTCGTCCATGAAGATGATGCAGGGAGAGTTCTGCTTGGCCTGCTCGAACAGGTCGCGGACGCGGCTCGCGCCGACGCCCACGAACATCTCGACGAAGTCCGAGCCGGAGATCGAGAAGAACGGCACGCCCGCCTCGCCTGCCACGGCGCGGGCGAGCAGCGTCTTACCGGTGCCCGGCGGGCCGTAGAGCAGGACGCCCTTCGGGATGCGGGCGCCGAGCGCCTGGAACTTCTTGGGGTTCTCGAGGAACTCCTTGATCTCCTGGAGCTCCTGGACGGCCTCGTCCACCCCGGCGACGTCGCGGAAGGTGATCTTGGGCGCGTCGACCGACATGCGCTTGGCTCGCGACTTGCCGAAGCTCATCACGCGCGAGCCGCCGCCCTGCATCTGGTTCATCAGGAAGATCCAGAAGGCGAAGAAGAGGAGGAAGGGCAGGATGTAGGTGAGCAGCGAGAGCAGGCTCGAGCCGCCCTTACCCTTGATCTCGGTCTTGACGTTGTGCTGCTGCAGCGTGTTGAGCAGCTGCGCCTGAGCGGCGTCGGAGTCCGGGTAAGCCTCGTCGTAGCTGGTGCCGTCGGTCTGCTTGACGTTGAGGGTGTTGTCCTTCGTGTTCCAGGTGACCTGCTCGATCTGCCCGTTATCCACCCGCGAGATGAAGTCGTTGTAGTCGGGCGTCTCGGTGCCCGAGCCTGGACTGATCAGGCGCTGGGCGAAAAACGCCAGCACGACGACGATCAGAATCGGAAAGGCAGCGCTGCGGAAGAAACGTCTCACGGGTGGGTTCCTGCCCGGGCTTTACGCCGAATTTGGGGTCCCGGATCTACTGGCGAGGGTACCAGCGTTGATCTAGCGCCCCTGCGGGTTTTCCCGCAGGGCTGCGACGTAGGAGAGGTTCCGATAGCGCTCGCCGTGATCGAGCCCGTAGCCGATCGCGAAGCGGTTCGGGATCTCGAATCCCACGTACCGGACCGGCAGGTCGACGCGCCGCCGCTCGGGCTTGGTGAGCAGTGCACACACCTCGATCGACTTGGGACCTCGCGCCTGCAGGTTGCGGAGCAGGTAGTGGAGGGTGAGGCCGGAGTCGATGATGTCCTCCACGATCAGGACGTCACGGCCGGCGATCGGCGCGTCCAGGTCCTTGAGGATGCGCACCACGCCCGAGGAGTCGGTCGAGGAGCCGTAGCTCGACACGGCCATGAAGTCGAGCTCGCAGTCCACGGTCAGGTGGCGCATCAGGTCGGCCAGGAACGGGACCGCGCCCTTCAGGATCGCCACCAGCAGCGGAGTCCGCCCCTCGTAGTCCCGGCTCACCTCGGCGCCGAGCTCGGCCACCCGGCGCTGCAGCTCGTCCTCGGAGACGAGCACCTCCCCGATCGCGTCGTCGCTCACCCGCCCATCCTACGTACGGATCTGCGCAGCGCTCAGGACCGCCGACTCGTCGGATTCCGGTCCTGCGGCGAACTCCTCGGAGACGGCCACGCCCGCGATCCAGGCGATCCGATCGCCTGCGGTCACCACCGGCAGCGCGTGCCGGAGCGAGCGCGGCACCTTGCGGTCGGTGAACAGGTCCTGCAGGGACTTCGACCCACCGAGCCCGAGCGGCCGCATCCTGTCTCCGTCGCGCCAGCTGCGAACCGTGAGGGCATCGCCGAGCTCCGCTCGGTCGAGGACGGCGAGATCGGGACTCTCGGCGCGCGGCACGCCGACCTCGAGCTCCGCCCGGACCTCCCAGGTTCCGAAGCGGCAGACGCCGGGCACCGTCAGGGTCGCCTCCTCGAGCCGCTCCACGCCGGCGGCGGCGAAGCGAACGTGGCCATGCTCGATGCGGGCCTCCACGCCGCCTCCGAGTTCGATGACGCCGCCCTCTGGCTCGTTGATCAGCCTCCAGATCTCGGCCGCGCGCCGGCGCCCCAGCGGCACCTGCCCGCCGGCCGCCCGCTCAGCGAGCTGGCGCAGCGCCAGCCTCCTCACCGCCGGGTCGAGGTTCGCGAGCAGGTCCCGGGGAGCCGCTCCGGCGACCGCGGCGCCCGACTCCGCAAGCGCCTCCGTGGCCAGACGCTCCAGCGCCTCGCTCTCCTCGATCAGCTCCGCCTGGGTCTCGGCGATCGTCGCCTCGGCGCCCGCCCCGACCTCGCGCAGGACCGGCAGGACCTCGTTCCGGATCCGGTTGCGAGCGTAGGCCGGCTCGGCGTTCGAGGGGTCGTCACGGAATGGAAGTCCCGCCTCCTCGGCGAGGCGGCGCACCTCGTCCCGGTCGAGGGAGAGCAGCGGGCGGACCACGGCGCCCGACCTCGCGCGGAG
>JBKPLC010000097.1:0-8865 GCA_046731495.1 Actinomycetota bacterium | reverse complement strand
TCCAGCGTCACCTCCTCCACGGGCGTTCGGTCGTCGCCCGAGCCGGGCAGATCCGGGTTGTCGGCCTCGTGGCCGAGCTCCCCGAGGCGCTCGACCAGGGGCTCCCAGATCCAGCTGCCGACGAATGCCCCGTGAACGAGTACGAACCTCATACCGGCACCTCCTGTCGAGCGAGCTCGTCGAGCGCCTTGACCAGGTCATCGGGCGCCGATAGCTGCGGGGTGTGGTCGGTCTCGAGCTCGATCACGGTCGCTACGCGCCTCTCCTTGATCATGCGCCGTTGGAGCGCCGGCATGTTCGCCTGATCCTTGGTGCAGTGGACGTAGCTGCGCGGGATCCGCTCATAGCCCTCGCTCAGCTTGGCCTCGTCTATGAAAGGGATCACCGGCTGCGGCCTCTGCCCCTGGGCGGCCCAGAGCGCCTGCTCCGGCGATGCCTCGTTGTAGAAGGCGATGATCGAGTCGTCCTGCAGGAGGGTGGCGACGGGCGGTTCGCCTGAGACGACCATCGTCGCCTGGACGTGATCCCCCTCGCCCTCGGGGAGCTCGGTCAGACCCTTCAGGCTCTGACCCTCGCCGGGCAGGAAGGCCGCGACGTAGATCAGCGAGGCGACCCGGTCGGGGCAGCGGGACGCGGCCTGGGTGACGGCCATGCCGCCCATGCTGTGCCCCACGAGGACGGCCGGCTCGTCGCTCCGCCCCAGCACCTCGCAGACCCGTTCCGCGTAGGAATCGAGATTGATCTGCTCGAGGGGGGTGTGGTCGTTGCCCGAGCCGGGCAGGTCGAGCGTCTCGACCGTGTGGCCCTGGGCCTCGAGCTTCCCGATGACGCCCTCCCAGAGCCACGCCCCTGCGAACGCGCCGTGGACCAGTACGAGTCTCGACATCTGTTCTCCTCACCTCATGGGGTCAGTACGACTTTTCCGTGCAGCCCGCCAGCCTCGACGAGCCGGTGGGCCTCGGCCGCCCGCGCCAGTGGCAGGGTCCGATCGACTCGCGTGCGAAGCCTCCCCGCCGCCACGGCGCCCACCAGCTCCCGCAGCGCCTCGCGGTTCGGATGGACGAGGAAGGACTCCTGCCGGATCCTCCGTGCCGGATCGGCCTCCGGCGGCCGTCGGAGAGTGACGACGGCGCCGCCGTCCTCGACCGCCGCCAGTGCGGCTTCCCCGAGCGGAACCGCGTCGAACACCGCCGGGACGGGGTCGATCGAGCCGAGGTCGGCACTGCGCGCCAAGACCTCGTCCGCGCCCAGCTCGCGCAGCCAGTCCTCGCCCTCGCGCCCCGCCAGGGCGATCACCCGATGCCCCGCCTGCTTCGCGAGCTGCACGGCGAAGCCGCCCACCCCGCCGCTCGCGCCGGTGACGAGCAGGTCCGAGCCCTGGGGCGGATCGAGGAGCTGCAGGCCCTCGCGCGCGGTCAGGGCGTTGAGCGGGATCGTCGCTGCCGTCTCGTAGTCGAGTCCGTCCGGCAGCGGCACGAGCCACTCGGCGTCGAAGGCGACGGCCTCGGCATAGGCGCCGACCGAGCCGCCCTGGTCGTACCACTGCACCATGCCGACCACGCGATCGCCCTCGGAGAGATCGGTGACCCCATCGCCGATCGCCGTCACCTTGCCCGCCACGTCCCAGCCGAGCACGAACGGCGGATCGGGAGGGGCGTGACGGCCGCGGCCCTGGCGCGCCCCCAAATCGGTGGGGTTGACGTTCGCAGCCCGCACGCGCACGACTACCTGTCCCGTGCCGGGCTCGGGGTCGGGGCGCTCGGCTACCTCGAGCACCTCCGGTCCCCCGAGCCTCGTCACCTCGACCACCCGCATCCCCCTCCTCCGGCTACGCCTTTCCGTTCGAATGAGGAAGCAGCACCGCACGCCCGGTGATGTCTCCCTCCCGCAGGCGGCCGAGCACCTCATTCACTTCGTCGAGTGGGTGGGTCTCCGTCTTCAGCGTGACCTTGCCGGCGGCGTGGAGCTGAAGAACGTCCCAGAGATCGGTCCAGCTGCCGACCAGGTTGGCGACCAGTGCCTGCTCCTGACTCACCAGCGCCACCGACGGCACCGTGATCGTGCCGCCGAAGCCGATCATCGAATAGGTGCCCTGCAGGGCGAGCATGCCGAGCCCATCCGCGTGGGTCTGGTCGGTGCCGACGAAGTCGAGGACCAGGTCGGCGCCGTGGCCCTGGCTCAGCTCCCAGACCGCATCGACCACTCCGTCCGAGTCGACGGCCCAATCCGCGCCCAGCTCCTCGGCGAGCTTGCGGCGGCCGGGATGGGGGTCGACCACGATCACGGTGCCCTCGCCCATTACGCGCGCGAGCTGGAGCCCGATGTGACCGACGCCGCCGGCGCCCAGGACGACCGTCGTGCTGCCGGGCGGCATCAGGTGGGCGACCTTCTTGATCGCGTGGTAGGCCGTGATCCCCGCATCCGAGTGCGGGGCCACATCGACCGGCTCAATCCCAGGCGGCAGCGGCACGATCTCGCGCTCGCCCACCACCAGGTACTCGGTGAAGCCGCCGTCCAGAGTCAGCCCGGTGAACTGATGGTGGTCGCAGTGCATGTCGCGACCCCGCCGGCAGTTGACGCACACGCCGCAGCTGTGGGGCGGATAGATCAGAACCGGGTCGCCGACCTTCACGGTCGTGACCAGATCGCCGACCTCCTCGACGCGGCCGCCGTTCTCATGGCCCAGCACCCGTGGAACCTCCATGCCCGCAGGCCCCATCTCCCCGTCGATCGCGTGCAGGTCCGTCGAGCAGACGCCGGCGGCTTCGATCTTCACGCGCACCTGGTTCGCCTGGCTGATCTCGGGCTCGGGACGGTCCTCGAGCTCGAGAGGATGGTTGTACTGGTTGAGGACCGCTGCTTTCACTTTCGTTCTCCTTGGGGCTGAAGCCTTGGCGCGCGCCTAGGTCCCGACCGGGACCTGCTCTGCCTTCGCGTCCAGGTAATGGTTCGGGTCCTCGTCCAGGTGCTGGGCGAGGCGGTCGGCGAGGGCCATGATCGTCAGGGAGGGATTGACCGAGAGGGTCCGCGTGAAGAGCGAGGCGTCACCGACGAAGAGGCGCTTGACGTCGTGCGATTCGCAGTTCGCGTCGACCGCCGAGCGCTCCGGATCGGACCCCATCCGGCAGGTGCCCTGGACGTGCGTGCTGGCGGGGCCCGTCCACGCGATCCGCTTCGCGCCGGCGGCCTGCATCACGCGCCGTCCCATCTCCTGGCCCCTCTCCATCCGCTCGAGCTCGACCGGCTCGAAGTGGGCCTCGAAGCTCTCGGTGCCGTCCTCGCCCACGACGACCCGCCCGTTGTTCTCATCGTTGGCGAGCACGAGGATTCCGGTCCAGCGGCGGTACCCCTTCACCGCTTCGACGAGACGCTCGCCCCACATCGGCCCGTCCTCGTCGGTGATGCTGGTCGCGAATCCGATCGGGTCCTGGATCGTGCACGCCTCGAGCACGAAGCCCCCGTCCTCGTCGCGCATGAAGTCCATGCAGTGGGAGGTGATCGGGTAGACGCGGTGGGCGTCCTGGACCTCGTCGAAGAGGCCGAACACGAAGGTGGCGGGGTGGAAGCCGAGATTCCGGCCGATCCAATCGCTGCTCGGCGAGTTGCCCGCCATCTCGGGCAGCCCCGAGCGGATCAGGACCTGAGGTGTGTTGAGCGCTCCCGCCGCGATCACCACCGCCCCCGCCTCGACCGTGTGGTGCTCGCCGTCGAGGTCGGCGTACTCGACCCCGGTGGCCTCGAGGCCGCCATTCCGCTGCTCGAAGAGGACCCGCTCGACGTGCGAGTCCGCCCGCAGGTCGAGCTTGCCCACCGCCGTGGCGGCGTGGATGTAGGTGTTCATCGTGCTCTTGCCGGCGTTGGTCGGACAGCCCTGCAGGCAGGAGCCGCATTTCATGCAATTGGCGTCCGTGTAGGAGTCCACCGGCTCGAGCTCCGAGCCGAGCTCGCGGAACCCCCGGTCGACCGTCCGGACGCACTCCGGCCAATCGGCGCGCTCGCGGACCCCGAGGTAGCGCTCGACCCGCTCGTAGTGCGGGGCGAGGTCCTCAATGCCGAACGGCTTGCCCTCCGCTCCCAGCAGCCCGCTTGCGTCGTGCCACTTGGCGAACTCGAAATCGTGGGCGCGGAAGGAGACCTTGGTGTTGATCGTCGTTGTCCCGCCCACGCAGCGCCCGGCGAACATCGGGATGGCACCGCCCGCGCCCCCGTCGATCAGCGCCTGCCGGAAGGGCCACCAGATGTCGTAGGCGGCGTGCGCCTCCCAGCGGGTGAAGTCCGCGGCCGTGCGGTGGGGCCCGGCCTCGAGCAGGAGGACCCGGCGGCCGCGCTCGGCGAGCTCGCCCGCGACCACGCCGCCGCCGGCACCCGATCCGACCACCACGACGTCGAAGCGCTCGCTCACCCAGGCACCCCGAGATAGGACCAGTCGTGCTCGATCCGGTCGGCGAGGGGGAAGCGGAAGTCGATCTCCTCCCATGCTCCCGGCCCCGCGGCGCCGGGCGCGACGAAGTCGCTGTAGTAGGCCTCGATGGCGAGCGCCCGCACCATCAGGAACTCCGGGGTCATCGTCCGGTCGGCGAGACCGTCTGGTCCAGCCTCAGCCGCATCGGCGAGAGCGTCGATCGCGCCCAGTGTCGCCGCGCGCGTCCCCTCATCGACCCCGGCGAGCTTCGCGTCGATGTACACGGCCGGCTCGACGCGGGAGGAGCCCGGGACGATCGCCTCGCACAGGGCGGCGAGGACCGAGGCTCGGCCCGCATCCAGGGTCAACCAGCTCCTCTCCGCCACTGAGCCGCACCCTATAGGCAGGGAGAGAAAAAAACAAGCTATTTGACAGATTGATCTCCGCGGCTCGGCAGAGCCACGGAGAGCACTGCTTCGCATGGAAAGCAGCAGTCTGCGCGAGATACTGCGTGGGCGCGGTCGGAGGAGAACGTCGAGGAAATCGCGCTCGGCGCCGCCCGGACCCTGCCCGCCGCCTAGCCCGCTAGAGAGACCGCTTGACTTCGCAGCCCTTGGCCTTGTCCTTGCTCGGGCCGCCGACGCACTTGTCGCGGCCGGGACCGCCCACCATCTTGTCCTTCTGCTGACCGCCGAACAGCTTGTCGTTGCCGGCCTTCCCGAGCAGGATGTCCGCCCCGGAAAGCCCGATCAACCTGTCGTTCCCGGCTCCCCCGATGAATCTGTTGGCCGGCGAGCTGTCGTGAGTGATCTCCACGCCCTCCCTGAAGCCAATGATCACGTCGTTGCCGGGCGTTCCGATCACGTTCTCGACGTCGGGGCTCTCCTCACCGGTGCCGTTCTGCATGTCGATGGTGACCGGCGCAGAAGCGGGGCGGTTCGCGTAGGTCGCTGTATCGACGCCACGCTGGCCGTTGATGTTGTCCTGGCCGAGGCCACCGTCGATGATGTCGTCCCCGTCTCCGCCCCGAATCAGATCGGCGCTGGCCGGAGTGGTGATGTCGTCGTTGCCGCCGTTGCCGAAGACGCCTACCTGGTGCAGGCTCTGGCTTGGGTCGATCTCGGGACCGAGCGAGGCCACCTTGAGCTTGTCCCCCGCGCTGCTGCCATCGGCGGTGACGGCGGAGGTCACATTCGTGGCGCTGCAGGATGCGGAGGTCGACGTCACCTGGGTGCAGCCCGTGCCCGCGGTGATCCCAGCCGAATCGGTGACTGAGTAGGCGCCGCCCGCGTATGAGATGACGAGCGTATGGGGCACCGTGTCCCCGAGCGCGGTCCAGTCGAGTGTCGGGAACCCGTCCCCGGCAGCGACTCTGCTCGCGGCGGCACTCGCAAGGTCGGGTACGGCAAGCATCGCCAGCACGGAGAGCAGACCGAGCCGGCAGATTCTCAGGGCTCCCCGAGACATCTGGGAGCCATGGTCCTCCAAGCGGATCGGACTGTCAATCCCGCCTTAGCGCGAGCGATGGACCTGGCGGAACCAGCGGCATCCAGCAGGCTTCATGTCCGGACAGCTGCTTTCCCTGCAAAGCGGCGCTAGGCAGGACCCAACCCGAGCGTCGCCCGCGCAGCTGCGTAGATCTCGTCGGCGCCGGGCAGATAGGCGTCCTCGACGGCCGGGCTGAGGGCGATCGGCTCGAAGGGGGCCCCGACCCGCTCGATCGGGGCGTCGAGATCGTCGAAGCCCGCTGACTGCACCTGGGCGGCGATCTCGGCGCCGAAGCCGCCGTGCTCGACGGCCTCGTGGGCGATGATGAGCCGATTGGTCTTCCGTACCGACTCCAGCACCGACTCGAGGGGGAAGGGGACCAGCGTCCGGGGATCGATCACCTCCGCCTCGACGCCGTCGGCGGCGAGGCGCTCCGCGGCCGCGAGCGACTCGCCCACCATGCGCGAGAGCGCGACGATCGTCACGTCGGCTCCCTCGCGCGCGATCCGCGCGCTGCCGATCTCGACCGGCTCGAGATCGTCGGGCAACTCCTCCTTGCGGAAGTAGAGGTTCTTGTGCTCGACGAAGACAACGGGATTGGGGTCGGCGATCGCACTGCGGAGCAGGCCGGCGGCGTCGGCGGCACGGCTCGGCATCACCACCTTGAGCCCGGGGATGTGGGTGAGCCATGCCTCGAGGCTCTGCGAGTGCTGCGCGGCGCCGCGCGAACCCGCGCCACCCTGGGTGCGCAGCACCATCGGCACCCGGAGCTGTCCCCCGGACATGAAGTGGGCCTTGGCGGCGGCGTTGACGAGCTGGTCGAGGGCGAGCGTGAGGAAGTCGATGAACATGATCTCCAGCACGGGCCGCTTGCCGGACTGTGCCGCGCCGATCGAGACGCCGCAGATCGCCGCCTCGCTGATCGGCGTGTTGATCACGCGCGCGGTGCCGAACTCGTCGGCGAGGCCGGCGGTGACGGTGTAGGGGCCGCCCTCGGCGACGTCCTCCCCGATCACGAGCACGTTCTCGTCCGCCCGCATCTGATCGGCGAGCGTCGCGTTGACCGCCTTGACGAAGGTGGTCTGCGCCATCAGCCCGGTCCCTGGGCGTAGACGAGCCCGGCCGCCGTCTCCGGCGAGGGGAACGAGCTCGCGCGCCCGAACTCGACCGCCGCCGCAACAGCCTCGCGGGCCTCGGACTCGGCCGCCGCCGCCTGCTCTTGGTCGAACCATCCCGCCTCGGTTCCGGCCCGCTGCAGGCGCATGATCGGGTCCTTCTGCTGCCACTCCTCGTCGGCGAGCGCCTCGCGGTACTGCGCCGGGTCGCCGACGTAGTGGCCGCTCAGCCGATGGGTCAGGCACTCGAGCAGCAGCGGCCCCTCGCCCTTCCGGACGGCGTCGAGAAAGCCACCGAAGGCATCCCAGACCGCGCCCACGTCGTTGCCGTCCACGGTCTCGCGGGTGAGCTCGTACGGGGCGACCACGTCGCTGACCCGCTCGACGTTGGTATGCGCCGAGCGCGGTGTGAACTCGGCGAAGCCGTTGTTCTCGCAGACCAGGATCAGCGGCAGGCCCCAGAGGGTGGCGAGGTTGACGGTCTCGTTGAAGTGGCCCGCCTGGACCGCGCCGTCGCCGAAGAAGACGACGGTCGCCCGGTCCTCGCCGTCCAGGTGGGCGGCCAGCGCGCTACCGAGAGCGATCGGGATGTTGCCGCCGACGACCCCTGTGGCGCCCATCAGGCCGTGTTCCGTGTCCACCAGGTGCATCGACCCGCCGAGGCCGTGGCAGAGGCCGTCGTCGCGGCCCATCAGCTCGGCCATCAGCCGGTCGAGCGGGACGCCCTTCGCGATCGCATGCCCGTGCGCGCGATGGCCCGAGTAGACGTTGTCATCCTCGCGCAGCTGCCCGCAGACCCCGGCCGCGACCGACTCCTGGCCCAGGCTGAGGTGGATCAGACCATAGATCTCGTCCGCCTGCTTGAGTTGCCCGACCCGCTCCTCGAAGGCGCGGATCCGCCACATCGTCCGCAGCAGATCGAGCGCGACCTCGCCGTCGAGCGCGGTCAAGCCGCGACTGGCTGGAACTGCGACATCGCCGCCTCGAACGCGCGCCGGTACATCTCGTCGATCGGCTCCGCTCGCAGCTCGTCCGAGAGGACCTCGATGCCCCAGGCGTCGTCGTAGCCCATCTCCTGGGCCGCCCTGATGTAGCCGCGGATGTCGAACTCGCCCTCGCCCGGCAGCTTCCGGAACCTGGTGGTTTCCTCGATGTGGTCCTCCATCCACTCGTACTTCCCGTCGCTGAGCTCGACCCAGGTCAGATACTCGAGCGGGATCCGCTTCAGATCGTCGGGGGCGATCCCGAGCTTCGCCATGTGCCAGGTGTCGATCACCAGGCCGCCGTTCTCGGCTCCGGCGCCCTCGACCACCCGGAGGGCGGCGTCGAGGTTGTCGACGTTCACGTCGAAGGGCATGAACTCGTAGGCGATGACCGCGTCGGTTCGCTTCGCGGCGTCCGCGCAGAGCTCCGCGTAGCGCTCCGTGAGCTTGTCGAGCTCGCAGGGAACGCCGGGGATGTTGCCGACCTTGACGTGGTGCGCGCCGAGCGCGCCCGCGGCGTCCAGCAGGAGATCGCGCATCTCGTCCGATTCCTTGCGACCCTCGGTGCCCTCGTCCTCGAAGAAGCCCCAGATGAACTCGAGCTCGAGATAGGAGAGGCCGTTGTCGTCGAGCAGCTTCTTGATGTCGGAATGGCTCCGGGTCTCGAGGGTGTGGGCGAGGTCCGCGTGCCAGATGCCGATCCCCTTCATCCCCACCTCGGCGGCCTTCGCGCAGCGGTCGGCGAAGTCGAAATTGCTCCATTCCTGGCCGACGTGTGGCTGGGTTGGCCCCGCCGTCGTCCAGTACGCGCCCATCAGCTCGACGCCGTTGTCGGTGGCCATCCTCACTCCTCCTTGTCGCCCTCAGCGGGCATCAC
>JBKPLC010000096.1:0-10491 GCA_046731495.1 Actinomycetota bacterium | reverse complement strand
CCGCCTACGGGGTGAGGAGAGGGGCGACGGCGGCGCTCACCATGCACCCGCGCCGTGAGGAGGTCGTGCTGCTGCATGCGCTGATGAAGCTCGGGGCGGTCGCACTGCCGCTCAGCCCGCGGCTCACGGAGCCCGAGCGCGCCGCGGTCCTGGCTGCGGAACGGCCGGCCGTCGACCTGAACGACGCGGCGGAGCTCACCCAGACCGAGGCCGACCTGCCTCTGCTCGGCGAACACGACATGGACGACGTGCAGTGCCGGATCCTCACCAGCGGCAGCTCGGGCGAGCCGCGGCCGGTCAGCCTCACTTACGGGAACTTTCTCTTCAGCGCGGTCGGGTCCGCCTTCAACCTTGGAGTCGAACCGAAGGACCGCTGGCTCTGCTGCCTGCCGCTCAGCCACGTCGCCGGCCTCTCGATCATCCTGCGCTCGGTCATCTACGGCACTACCGCCGTGCTGTTGGACGGTTTTGAGACCGAGCAGGTCGCCGCGACGCTCGTCAACGGCGACATCAGCGTCGTCTCCCTGGTCCCGACGCAGCTGATCCGGCTGCTGGAGGCCGAGGCGGATCTGTCGCGGCCGCGGGCGATTCTGATCGGCGGCGGCCCGGTGCCGGCGGATGCCCTGCGCGAGGCGCTCGACCGCGGCGCGACGGTCGTCCAGACCTACGGCATGACCGAGACCTGCTCACAGGTGACCACGCTCGCGCCGGAGGACGCCGCCCGCAAGGTGGGCTCGGCCGGCCGGCCGCTGCTCACCACCCACGTCCGCATCGAGGACGGCGAGATCCTCGTGCAGGGACCGACGGTCTCAAGGGACGCGCTTGACGCGGACGGCTGGCTCCGCACGGGCGACCTCGGCCGGATCGACGAGGAGGGCTTCCTCTATGTCACGGGCAGGCGCGGCGAGATGATCGTGACGGGCGGCGAGAACGTGATGCCCGCCGAGGTGGAGGCCGTACTCGTCTCCCATGCGGCCGTCGCCGATGCCGCCGTGATCGGCCGACCCGACCCAGAGTGGCAGGAGGCAGTCCACGCGCTGGTGGTGCTCCGGGACGGGGCGGAAGCGGGCGAGGAGGAGCTGCGGGCGCATTGCGCAGACTCGCTGGCCGGCTTCAAGGTCCCGAAGCGGATCGACTTCGTCTCCAGTCTGCCGCGCACCGCTTCGGGCAAGCTGCTGCGCGGCCAGTTGCCCGAACCGGCCGGTCGTTAGCATCCGCCGCCTCATGGCCTCGGCCGACGAAGTCCTGTACGACAAGGACGCGGATCTCTCCGTCCTCGACGGCAAGACCGTCGCGATCCTGGGCTACGGCTCACAGGGTCATGCCCACGCCCTCAACCTGAAGGACTCAGGGGTGAAGGTCGTCGTCGGGCTGCGGCCAGACTCATCGAGCCGCGCCGACGCGGAGGGGGAGGGGCTCGAGGTCATGGACGTCGCCGACGCAGCCAGCCGTGGCGACATCGTGATGATCCTGCTGCCGGACGAGAAGCAGGCACAGATCTGGCGTGACGAGATCTCCGACGGGATCGCCGAAGGGAACCTGCTGATGTTCGCCCACGGCTTCGCGATCCGCTTCGGACAGATCGAGCCGCCGGACGGCGTCGATGTCGGGATGGTCGCGCCGAAGGGGCCGGGGCATCTCGTCCGTCGCGAGTTCGTGGATGGCGCCGGCGTTCCCTGCCTGATGGCCGTCCACCAGGACGCCAGCGGCACCGCGCGCGACCAGGTCCTCGCCTACGCCAGCGGGATCGGCGGCGGGCGAGCCGGAATCATCGAGACCACCTTCAAGGACGAGGCGGAGACCGACCTGTTCGGCGAGCAGGCGGTCCTCTGCGGCGGCGCCACCGAGCTGGTGCGGGCCGGCTTCGAGACGCTGGTAGATGCCGGCTACGACCCGCGCCTCGCCTACTTCGAGTGCCTGCACGAGCTCAAGCTGATCGTCGATCTGATGTACGAGCACGGCATCCAGGGGATGCGCCACTCGATCTCCAACACCGCCGAGTACGGCGACATGACCCGCGGCCCGAAGGTGATCACCGACGAAACCCGCGAGGCGATGAGGAAGATCCTCGCCGACATCCAGTCGGGAGAGTTCGCGAAGGAGTGGATCGCCGAGAACGAGGCGGGTCAGGAGAACTTCCAGCGCATGCGCGAGGAGGCGGCCAACTCCCAGGTGGAGAAGGTCGGCAAGGACCTCCGCGCGATGATGCCCTGGATCGAGGACTGACTCGCAGCGCTGAGGTCCGACCACAATGGTGGCCGGACCCCCGCAGCAGCATGTGCGCGCCCCTAGGCCTCCGGGCGGCGGCTGGCAGCCTCGCTGCTGATCTCGCCGGCCGGCGCGGTCCCACCCTCCTCGTAGGAGAACGGCGGGTAGTCCTCGGTGATCAGGAGGAAGTAGCCGGTCGTCCTGGTCAGGTACGCCATGGCGGAACGCATCGGGTTGAACAGGCCTTCCCCGAGCTTTCCGGTGAACAGGATCGCGAACCAGGCGATGATGGCGACGACGTACAGGATGATCGCCTGCACGATCGCCAGCAGCATCACCGGGATACCGATGATCAGCCGGAGCCCCGTCTTCAGCCGGCTGTACTGGTCGAGCGGAGCAGGCACGCCGATCCGGATCGGATAGCTGCTCGCCTCCTCACCACCGAACGGCGGGAACTGATCCGTCAGCAGGTACAGGAAGCTGTTGGTCCTGCTGGACATCCGCAGATATCCGGCGTTGAAGTTGTAGATCCCCTCCGGGTACTTGCCCGTGAAGACGATCGCGAACCAGGCGATGATCGCGGCGATCTGGGCCACGATCCCGTAGATGTAGGCCACGATCAGCCAGGGAATGGCGACGATGTAGCGGAAGAACGACGTCAGCCGATTCCTGCCCTCCAGGGCGGGATCAGCCTGATAGCTGACTGGGTACATATATCTCTCCAGGTCGAGGTGCAGGGATTCGCGCCTCCCGGGCGGTCCGGCCCCATCGGACGCAGGCCGACCCTATCCGACACACCGGCGGGCAGTCCAGGGAGCGACGGGTCGGATGGTTACCCTCCGCGGTCCGCCCATGACAGAGACGATCGTCCAGATTCCCGAGGCGCTCAAGCCCGCCGACGGCCGCTTCGGCTGCGGCCCCTCGAAGGTGAGGCCGGAGGCCCTCGCCAAGCTCGCCGGGCAGAGCAGGGTGATGGGCACCTCGCACCGCCAGAAGCCGGTGAAGGACCTCGTCGCCGCCGCTCGCGAGGGACTGGCCGAGCTCTTCAGCGTGCCCGACGGCTACGAGGTCGCGCTAGGCAACGGCGGGACCACCGCCTTCTGGGACGCGGCGGCCGCCTGGCTGATCCGTGAGCGGCCCCTGCACCTGACCTACGGCGAGTTCTCGTCGAAGTTCGCGAAGGCCAGCGCCGGCGCGCCCTTCCTCGCCGATCCGATCCAGATCGAGGCGGAGCCGGGCGACGCGCCGGCCCCGGTCGCCGATCCCGAAGCGGACGTGATCGCCTGGGCGCACAACGAGACCTCGACCGGCGTGATGGTGGCGGTGGAGCGGCCCGCGGCCTCGGGCGACGCCCTGATCCTGATCGACGCCACCTCGGGGGCCGGCGGCCTGCCGGTCGACGTCGGGGAGGCCGACGCGTACTACTTCGCGCCGCAGAAGACTTTCGCCGCGGACGGGGGCCTGTGGCTCGCGCTGCTCAGCCCCGCTGCGATCGCCCGGATCGAGGAGCTGGACGGAGCCGCCGATCGCTGGCAGCCGGCCTTCCTCTCCCTCGCCGTCGCCCTGGAGAACTCTCGCAAGGACCAGACCTACAACACGCCCGCGGTGGCCACGCTCCTCCTGCTCGTGGACCAGATCGAATGGCTGCTCGACGGCGGCGGCCTCGAGTTCGGGATCTCGCGGAGCCGCGCATCGTCGGAGCACCTGTACGGGTGGGCCGAGGCCTCGGAGCTCGCTGCTCCCTTTGTCGGGGATCCCGCGAAGCGCTCCCTGGTCGTGGGCACGATCGACTTCGCGGATCAGGTCGACGCCGCGGCTTTGGCGACGACCCTGCGGGCGAACGGCATCGTGGACGTCGAGCCATATCGCAAGCTGGGCCGCAACCAGCTGCGGATCGGGATGTTCCCAGCCGTCGAGCCGGGCGACGTCCAGGCCCTCACCGCCTGCATCGACTGGGTGCTCGAGAACGCCGACGATGTGACGCGATGAACGAGAAGGCGAAGGTCCTCGTCAAGGAGAAGATCGCCGACGCCGGCGTCGAGCTGCTGCGCGAGCGCTTCGAGGTCGAGCTGGGCCTCGACTGGGACGGCGACGTGCTCCAGGAGCGAATCGGCGAGTTCGACGGCATCCTGATCCGCTCCGCGACCAAGCTGACACCCGACCTCATCGAGCGCGCGGAGCGCCTCAAGGTGATCGGCCGGGCGGGCACCGGGGTCGACAACGTGGACGTGGACGCCGCCACCAAGCGCGGCATCGTCGTCGCCAACGCGCCGGAGGCGAACTCGATCGCCGCGGCGGAGCACACGCTCGCCTTGATGATGGCTCTCTGCCGGAACATCCCTCACGCCCATGCCTCGCTGGCGGGCGGGGCCTGGGATCGCGGCAAGTTCAAGGGGACGGAGCTCTACGGCAAGACGCTCGGGGTCCTGGGCTTCGGGCGAATCGGTCAGCTGGTGACGGCCCGCGCCCAGGCGTTCGACATGCCGGTCGTCGCCTACGACAAGTTCGTGACCGCCGAGCGCTTCCGCGAGCTGGGGGTCGAGGGCGTGGACGATCCCGGGGAGCTCTACGCCCGCTCGGACTTCATCTCCCTCCACCTGCCGAAGACCCCGGAGACGGTCAACTTCATCGACGCCGACGCGATCGGCCGGATGCGCGACGGCGTACGGATCATCAACTGCGCCCGCGGCGAGCTGATCGACCTCGACGCCCTCGTCGAGGGCCTCGAATCGGGCAAGGTCGCGGGGGCCGCGCTCGACGTCTTCCCGGAGGAGCCCTTCGGCGGCCACCCCATCCTGGAACGCGACGACGTGGTGGTGACTCCCCACCTGGGTGCGTCCACCGCCGAGGCGCAGGATCGTGCCGGCGTGGTCACCGCCGAGCAGGTGACGGCGGCGCTCACGGGCGGCGTGGTCACGACGGCGGTCAACATCGCGGCGGTCCGGCCCGAGGTGATGGAGCAGCTGGCGCCCTTCGTGCCGCTGGCTGAGAAGCTCGGCCGGCTCGCGCAGGGGCTGGGGGAGGGAGCGCCCGATCGCGTCGAGGTCGAGTTCCGCGGCCGCCTGGCCGATCAGGACACCCGGATCCTCGGGATCGCCACGCTTGTCGGAATCCTCTCCGGGCACACCGAGGAGCCGGTCAACCTCGTCAACGGCCCGCACATGGCCGAGGAGCGAGGCATCGAGCTGACCGAGACCCGCGACAGCGTCTCGGAGGACTTCACCGAGCTCGTCGTCGTCCGCCTACACACCGGTGAGGAGGCTGTGGAGGTCGCCGGCACCTGCGTTGGCCCGCGCAACATCCCCTACCTGGCTCGGGTCTGGGCAGAGGACTTCTACCTGCCCTTCGCCGAGCACCTGACGATCTTCCGCTACACCGACCAGCCGGGAATGATCGGTCGCGTCGGGACGATCTTCGGCGAGGAGGGAGTGAACATCGTCTCGGCAGCCGTCGGTGCCGAACCCGAGGGAGACACCGCCGTGATGGCCCTCACCACGGATGCACCGGTCAACCAGTCCACGGTCGATCGCATCCTCGAGCTCGACGGCTTCTTCGTTGGGCGCGCCGTCTCGCTATAAGGGTCCCGGACATGAGGGCGGTCGTCCAGACAGGCATCGGGGGCCCGGAGGTCCTGCAGGTCCAGGAACGCCCCGACCCGCCCGTCGGCCCCGGGGACGTTCGCATCGCCGTGAAGGCGACGGGCATCAATTTCGCCGACACCATGGCGCGAGTTGGCCTCTACCCGGATGCGCCGAAGCCTCCGTGCGTGCTCGGCTATGAGGTCGCCGGCGAGATCGAGTCTGTGGGCGAGGGCGTCGAGTCCTTCAGCGTCGGCGACCGGGTGATGGCGGGAACCCGCTTCGGCGGTCACGCCGAGCTCGTCACCGTGCCGGAGGGTCAGGCCCTTACGTTCCCCGATGGGTGGAGCTTCGAGCAGGCGACGGCGGTGCCGGTCAACTACGCGACTGCGTACGCGGCGCTGATCACGATGGGCGGTTTGCGCGAAGGCCAGCGGGTTCTGATTCACGCCGCGGCTGGAGGAGTGGGAACTGCCGCCGTCCAGATCGCGAGGGCCGTCGGGGCCGAGATCTTCGGGACGGCATCCGCCTCGAAACACGATGCGATCAGAGATCAGGGCGTCGAGCACCCGATCGACTACAGAGACCAGGACTTCGAGATTGAGATCCGGCGGATCACTGGCGGGGAGGGCCTCGACCTGATCATCGATGCCACCGGACCGACGAACTTCCGCAAGGACTATCGCCTGCTCCGGCAGGGCGGCAGGCTCATCATGTACGGGGTCTCCGAGCTCTCCACCGAGGGCCGGCGGAGCTTCGCCAAGCTCGCTCGGGGTCTCGCCGGGATGCCGCTGGCGACGATCCCGTGGTGGAAGAGCCTGGGGGCGTTGAACGAGAACAAGATGGTCGGCGGCCTCAACATGCTCAGCTGGTGGGATAGGGAGCAGAACCTCGACCGCATCCTCGAGCCGTTGAAGGAAATGCTCGATACGGGTGAGATCGAGCCGCTGGTCGCCGAGGCCTTCCCGTTCGACCGCGCCGGCGACGCGCACCGCTTGATCACCGAGCGGGCGAACGTCGGCAAAGTGGTTCTCGTCCCCTGATTAAGCATCGATCGAGGCCGCTCTGATCGCGGTTTAGCCGGGTTACGATCGATGTATGTCTCGCGGGACAGGGAGAAACCTGCTTGCTTTGGCGACCCTCGCCATCGTCGCCTGCGTCGCACCGCAGGCTGCCGCGGCCGATCCGCCGGGCGCGACTGCGTCCGTCTGGACCGTGCACGGCTCCCGCGCCTCTGCGGCGACATCGCTGAACGTCCTGACGCTCATGGATCAGCGGCGGATCGACAACCGGATCTCGGCCTACACCGGACCGACGGGGCGGCTCGTCCTGACCGCGCCCGAGGGCCTCGGCGACCCGGACGGGAGCGGCTCCAATTGCAGCCTGGACAATGCGAAGCCCACGGAGCCGAGCGCGCCTGAGGTGAGCTGCGCGCCCGGCTACATCGGCGCCATCGTCGGCGATCTCGGCGGGGGCAGCGACACCTTCGATGCCGACCCCGGGCTCGGCGTGTACGTCGGGGCCGTGATCGCCGGCGCTCGTCATCCGCTCGGTGGCGGGCGGGGGAGGGATCGCCTGGTCGGTGGGGCGCTCCCCGATCTGCTGGACGGCGCAGGGGGTCCGGACTCGATCGCCGGCGGGGGCGGAGAGGACTTCCTGATCGGCGGGCCCGGAGCCGACAACCTGAGCGGCGGCGGCGCGAGCGACGTACTGATCGGGCTCGGCGGCTCGGACAAGCTTTACGGAGGCACTGGCCGGGACCTATGCCGTGGGGGTGGGGGCTTCGACACCGGAAAGAGCTGCGACGTGACTCGCGGGATTCCGTAGGTACCGACGTTAGGTTTCGGCCGTGATGCTCACGGCCAGCATCTCGAGCGCGTACCAGGACGGGATCGTCGACACGGGGCGGGAGGCGCACTTCCTCTTCTTCGTCGCCTTCCTCCTGACCTTCGGGTTCATCCGGACCAGCACCCACATGATCCGGGCACAGGTGAAGTGGTGGCCCGGGAACGTCAAGGTCGGCGGCACCCACATCCATCACCTGGTCTGGGGGATCCTGCTGATCCTGATCTTCGGCTACGTCGCCGTCGCGATCGCTCCGCCGAGCCCCTGGCGCGAGATCGTCGCCGCCCTCTTCGGCATCGGCACCGGCCTGACCCTGGACGAGTTCGCCCTCTGGCTCAACCTGAAGGACGTCTACTGGGAGAAGGAAGGGCGCGCCTCGATCGACGCGGTGGTGATCGCCGCCGCGATCTCCGGTCTGCTGCTGATCAGCCTGCGGAGCTGGATCGACGTGACGACGGACGTCGCCGATGCGGTGGAGGCCGTCGTCGGCGGGATCGGACTGCTAGGCGTGCTCCTGGCGCTGGTCAACGCTGCGAAGGAGAAGTTCGGGATGGCGATCTGGAGCCTGATCGTGCCGGTCGCCGGCATCCCGAGCGCGTTCCGACTCGGCAAGCCCCGTTCGGTCTGGGCGAAGGTCTTCTACCGGCACGGTCAGCGCCAACGCTCGGAGGAGCGCTACGCCGGGAGCCGCGGCAAGCCGTTCTGGAAGCGTGGCGGCGAGCTACTCGGCCGGCTCAGGCTCCGCCGATTCCGGCGGGCCTGACAGCACGAGCTCGTCGATCACCACGCCGAGCGAGGCCACCGTGGGGATCGCGAGCAGCGCCCCGAGCACGCCGGCCAGGTTCGCTCCAACGATCACAGCGACGATCGCCACGGCCGGATTGACCTTGAGCGCGCCGCCCTTGTAGAGGAGGGGCTGGATCACCCGGTCCTGGACCTGCTGGTAGATCAGGAAGAGGATCAGCCAGATGATCGCGTCGCCTGGCCCGCCGTCGATCATCAGTACCGCGAACACTCCGAAACCCCCGACCGTCAGGCCGATCAACGGGATCAGGTCGAGGAACGCGACCAGCACAGCGAGCGGCAGCGCCAGGTGGAACCCCTCCGCCTCCAGGAAGGCCCAAGTCAGGAATCCGGCGGCGATCGCGAGCAGCAGGTTCACGCTGACATAGGCCTTGACCACGGTGGCCACCCGCTCGGCGATCCGCCGCGCTCGGTCGCGCTGCAGCACGGGCAGCCGTCCGGTTCCGCGCTCCACCATGCCGCGCCCGTCCAGCAACAGGAAGAAGGTCAGGGTGAGCACCGTGATCGCGGCGATCAGGTGCTCCAGGAGGCTCACGGTGAACGAGCCGAGCGTGCTGGCCCCGCTGCTCAGGTGGGAGGGCAGGGTCGCTCCCTCCTCGCTCAGCTTCTGGGTGATGTGGTACTTCGCGTTCAGCTCCTGGAACTGCTTGTTGTTGTTGGCCCAGTCCTCGAAGTCGCTGACGTAGCCGGGGAGCTTGTGGGCCAGACCCTCGATGTCGTGCACGATCGGGGGGAAGACGTGCAAGACGAGAAAGACCATCGCCGCGAAGGCGAGCACGTAGACGATCAGGATCGCGAGGACCCTGGGCATCGCCCGGCTGCCGGGCCAGGCCCGCTGCACCAGGCTCACGGCGGGGTCCAGCGCCAGCGCCAGGAAGATCGCGGCGGCCACCCACTGCAGCGTCGTGCGGGTGTGTAGTACGGCGATCGCCAGAAGCACCGCGACCGCAGCCCAGAAGAGCGCGACGAGCACGATCTTCCCCACGGCCCGCGCCTGGATCTGATCCGCGCGCACGCGCGCAACCTAGAGGCCGCCTCGGACCCACTAAGGCGGTTCTGAGTTCCGCGCGGCGGCGCCAGTCCGCTACTCTCACGAGGCTTCGATGACGCACCGGCTCGACAGCCTCGCGCTTCTCCTTCTCCTCCCCCTTCGGGGGGAATAGCGCTGGGCGGCGCGTCAGCCGCGAACTCAGGAACAGGTCATCGGAAGCTTTAGGAGAAGGAGGTAGTGATGAGTGACGTAGGCGGTGTAGGCGGTCCGGTCTCCGAGGAGAACCGGGTCCACATCTTCGATACGACGCTGCGCGACGGCGAGCAGTCGCCGGGGATCTCGCTGAACACGCAGGAGAAGGTCGAGATCGCGCAGCAGCTTGCCCGCCTCGGCGTGGACGTGATCGAGGCCGGCTTTCCGATCACCTCGCCCGGCGACTTCGAGGCCGTCGAGGCGATCGCCCGGAGTGTCGAGGGCCCGGTGATCTGCGGGCTCGCCCGCACCCACAAGGCGGACATCGACGCGGCCTGGAACGCGGTCAAGGACTCCGAGCGCCCCCGGATCCACACCTTCATCTCCACCTCGGACATCCACATCGAGCACCAGCTCCAGACCACGCGCGAGGACGTCAAGGGTCAGGCGAAGGCAGCCGTCGCGCTCGCCAAGTCCTACACGGACAACGTCGAGTTCTCGCCGATGGACGCCACGAGGGCCGACATCGAGTTCACCGCCGAGGTCTGCGCCATCGCTGTTGCCGAGGGCGCGACCGTCATCAACATCCCGGACACCGTCGGCTATACGACGCCGGCGGAGTACGCGGACTACTTCCGTCGCCTCTACGAGCTCGTCCCCGGGCTTGACGGGGTCGAGGTCTCGGTCCACTGCCACGACGACCTGGGCCTGGCCGTGTCCAACTCCTACGCCGGCGTACTCGCCGGTGCTCGGCAGGTGGAGTGCGCCGTCAACGGCATCGGCGAGCGAGCCGGCAACTGCTCGCTCGAGGAGATCGTGATGCTGCTCAGGACCCGCCGTGACGTGCATGGCCTGGACACCGGCATCGACACT
>JBKPLC010000095.1:0-12099 GCA_046731495.1 Actinomycetota bacterium | reverse complement strand
CGTGCACCGGACCGGCCGCACCGCCCGCGCGGGCGCGTCCGGAATCGCCGCGAGCTTCGTCCTCCCGGAGCAGAGCCGGGAGATGCGGAAGATCGCCGCCGAGCTCGGGCTCAAGCGCGAGTTCAACCGCTAGGAGCGTCCGCTCCGTATAACGGCCGGCGCCCGCCTCGGCGGACGCCGGCCGTCTGCGGCTGATCCGGACTAGGCGGCCGGCTGGACGGCTGCCTCGCGGTCCTCGCGCCGGACCTTCGGCAGCCAGCGCAGCGACCTGGGCAGGTACCAGTTCCAGTCACCGAGCAGCTTCATGGTGGCCGGAAGCAGCACGCCCCGGATGATCGTCGCGTCGATGAGGATCGCGGCGGCCAGGCCCACGCCCATCTCCTTGAAGTCGATGAAGGAGAGGGTGGCGAAGACCAGGAACACGCCGACCATCACGGCCGCGGCGCTGGTCACCGTGCTGGCGGTGCGCGAGATGCCCTCGCGGACCGCGTCGTCGTTGCTCATGCCCCGGTCGTAGAGCTCGCGGACCCGCGTCAGGATGAAGACGTGGTAGTCCATCGAGAGCCCGAACAGGATCACGAACAGGAACACCGGCAGCCAGTTGGTGACGCCGCCGTTCGACTCGAAGCCGAGCAGCGACTCGCCGGCTCCGTTCTGGAACACCAGCACCAGCACTCCGTAGGCCGCGCCCACTGAGAGCAGGTTGAGCACGATCGCCTTGATCGGGATGACGATCGAGCGGAACGTGACCAGGAGCAACACGAACGCGAGCCCGAGCACGAACAGGAACACCAGCGGCATCCGGTCGCTGAGGACTTGCTTGAAGTCCTGCGACTGCGCGGTGTTGCCGGTGACGTTCGCCTCCGCGGCAGCCTTGCCGACCGTGGCCGGGACCAACTCGTCACGGACCTCGTCCAGGGCGCGGACCGACGCGTCGTCGGTGCCGTTGCCGATGGTCGGGATCGTGATGTCGGCGACCGTGTTGTCATCGCTGTAGTCGATCTCGATCGGACCGTTGATCACGTCGGATGCCTTGGCGCGGTTGACGAGATCGTCGATCGCGCCGGCCGTCGCGCCGCTCCGCACGTCATCGGACTGCACCACGACCTCGGACGCGTTCGTCTTGTCCGGGAACGCCGCAGTGAACCGGTCGTACGTATGCATGACCGGCAGCTCCTTCGGAATGTCGTCGGTGCCGGTCTGGACCATGTTCATGCTGAGGCCCGGAATCGCCAGGGCAACCAGCACCCCGGTGGCCAGCCCCGCCGCGAGCAGCGGCCGGCGCATGACGCGGGTGACGATCGAGCTCCACAGCCCGGACTCGCCCGCGACGTGCCGCCGCCGCGTGAACGGGATATGGCCCTTCTCGACTCGATCGCCGAGCCAGGCGAGAAGCGCCGGCAGGACCATCAGCGAGACCAGCATCTCGATCGCGACGACCGTGACCGTGGCGACCGCGAACGACTCGAAGGTCGCCTCGCCCGTGATGAACATCCCGGACATCGCGATGATCACCGTGGTCCCTGAGACCAGCACGGCGCGCCCCGAGGTGGCCGCAGCCGTCTCGAGTGCATCGCGCGGGCTCTTGCCTCCGGCCCGCTCCTCGCGCTCGCGGCGCATGTAGAAGAGCGAGTAGTCGACTCCGACCGCCAGCCCGATCAGCAGCATCAGGGGGGCGACGTTCGAGTCGAGCGGCAGCAGCTGGCTCGGGATGACGACCACGGCCATCGCCGCCAGCACGCCGGTGAGGGCGAGCAGCAGCGGTACGCCAGCGGCAACCAGCCCGCCCAGCGCGACCGCCAGGATGATCAGCGTGAGTGGGAGCGAGATCATCCCCGCCTTGGCGAGGTCGGACTGGAACGCTTCGTTGAGGGCCTTCTCCGCGGACCCACCTCCGAACTGCTCGACGTTGAACTCCGGATGAGCCGCCTGCAACGCGTCGATCGTGTCCTCGCTCTCGACCACGTTGATCTTGGCGTCGGTGCTCTTACCGGTGATGTCGAAGTCGACCAGCACCGAGTGCCCGTCGTTCGAGATCGCGCCGCCGTCGCCGTCATACGGAGTGGCGACGTTCTGGACGTGCTCCGTCGCCCGCAGCTTCGCCGCCGTGTCGGCGATAAGAGCCTTGAACGTCGGGTCCGATGCGTCCAGCTGTTTGTTCTGCAGGAGCGCGACCTCCTCGGTCGGCCGCAGGCCGGCGTCGGTCAGCGCCCGCTCGGCCTGATGGGACTCGCCGGAGAACGTGTCGACCTTCTCGATCTGCTTCTGCTCGAGCGCCTGTCCGGCTAGGAACGTTCCGACCAGCAGGAAGACGATCGCCAGCCAGCCCCAGATCGCCGTCTTGCGGTGATTCGCGCTCCAGTGAGCCGCCCGGGCCGCGAGGTTGCGCCGCGGGGATGGGACATCCGTGGGCCCGCCCGGGATCTCGTCGGGCAGACCCGGATCGGGTTCCTCTTGAATGACTCTGGACTTCATGACTCTCCCCTCGTCGAGGCAGTGGACTTGACAGAGGAGAGCCTCCCGCTCAAGGGGGCTCGCGAGAAGGCGGGAATCTGGCCGTTGGGGGGGCGGTTTTCTGGTGTGTTCGCCTGCTCAGGCGTGGGTGCGACCGTCGCCGCCCAGCGCGAGCAGGACCGCCAGCACACGGCGGGACTCACTCCCGGTCGAGGGCAGGTCGAGCTTGGAGAAGATCGAGGAGACGTACTTCTCGACCGCTCGCTGAGTGATCACCAGCGCGTCCGCGATCCCCTGGTTCGAGCTGCCCGTGGCCATCAGCTCGAGCACCTCCCGCTCCCTGGGGGTGAGGGTCTCGATCGGGTCGTCGCTGCGCTGCTTGGAGAGGAGCGTCGAGACGATGATCGGATCGACGGCCGAGCCGCCGTCGGCGACCCTCCGGACGGCCGCGACGAAGTCGGACGCCTCGCTGATCCGGTCCTTGAGCAGATAGCCGACGCCCTCGGCCGAATCGGCGAGCAGCTGCATCGCCAGGCCCACCTCGACGTACTGCGACAGCACCAGGACGCCGAGCTCGGGATAGGTCTCGCGGATCTGTAAGGCCGCCCGGAGCCCCTCGTCGGTGTGGGTGGGGGGCAGGCGGATGTCGAGGATGGCGACGTCCACCTCGTGGCCGCTCAGCTTTCGGAGCAGCTCGTCGGCGTCCCCGCACTCGGCGACCACCTCGAAGCCCTCCTCGCCGAGCAGCCGCACGACCCCCTCCCGGAGCAGCACGCTGTCCTCGGCGATCGCTACCCGCATGGGAGCTCCGCCCTGACGCGGGTGCCGCCGCCGCGGGGCGTCCACACGCGCAGCCGTCCGCCGTGCGCCTCGACGCGGTCGGCGAGGCCTCGAAGACCGCCGCCTTGCTCGGTGTCGGCCCCGCCAACACCGTCGTCCGTCACCTCGACCACCAGCGTCCCGTCCTCGCGCCCGACCGACACGGTGGCCGCCTTCGCTTGTGCATGCTTGCCCACGTTCGCCAGGCTCTCCGAAACGACGTAGTAGGCGGCTACCTCGATCGCCTCATCGAGCCTCCCGTCGAGGTCCGTGCTGAGCTTGACCGGCACCGGCGCCTTGGCGACCAAGGTGTCGAGGGCGACCTGGAGCCCGTGCCCGCTGACGACGGCGGGGTGCAACCCGCGGGCGATCGTCCGCAGCTCCTCCAGCGATGTGGCGATCTCCCTGCGCGCCTGATCGATCCCGGCGCGGGCGTCCGGGTCGTCCCCGACCTTCCCCTCGAGGCGCTTCAGGTCCAGCGACAGCGAGATCAGCCTCTGCTGCGCGCCGTCGTGGAGGTTGCGCTCCAGGCGTCGCCGCTCCTCCTGCTCGGCTGACAGCACCCTGGCGCGCGATTCCCGGAGCTCATCGAGGCGGGCGCGGAGGTCGGCCTGGAGCCGAGCGTTCTCCAGGGCGATGCCGGCTGCGGCGCTGACGGCGTCGAGCAGCTCCGGCTCGTCTCCCAGCGACGGGTCGTGGATCAGGGCCGCTACGGGCTGACCCTCGCGCTCGATCGGTGTCGCCGAGCGCCCGCTTCCCGGCCCAGGCAGCGTCATCTCCTTGCCGTTCACGTCGGCCCAGACCCCGAACTCGGGCAGCCAGAACGCCAGCGAAAGCGAAGGATCCCGCAGGGCACCGGAGAGCGCGTCGCGAAGCTCTTCCGGCGCCGGCTCCGACCGCAGCTGCACGAGCAGCTCGCCGACGTCAGAGCGCGCCAGCCGTGAGGTGAGCAGGCCGATCAGGAAGGCGAGCGGCGCCAGTCCGATCGTCACGAACGTGGCGCGACGGATTGTCTCGAACGAATCCCATTGGAACTGACCGGCGAGCAGCAGCAGGGCAGTCATGATCAGTCCGAGCGCAAAGGCATCGACCAGCAGCGCAGTCATGCGCCGCGTGGGTCTCCCGTCGCGGTAGCGCTTGAATGCGAGCACGGCCACCCCCGCGAGCGACACCGCGCTCAGGGCCGAGAGCTGGATGTGGGTTATCGCATCGACCACCCCCGGGGAGTTGGTGAAAGCGATCAGGTTGTCCGGGTCGACTCCGCCGAGCGCCATGCTGATCACCTGGAGCGCCATCGCGAGCAGGTAGCCGGTCACCACCAGCGCGCGCTCGGGACGGGTCTCGAGCCGTCCGCTCGGATAGGAGAGGAAGACATGCAGGTAGAGCACCAGCGGAACCAGGTCGAAGACCTGCCCGACGGTCGACGGCAGCTCCGAGTTGGCCCAGGCGAGGTTCGCCAGGAACGCCACATAGCCGGCCGCGATCATCAGCGGGCCGAAACGGCTGTCCGGCCGCCGCCACCAGGCGACGACGCCGCCCAGGACGTAGGGGACCTCGATCAGGCAGTAGAGCGAGGCCTGCAGCCCCGGGTCCTGGACGTGATCGCTGCCGAAGGCGAGCAGGAACGAGGAGGCGCCTACGGCGAGTCCGCCCAGCGCGAGCACGCAGAGCAGGACCGGCGACGGTCGTCGATCGGTCGCAACGCCCAATTCGCCCGACAGCTCGGGCGCGGCCATCACCTTCCCCTCTCTCCCTGCGGCCTTGGCGTCGAGCGTAGCCGCGACTCATGTCGTTCTCAACTCCTGGCGAGTCGCCTGCTACGTCAAGTCCACTAGCGCGGCGAGGAAGAGCGCGAATGCAGACCAGGTCGCGACCGCACGGATCCAGTCGAGCCTGAAGTACTTTCGCCGGGTCGTCTCCCACCCGGCGGGCATGGCGTTCGGGTCCCAGGACAGCATTACGTCGTAGTTCGGCTCCGAGAGGCGATTCGACACCAGGAGCGGTCCCGCGACCGTGAGCGCCAGCCCGGCCGCAGTCAGGACGAAGGCGGTTTCACCCGAGTGGAGCGCGAACAGCGCCACCACTGGCGAGACGACCATCCCGATCACCGCGATGTAGTTGAACGCGACTTTCCGGGCGATCGGGAGGAACTTGCCGAGGAAGCGCGCGAAATCTGGTCCGTCCATGCTCGCCATCACGCGGTGGAGAATCAGCGTCAGCATCGCGAGCAGCCCGGACCAGAGGCCCGAGAAGACCACACAGGCGACCAGGGCCCACTCCTCCAGAGACATCCGGACTCCTCCGCTCAGCGTTCCGGCGCACCCTATACGCGCGAGTGTTCCGCGCCGCCCGCCCACGGGAAGTTGGACGGTGCCGAGCGCGGGTCGGACGGTCGGCCTCCGAGTGGGGCCAGGGGTCGAGCATCCTCGTTACCTCGCGCCCGGTCTCGGAGTCGGTGCAGTCCGGCTTGCGCGGGCAGGCATTGCAGACATGGGCCCGAGCCCGATAGCGCGCCACCCGCTGATGCGCATCGGTTTCGATCCGGTGGAGTCGCTCGCCCTCTGGACACTGCCAGGCGTCGAGGTGCTCGTGGTAGTCGGAATCGACGCTGTCGCCCCTAGGAGTAGTTGTGGCCGGGTCGTCTTGTCGCCGCCGCCCACGCCGACCAAGCGAAGAACGAGGTCAGCTGGTGGATCTCCTGCGGCCACCGAGCTGGTTGCGGACCGAGTCCGAGGCGCGATGCAGATAATCGTCGGTGAAGGCGGGGCCCAGGTAGGCGCCGTGGTCGAAGATTGGCAAGACTCTCCGCGTGGAACGAGAGTCAGGATCGACCGTCGCGATCGCAGACGAGTTCACCCGTCTCGACGAGTACTGGCGCGCGGCGAATTACCTCTCGGTCGGGCAGATCTACCTGCTCGGCAACCCGCTGCTCCGCGAGCCGCTCGAGATCGAGCATGTCAAGCCGCGGCTGCTCGGGCACTGGGGGACGACGCCGGGCCTCAACTTCGTTTACGCGCATATGAACCGCGCAATCCGGGCCCACGACCTGAATGCGATCTTCGTCTGCGGGCCGGGCCACGGCGGCCCCGCGGTCGTCTCGAACACCTACCTCGAGGGGAGCTACACCGAGCTTTATCCCCACGTGGGGCAGGACGCCGAGGGCATACGGCGGCTCTTCCGACAGTTCTCGTTTCCGGGCGGGATTCCGAGTCACGCCGCTCCCGAGACGCCCGGCTCCATCCACGAAGGCGGCGAGCTCGGCTATGCGCTCGTCCACGCCTACGGCGCCGCCTTCGACAACCCGGATCTGGTGGTCTGCTGCGTCGTCGGGGACGGCGAGGCCGAGACCGGTCCGCTGGCGACGAGCTGGCACTCGAACAAGTTCGTGGACCCGGCACGCGATGGCGCGGTTCTGCCGATCCTGCACCTGAACGGATACAAGATCGCCAACCCGACGGTGCTCAGCCGCATCTCCCGGGACGAGCTTCGCGCGCTGCTCGAGGGGTACGGCCACTCGCCCCGGTTCGTCGAAGGCGACGACCCGGAGCGAATGCACGCCCTGATGGCCGAGACGCTCGACGAGGTGGTCAAAGAGATCCGCTCGATCCAGGCGGCGGCGCGCGACGGGGATGCCCGCGAGCGCCCCCGCTGGCCGATGATCGTGCTGGTCACGCCGAAGGGCTGGACGGGCCCGAAAGAAGTGGACGGCAAGCCGGCCGAGGGGTCGTTCCGCTCGCACCAGGTTCCGCTCGCGGAGCTTCGGGCCAAGCCCGAGCACCTGGCCCAACTCGAGGAGTGGATGCGGAGCTACCGGCCGGAGGAGCTCTTCGACGAGGGGGGCGCGCTGAGGGCCGACCTCGCGCAGGTCGCCCCCGAAGGTGAGCGGCGAATGGGGGCCAACCCACACGCCAACGGCGGCTTGCTGCTGCGCGACTTGGAGCTGCCCGACTTCCGCGACTACGGCGTCGAGGTCGCGGCTCCCGGCGAGCGAAGCAGCGAGGCCACCAAGGTGCTCGGTGCCTGGCTTCGCGACGTCGTTCGCAGGAATCCTGAGACCTTCCGCGTGATGGGGCCGGACGAAACCGCCTCGAACCGCCTCAGCGCGGTCTTCGACGCGACCGATCGGGCCTGGGACGCCGAGACGCTGCCAAGCGACGACCATCTCGCCCCCGACGGCCGGGTGATGGAGGTGCTGAGCGAGCACATGTGCCAGGGCTGGCTGGAGGGCTACCTGCTGACCGGCCGTCACGGGCTCTTCAATTGCTACGAGGCCTTCATTCACATCGTCGACTCGATGTTCAACCAGCACGCGAAGTGGCTGAAGGTGACGAGGGGGATCCCCTGGCGACGGCCGATCGCCTCACTCAACTACCTGCTCTCCTCGCACGTCTGGCGGCAGGACCACAACGGCTTCTCGCACCAGGACCCCGGCTTCATCGACCACGTCGCAAACAAGAAGTCGGAGATCATCCGCGTCTACCTCCCGCCGGACGCGAACTGCCTGCTCTCGGTCGCTGACCACTGCTTGCGCAGCCGCCACTACGTGAACGTGATCATCGCCGGAAAGCAGCCGGCCCTCGACTACCTGAGCATGGACGAGGCGGTCGCCCACTGCACTCGCGGGGCGGGGATCTGGGAGTGGGCGAGCAACGGCCACGCCGAGCCGGATGTGGTCCTCGCCTGCGCCGGGGACGTTCCGACGCTCGAGACGCTCGCCGCCGCCGCGATCCTGCGCGAGCGGCTCCCGGATCTGAAGGTGAGGGTCGTGAACATCGTCGACCTGATGCGCCTCCAGCCTGCGAGCGAGCATCCGCACGGCATGTCCGACGCAGAGTTCGATGCTCTCTTCACCGCCGACCGGCCGGTGATCTTTGCCTACCACGGGTA
Source organism: Actinomycetota bacterium (assembly GCA_046731495.1). Classification (GTDB taxonomy): domain Bacteria; phylum Actinomycetota; class Thermoleophilia; order Solirubrobacterales; family 70-9; genus DASUPK01. Next base: position 3,939 of record JBKPLC010000095.1, on the reverse strand, counting down.
CCCGCTGCTGATCCACCGGCTCACCTACCGGCGGCGCAATCATGGCAACTTCCATGTTCGCGGCTACAAGGAGGAGGGGACCACGACGACGCCCTTCGACATGGTGATGCTCAACGACCTCGACCGCTTCGGCTTGGTCAAGGACGTGATCGACAGGGTCCCCGGCCTCGGTGAGCGGGAGGCGGAGCTTCGGCAGGAGATGCTGGACGAGCGTCTTCGCCACCGCGCCTATACGCGCGAGCACGGCGATGACTCACCGGACGTCCAGGAGTGGAGCTGGGCGGCGGGAGCGGAAGCCGGGGTGCCGACCGGCACGACCGGCGGCGAGCCCCGGCCCCGCGAGCCCGGGCGCTAGCCGCTTGCGCGTCTTAACGGTCAACGCCGGATCGAGCAGCCTCAAGCTCCGGGTTCTGGGAGCGGCGAACGAGCTCACGGGTGATGTCGAGCTTCCGGCGGAGAGCGGCGTCGTCGACTCCAAGGAGCTCGGCGAGGGACTGGCGACCCTGCCGGAGGCGGACGCCGTCGGCCACCGCATCGTGCATGGGGGCGAGCGCTTCCGCGAGGCCGTCCGGATCAATCAGGAGGTCGAGGGGAAGCTGCGCGAGCTCGCCGACCTCGCGCCGCTCCACCAGCCGAAGTCCCTTGCAGCGCTCGATGCGGTAACCGCCGCGCTCCCTGACCTGCCGGCCGTCGCCTGCTTCGACACTGCCTTTCACGCGACGCTTCCCGACGTGGCGGCGACCTACGCACTGCCTCGGGCTTGGCGCGAGCAATTCGCGCTGCGGCGCTACGGCTTCCATGGCCTCTCGCACTCCTACGCGGCCCGCCGCGTCGCCGAGCTGCTGGCACGGCGCCCCGGGCGCCTCGTCGTGTGCCACCTCGGCGCCGGCGCGTCGCTCGCCGCCATTGCCGAGGGGCGCTCGATCGACACCACGATGGGGTTCACGCCGCTCGAGGGGCTGGTGATGGCGACGCGCTCGGGCTCGGTCGATCCGGGGATGCTCCTCTGGCTGCTGGAGCGAGGAAAGCTCACGGAGGCCGACATGGCCGAGGGTCTCGAGCACGAGTCGGGTCTCCTCGGGCTGGCCGGAGTGGCGGACATGCCCACGGTCCTCGAGCGCGCCCGCGCGGGCGACCCCAATGCCGAGCTCGCACGTGACGTGTACGTGCACCGCTTGCGGGCCCAGATCGGGGCGATGGCAGCCGCGCTCGGCGGTCTCGACGCGATCGCGTTCACCGGGGGCGTGGGCGAGAACTCGACCGAGATCCGCGAGCTCACGCTGCGCGGCCTGGGCCACCTTCAAGTCGAGCTGGACGATCGGGCGAACGCCAAGCAGGGCGAGGACGGCGTGATCAGCGCCTCCGGCAGCGAGGCGGCCGCCCTCGTCCTGCGCGCGCGGGAGGACATCGAGATCGCCACGCAGGTCCGCGGCGTCCTTGCCCTCCAATGACCCGGCGACCATCTGGACGGGGGTCAGCCGCACCGCGATCAGTGGCACATGTGTGGGTAGGCTGCGGGCGAGCAGCCCATGACCCCAGCCCGCGCGCGTATCGCATCCCGATCGCGCGGGTGGCCGCCAGGCGGTGAGCTGACATGAGTGCAGAGCAGAGCAAAGCGAACGTTGTGGTGGTGGGCGGCGGCGTCGCCGGCCTCGAAGGGCTGCTGGCGCTGCGCGACCTCGCCGGCGACCGGGCCCAACTATCGCTCGTCTCGGCGGACGACGAGTTCCTCTACAAGCCGCTGCTGGTCGAGGAGCCCTTCGACCTCGGACCGGCGGAGCGTCACGCCCTTGAGCCGATCGCCAGCGAGCACGGCGCGGAGTTCATTCAGGCTGCAGTGGCGGGGGTGCGACCTCAGGAAAGCGCGGTCGTGCTGGAGGGCAGCGAATCCCTGGACTACGACTACCTCCTCGTCGCCGTCGGCGGCAGGTTCAAGCCGGCCCTCGAGGGGGTGACCACCTTCCCCTCCGACGGCGAGCCCTTCAGCGCCGACCGCCTGCTCGACAGCGCTGAGGAGCACGACCATCGCCTGGTGTTCATCGTCCCCGCACGGTCGAGCTGGCCGCTTCCGCTCTATGAGATCGCGCTGATGGCTCAGCGCCGCGCCGTCCACCGCGGCACCGACACGAAGATCGCAGTGATCACCCCGGAGTCCGCTCCGCTGGCCATCTTCGGTCCCGGTCCGAGCGGGGCCGTCAGCGACATGCTGCGGGCACGTGGGATCGAGGTCTTCGTCAACTCGACGGTGGCCGAGGTGGGCCCGGATGGCATCAGGCTGAGGCCGGGCGAGCGCGCGCTGGGCCCGGCGGTTGCGGTGGCGCTGCCGGTGATGGAAGGGCCGGCCATCGATGGTCTGCCTCGCGACGACGCGGGCTTCATCCCCGTCGACGAGCACTCACGCGTAAAGGGCCTTGAGGGTGTTTACGCGGCCGGTGACGGCACGAACTTCCCGATCAAGCAGGGCGGCCTGGCCACGCAGCAGGCCGATGCTGCCGCCGAGCACATCGCGCATGCGCTCGGCGCCGCCAGCGCGCCAGAGCCTTTCAGGCCGGTTCTCAGGGGCAAGCTCCTCACCGGGGAGGAGTCGGTGAATCTGCGCGCCGACATCGCCGGTGGGACCGGCGGCCCGGAGGTCTCACCCGACCAGCTCTGGTGGCCACCCCACAAGATCGCGGCGCGCTACCTCTCTCCGCTGCTCTACCACGGGGAGGCACACGACGAGCCCGAACCGCCTACGAGTGCGCTCGACGTCGAGGTGGCGCTGCCCAAGGAGTGGCACGAGGACCCGATGGCGCTCGACGTCGAGGCGCCGCCCGACGTCGACTGATACCCGCTGGCGGCCCACGTCCGCCGGTGCCGCCACCCGAGGCCCGGCCGGGTCCGCTGACGGGGCTTCTCGCACGACGACCGGCTGGCATCACCACCTATCGAACGCGGCGAATCGGCCGCAAGGGGCCCTCGGCGGACCCGAGCATGATCCCGAGCGAAAGGAGCCCGACAAGGATCAGTCGTCTCATGGGGATTCTCCCTTTCTTACTCGAAGCAGTGGGTTCAACGAGCGATGCGCACTCATATGAAGCTCTCAACTCCCGCTTAGCCGGTCCTTCGCTTTCCGGTGTCTGATCTGTGCCATTCCCGATGTTGTGAAAGGAGGCGTGATGATCGAGACGGCGGAGGTGGCAGAGAGCCGGAAGACGGCTCGGGAGTTGCTGCGGTTCCTCGAGGAGATGATGCGGACGCTCGCCCGGGTCGACCTGGGCGACCCCGGTGCGGCCCAGCTGACCTTGCTCGAGATGCGCGTCCTGATGGCGCTGGGCGAGGCCGGCGGTGCGCTGCGGATCAGCGAGGTTGCAGGCCTGACCGAGACGAGCGCCGGCCAGAGCGGCCAGGCGGCCGATCACCTGCGCGGCCTCGGGCTCGCTGAGCGAGCCGGCGGCGGCAGGGGGGAGGAGCGAGCGTTCGCGATCACCCGACGCGGACGCCGGCTGCTCCGGTCCCTGGAAGCGGGCCATCAGGCGGCGGTGGAACGATTCATCGCCCGGCTCGGCCACTCGGAGCGGCTGCGGCTGGAGGGCGCCGCCCACCTGCTGGGCCGCGATCTCGACCGGCTCTCGAGCGGGATGCTCGCCGCCTAGTTCACTCGGAACGGTCCTCTGCGGCGGGACGCTCCTCCTCCGGGCTCTCCACCCCCGCCGCCTCGGGATCGCCCAGGTTCGCCGCCTCGCCCGGGACCTTGTGGCCCGGCGGGGCGGCCCGGTGGTCCTGGCGCTGACCCGTCCCGCGCTCGGGCTGTGAGCCGTCCTGGCGCTCTGGCTTTGCTTCGTCCATGCAGCCTGGCTCTGCCCGCTGCACTGCGCGCGAAACTCAGTGAACGGTGATCTTCGCCAGGCCGATCCCGAGCCGGTCCATGTCGACCCGCCCGGAGATCCCCGGCACGCC
>JBKPLC010000094.1:0-20257 GCA_046731495.1 Actinomycetota bacterium | reverse complement strand
AGTCCTCCGGGGTGAGATCGTCGCGCTGCGGGGCGAAGACCGAGGAGATCTGGATGACGTGGCTGTGGACGCTGACTCCGACAGCCGCCAGGAACCCCTTCGCGATCGTCCCGGCGGCGACCCTCGCCGCGGTCTCCCGTGCGCTGGCGCGCTCCAGCACGTTGCGAACGTCGGAGTGGTCGAACTTGAGCGCTCCCGCGAGGTCCGCGTGCCCTGGCCGCGGGAGGTGCGTCTCCTCGACCTCCGCGTCGACCGGCCAGGGGCTCATCCGCTCCTCCCAGTTCGGGTAGTCGCGGTTCCCCACCAGCAAGGCGATCGGGCTGCCCAGCGTACGGCCGTGGCGCACCCCCGAGCGGATCTCGACCGCGTCCTTCTCGATCTTCATCCGGCCGCCCCGGCCGTGCCCGAGCTGGCGGCGCGCCATGTCGCGATCGAGCGCCTCGCGGTCGAGCTCGAGCCCGGCCGGCATACCCTCGACGATCGCGACCAGGCCCGGCCCGTGCGACTCGCCTGCTGTCGTGAACCTCAGACTCACGCGGGGGAGCGTAGATGTACGGACTTCGCCGCCTCGGTCTCACGGTTGCGGTGCGATCGCCGCCAATGCCCCGAGCGCCAGGAACGGACCGAATGGGATTGTCCGCCGGCGGGCGTCCCACCCGTGGCGGATCAGCAGCGCGACCCCCGCCACCGACCCGGCCGCGAACGCGATCGCCATCGCCTCCACCACCCTCGCGCCGAGGTAGAAGCCGATCACTCCGGCGAGCTTCACGTCGCCCAGTCCCATGCCGTCGGGCCGGATCAGCCCCGCGGCGAGCAGGAAGCCGCCGGCCCCGGCCCCGGCGACGAGCCGACCGGGGATCCCGGCTGGATCGGAGAGCACGCAGACGAGGAGGGCCGCGAACAGCGCGATCAGGAGCGGGGCGTCGGGGATCAGGCGCGTGCGCAGGTCGCTGGCGGTGACGACGCAGGCGAGCACCACCAGGGAGGCGTCGAGCAGCGCGGCGGCCATATCGTTGAGAGCCCTGTGGCCCCCGAGCTCTCCCCCTGATGGCGGCGCGACGCCTCTTGATCGTGATGCTGATCCTGCTCGGGCTCTCGACCCTGGCGGCTGCGTTGATCCCGCAGCGCACGCTCCGTGGCGGCGACACGACCCAGACGACTCAGTCGACGACTACGACCGCGACCACGCCGGAGGAGACAGGCGGACGCGCCCTGAGCGCCAACATCTTCGTCGGCGGCAAGAAGGTGCCGCTCGTGGCGAGCCCGGTCTGCGCCAAGCGCAAGCCGCGCTGTGAGCCGGTCCACGTCGGCGATCGCCTCAGCCTGCAGGTCTACTCGAAGACCCCGGCCCAGCTCCAATTCCCCGAGTTCGGGCAGTTCGGGTTCGCCTCGCCGACGGCACCCGCGTTCTTCGAGGTTCTGCTGAGTGCCCCTGGCCGGTTCGGCATCCTGTTCGCCGATCCGGAGACGGTCCCGGCATGCACCCGCGCCGTCGACAAGGGGTCGCCCTGCGTGGCGGCGAGGGTCGAGGTCCTGACCGGCGCCGCGGCGAAGAAGGCCATCGCCGCGAATCCCAAGGGCCGGACCGGCCCTAAGCGTCGAGCTCGCGGGGGATCAGGTCAACCTTGATCTGAGAGCCGTCCCGGACGATCTCGACCTCGACGCCCTGGCCGATCCGCTCGGCGACCATCAGGCGCTGCAGGTCGCCGACGTCGCTCATCGGCTCGCCGTCCACGGCGACGATCAGGTCCTCCGGCCGCAGGCCGGCGCGGGCGGCCGGGCTGCCGGCTACCACCTCGACGACCTCGATGCCCTTGTCGCGGCCGAGCCGTGTGGCGATCTTGGGCGGCAGCGGCCGCGAGCCGCCGACGATGCCGATGTACGCGCGGCGCACGCGCCCCTCGTTCATGAGCGCGGAGATGATCTTGCGGGTCGCGTCGTTGATCGGCACGGCGAGGCCGAGGCCGATCCCGGCCACGGCGGTGTTGATGCCGACGACGCGGCCGAGGCCGTCGGCGAGCGCACCGCCGGAGTTGCCCGGGTTAAGGGCGGCATCGGTCTGGATGACGTTCTCCACCAGGCGCACGGCCGAGCTCGTTCGTGCCGGGAGCGAGCGGCCCAGAGCTGAGACCACCCCGGCCGTGACCGTCCCGGCCAGCCCCATTGGGCTGCCGATCGCGACGACGAGCTGGCCGACGCGCAGGTCATCGGCGTCGCCCAGCTGAGCCGGCTCCAGATCGCGCGCGTCCACCCGGACGACCGCCAGGTCCGAGAGCGGATCGGCGCCGGCCACCTCGGCCGCCAGCTCGCGCCCGTCCGAGAAGGAGGCCGTGACGCGGTTGCCGCCGGCGACCACATGGGCCGAGGTCAGCATGTAGCCGTCGGGCGAGATCGCGACGCCGCTCCCGGCCCCCTCCGCGCGCCCGCGGCGGGTCCGCCTCATGACGGCCAGATGCGCGACCGACGACGTCAGCCTCTCGGCGACGCCGCTGACGGTGCGCGAGTAGGCATCGAACGCGTCGGCGTCGGGAAGCCGCTCGGTGCTGGCCCCGTTCGCGGCGCTCGCGGCCCCGTCGGAGACCATCCGCAGACCGCCCGAGATCAGCTTCAGCCGAGTCACTAACGAAAAGTTAGCAGCCGGGACTCAGGTTCGCTGCCGGCAACCTCAGCGCCTCAGTCATCCCTGGCAGCTTCCCGCATCACGTCTAGCGGCGGGTCCATTCCGGTCCAGAGGCGCAGCGACTCCCCGCCCTGCTGGACCAGCACCTCGAGGCCGTCGACCGCGGCCGCGCTCCGCTCGCGCGCCTCGCGGACCAGCCGGCTGTCCCCGCCCGCGTACACCAGGTCGACGAGCGTGAGGGCCGCGTCGAAGCGCTCCGGGTCCAGCGGCAGCTCCTCGAATGGATCCTCGTCTCCCATGCCCACCGCCGTGCAGTTGACGATCAGGTCGAAGCCGTTCGCCCTGACCTGCTCGGCGCTGACCGGCGCGAGCCGCCCTTCGGCGGCCGTGCCCGCCAGGTCGCGCACGAGCTCGTCCGCCCGCTCCGGCGTCCGGTTCCAGACCGAGACCGAGGCCGCCTGGCCGGAGAGCGCCCAGACCGCAGCTCGTGCGGAGCCGCCGGCGCCGAGCACGAGGGCGACCTTGCCGGCGGGCGGCTCGGGCAGCGCCGACAGCAATCCGGTCGCGTCCGTGTTCTCGGCGTGGATCACGCCATCCGCGAAGCTGAGCGTGTTGGCGGCGCCGATCTCGGTGGCGGCCTCCGAGGCCTGGTCGGCGAGCTCGAGTGCGGCGCGCTTGTGCGGGATCGTGACGTTCACCCCGACGTACTCCTGGCCCGGGAGTTCGCGTACGCGCCCTGCGAACTCGCCCGGCTCCAGGTCGAGCGCCTCGTAAGTCCATTCGTCTCCGAGCCCGAGGGCCTCGAGCGCGGCGTTCTGCATCGCCGGTGAGCGGCTGTGCGACACCGGGTGCCCGACAACCGCAAGCCGGTTCAACTGCGGCAGCTCGCCGGCGCGCGACCGTGCTGGTAGGCGGCCACCAGTTGGTTGAACTCGGCCTCGCTGGCCGCGAAGCAGTGATGTCCGTTGCCTCCCGCCTTCAGGACATAGAAGAGATACGGGACCTTGGCGGGATGGGCGGCCGCCTTGATTGCGTCGAGCCCGGGATTGCCGATCGGCGTAGGGGTCAGCCCCGCGTGGACCCTCGTGTTGTACGGCGACGGCGACTGCAGCTGGGACTCGGTGATGTCGCCGGTGTAGTTGTGGAACTCGTAGCGCGTGGTCGCGTCGATTCCGAGCGGCATGCCGCGGTGCAGGCGGTTGTAGATCACGGCGGCGACGAGCGGCCGCTCCGACGACACCATCACCTCCTTGTCGATCATCGAGGCGATGATCAGCACGTCGTAGATCGTCAGGTTCTTCGACTTCGCGTAGGACATGTCGACGCCGGCGATGTTCTGCCGGAACGCCTGGAGCTGCTTGGAGACGAGCTGGTCGACGCTCGCGCCCGGATCGAGCTCGTAGGTCGCCGGGAAGAGGAAGCCCTCGAGGGACTTCGGGTCATGCGCTCCGTACTTGTTCGGATCGAAGCCCTTGAAGACCTTGCTCGCGACGAGGTAGTCCCCGCTCAGCCCGAGGTCGCCGACGGTCGCCGCGATCTGCGTGCGGTCCTCGCCCTCGGGGATGGTCACGTTGATCTTGCCGCCGGAGCTGGTCAGCCGGTCGATCGCCGTCCCGTAGCTCATGTCCTGGGCGAGGACGTAGCGGCCCGGCAGGATCTCCTCGGTCTTCCCCGCGAGCTTGAGCCGCCACTCGAACAGCGTGCCGTTGGAGACGACGTCGTTCTCGGTCAGCAGGTCCGCCACCTCGCTCGCGCTGGCGCCCTCGGGCACCGTCACGATCACCTGGCCGGACCCGTCGCCCGGGTCGAACGGGGGCGGCTGGAAGAAGGCGATCAGGAACCAGGCGAACAGCGCACCGAGCAGCAGCACCGCGAGCGCGATGAAGCGCCGGCGGCGATAGGCGCCGCGTGGCCGGGGCGGCTTTGGATCGCCGCCGTCGCGGCCGAAGCGCTCACGGACCGACCGGCGCGGCGGCCGAGGCTTTGCGGCAACGCGCTGTGGATCCGGCGCGGGCTCTGGATCGGACTGCGCCGGTGCGGCGGCCGGCTCCGGAGCCGGCCTCTCGGCGGTCGCGGCCTCCTTCGCCGTCCGGCCCTTTCGCGCCTTGCGGCGGGCCTCACGCTCCTGCCGGCGCCGCTCCCGCTCGAGCGAGTCCGGGTCATCGCGGCCGAACTCATCGGTCGGCGGCTTGAGCCCGTCGTCCTCGCCCGGAGCGGTCAGGTTGCCCTCCTCATCGACGGTCCACTCCTGCCGCTCAGTCATCTCGCCCCCCACGTCGCGATGCGAGATAAGACTCGAGCAGGTGCGCGGCCGCGATCGAGTCCGGGTGCGCACGCGCGCCCTCGCGCACGCTGCGTTCCGCCATACGCGTGGTGAGGCGCTCGTCGTGTGTGCGTACCGGCACGTCCAGTAGCTCGGTCAGCTCCGCGGCGAATGCCCGGCTCCGCTCGGCCTGCTCGCCCTCCTCTCCCCGCAGCGTCCTGGGCAAGCCGACCACGACTTCATCCGCACCCTCCGCCTCGACCAGCTGGCCGACTGCCGCCGGGTCCGGCGGCTCCAGCGCAGCGAGCGGCCTGACCAGGGTCTCGGTCGGGTCCGAGATCGCGCAGCCGCAGCGGGCGCTGCCGTAATCGAGGGCGAGCACCCGCAAGAAACTATCGAGTAGCGGCGGGGACCCGCTCCGTCTCGGCGGGCAGCGTGTCGCTGGCGGACTCGGGGCTATCCGGGGCCACCTTGGCCTCGGCGATCTCTTTCCCGTCCACGTTGCGGGGGTGGTGGCAGGCTGCCGCCTGCCCCCCGCCGTAGTCCGCCAGCGGCGGCTCGTCCTCCGAGCAGATCTCGGTCGCCCACGGACAGCGCGTGTGGAAGCGGCAGGCGGGCGGCGGGTCGACCGGGCTGGGAACGTCGCCCTCGAGCACCACCGGCTTGCGTTCGGCGTTCGCCTTCGGGTCGGGGATCGGCACGGCGGAGAGTAGGGCGACCGAGTAGGGATGGATCGGGCGCTCGTAGAGGACACTCCCGGGTGAGCGCTCGACGATCTTGCCGAGATACATCACCGCGATCCGGTCGGAGACGTGGCGGACGACGCCGAGATCGTGGGCGACGAAGATGTAGGAGAGGTTGAACTCGTCCTGCAGGTCGTCGAGCAGGTTGATGATCTGCGCCTGGATCGAGACATCGAGGGCGGAGACGGGCTCGTCCGCGATGATCAGCTTCGGCCGCAGCGCCAGCGCCCGCGCGATGCCGATTCGCTGCCGCTGGCCGCCGGAGAACTCATGCGGGAAGCGGTTGTAGTGCTCCGCCGACAGGCCGACGCGCTCGAGCAGCTCCTGCACGTCGCGGCGGAGCTCCCGCCCCGATGCGAGCCCGTGAAGCTTGAGCGGATCGCCCACGATCTGGCCCACTCGCTTGCGCGGGTTGAGCGAGGCGAACGGGTCCTGAAAGATCATCTGGATCTCACGGCGCAGCGGCTGGAGATCCTTCCGGGAGCGGCCGACCAGCTCCTGGCCCTGGAAGCGGACCGAGCCGGAGGTCGGCTTGATCAGCTGCATGATCGCGCGGCAGAGGGTCGACTTCCCGCAGCCCGACTCCCCGACCAGCCCCAGCGTCTCCCCCTCGTGCAGCGTCAGGCTGACGTCGTCGACGGCATGTACCGCCGCCACCTCCCGGTCGATCAGCAGGCCCTCCTTGATCGGGAAGTACTTGACGAGGTGCTCGACCTCGAGGAGTGGATCGCCCTTGGCCATGGCTAGGCGGGCTCCCCTTGCTCCGAATCACGGGGCGCGGGGACGCGCGCCCTCGCACCATCCGGGGACCCGTTCGTCTCCGCCTCGAGCCCGATCCGGCCCTCGACCTCGCGCAGCCTCTTCTTGTCGGCCGGATCGAGCCAGCAGCGGTCGGCGTGGCCGGTCGCCTTGGGCAGGCGGACCTCCAGGTCGGGCGGCTCCGGGCACTTCTCGAAGGCGTGCGGACAGCGCGGGCGGAAGCGGCAGCCGGTGGGTGGCGCCAGCAGCGACGGGGGTGCTCCCGCGATGTTCGGGAGGCGATCGGGCGGTGGCTGATCGAGCCGCGTGAGGGAGCCCATCAGGCCCCACGTGTATGGGTGCTGCGGGTCGTAGAAGGTCTCGTCCAGGGTTCCCTGCTCGACGATCTGACCGGCGTACATGACCAGCACGCGGTCGGCCACCTCGGCGATCACACCGAGATCGTGGGTGATCAGGATCACCGCAAGGTCCCGCTCCTGGTTGAGCTGCTGAATCAGGCGCAGGATCTGCGCCTGGATCGTCACGTCCAGCGCGGTGGTCGGCTCGTCCGCGATCAGGATGCGTGGCTCGAGGGAGAGGGCCATCGCGATCATCGCCCGCTGGCGCATCCCGCCGGAGAACTCATACGGGTAGTCGTCGACGCGCTTGGCGGCGTTCGGGATGCCGACCGAGGCGAGCAGCTCGCGGGCCCGGGCCTTCGCCTCATCGTCGTCGATCTCCTGGTGGGCCTGGATCGCCTCGACGATCTGGGCGCCGACCTTGTAGACCGGATTGAGCGAGGTCATCGGGTCCTGGAAGACCATCGCGATCTCGCGCCCTCTGATCGACTGGAGCTCCTCGTCTGACGCGTTGACCAGGTCCTTGCCGCGGAACTTGACCGAGCCCTCGATCGTCGCGTTCGGCGATCGAGTCAGGCCCATCATGGTCTGCGCCGTGACGCTCTTGCCGCTCCCGGACTCGCCGACGATGCCGAGGATCTCGCCGGGCCGCAGCTCGAAGGAGACGCCGTCGACAGCGCGCACGATGCCGTCCTCGGTCGCGAAGCGGACCTTCAGGTCGTCGACGGAGAGCAGGGCCTCCGGCCGGGTGCCGTCCGTCGCACTCATGCCGCCTGGGTCCCCAGTCTGATCCGGGGATCGAGGTACGCGTAGACGATGTCGACGATCGTGTTGAGCAGGACGATGAAGAACGCGCCGAACAGCGTCACACCGATCAGTGGCGGGAGGTCGAGGCTCGCGACCGCCTGGCCCGCGTACTGGCCGACCCCCGGCAGGTTGTAGACCGTCTCGGTGAGGATCGCTCCGCCTCCGATCACCGCGCCGAAGTCGAGGCCGAACAGCGTGACGATCGGGATCAGGGAGAGCCGAAGAACATGCTTGAGCCGGACCTGGCGCTCCGAAAGGCCCTTGGCGCGCGCTGTCCGGACGTAGTCCTCGTCCATCACGTCGAGCATGTTCGAGCGCAGCAGCCGGCTGTAGAAGCCGATGAAGAGGACGGCGAGGGTGAACCAGGGAAGGATCAGGTGGTTAGCCCACTGCAGCGGGTCCTCGGTGAACTTGACGTAGTCACCCACCGGGAAGAGGCTGAGCTTGAAGGCGACGTAGTAGAGGAGCATCTCCCCGAGGAAGAACACGGGTAACGAGATCCCGATCAGGGCGAGGATGGTTAAGGCCCTGTCGGTGGCTTGCCCCGCTTTGATCGCGCTCAGGTAGCCGAAGACGATCGCAGTGAGCATCCAGATGATCGCCGCCCCGATGCAGAGCGAGAAGGTCACCGGGATGCCCTTCTTGATCTGGTCGATCACGTCGCGCTGGTTCTGATAGCTGACCAGGTCGCCCGTGAAGACGTTCTTCATCATCGTCGCGTACTGCTGCGGCAGCGGATCGTTGAACCCCCACTCCTCGTTGATCCTGTCGATCAACGCCTGATCGGCGTTCTTGCCCCCGATCCGCTGAGCGGGATCGGAGTTCGGGATCACGTTGAAGATGAGGAAGACCATCACCGAGATCGCGAACAGCACCGCGACCATCCCGATCAGGCGCCGCACGATGAACCGGCCCATGCCCTCCATCGTTAGTGCTCCATCCTGATCTTCGCCTTCGGGTTGAGAGCGTCCCGCAGGCCATCGCCGAAGACGTTCAGCGCGAGCACCGTCAAGACGATCATCACACCCGGGACGATCGTCAGGAAGGGTGCGGTGACCAGACGGTCCTCACCGTCCGCGATCATCGTCCCCCAGGAAGCGTTCGGCGGCTTCACCCCCGCCCCCAGGAACGACAGTGCCGACTCGAGCAGCATGTTGTTGGCGATGTTGAGCGTGAAGAAGACGATGATCGTCGACACCAGGTTGGGGAGCAGCTCGGTGAACATGATCCGGATCGGGCCCTTGCCCTGGGCGACCGCGGCCTCGACGAACTCCTTCTCGCGCATGGAGAGCACCTCTCCGCGGATTGGCCTCGCCATATAGGGCACGTAGACGAAGCCGATGATCAGGATCGGGATCCAGAGCGAGTCGGCCGGCACCTCCAACGGCCCGATCTTCAGGCCTCCCACCGAGAGAGCCGTGCCCAGAGCGATACCTAGGAGCAGGACCGGGAACGCCCAGATCAGGTCCATGGTCCGGGAGAGCACCCCGTCGACCCAGCCGCGGTAGTAGCCGGCGAGGAGGCCGACCGCCACGGCGAAGAAGGTGGTGATGAACGCCGCCATCACCCCGATGTAGATCGAGGTCCGCCCGCCGTACATCAATCGCACCATCACGTCGCGGCCGTTGTCGTCCGCTCCGAGCAGGAACTTGGCGTGCAGGCCGGGACCGATCGGGATCCCGTTCGGGGCCACCACGAAGGTCTTCTTGCCGTCGATGGTGATCTGGTCGGTGAGGTGGTTCTGATTGGGGCCCGTGTCCGCCACCAGGTGCGACCAGAGCGGCGCCGCCAGGCAGAACAGAACGATGACGACGAAGAGTGCCCCGAACGCGAGAGCGATCTTGTTGCGCCGCATCCGCAGGTACGCGAGGTACCAGGGGCTCTTCCCCTGGATCGTCTCGACATCCCCGCCCACCGGCATCGGCGGCTCGCCCGCGGGCGCCGCCTCCGCCGGGGGCATCCGGGGTGTCCAGGGTTCGGTCGCCATCAGTGGGTCATTCCCGTGGGCTCATACCCGTATCGGGCGGAAGAAATGAGAGGGGCCTCGCGGCCCCTCTCAAATCATCTCGCACCTTCCAGGCCTCCGCTAGTCCTTCAGCTGGAAGCTGGAGTAGTCCAGGTTGAACAACAGGGAGAAATCGACGCTGTCGAAATTGACCCTGTCCGACGTGAACGTCGTGAACTTCTCGTTCCCGTACGGCGCCCAGGCCGCCTGCTCCATGAACTTCTTGTCGAGCTCGGCGTACTGGTCCTCGACGTCCTCGAGCTGCTTCGTGTCGAGGTCCGCGATCTCCTTGTTCAGATCGGGGAAATTCGCCTGCGAGTAGTTGTTGTTGTTGGTGGGATGGATCGAATCACCCGACAGCAACGGCTCGAAGAAGTCGTTGGGGTGCGGATAATCCTGGAACCAATCCGAGAATCCGGTATCCAGATCAGGGGTCTTCAGGTTCCCGATCGTCGTGAAGTAGACGTCGCCACCGATGATCTTCAGGGTGGTGTGGAACCCGAGTGAGTTCAGCACGTCCTGGTAGTACGCGCCGATCCTCTTCCGATCCGGCTCATCGTCGGTCCAGACGGTGATGTCCATGTCCGACGGATGGGCCTCCGCCAACAGGGCCTTCGCCTTGTCGAGGTCCGGACCCGGATACAGCTTGTACTCCTGGTAGCCCGGCATGCCCGGCGGCAGGATCTGCTGCGAGACATGCAGCCGGCCGCCGAAGATGCGGACGAGCGCGGCTGGGTCGATCGCGTAGTTGACCGCCTGGCGCACCCGCACATCGTTGAACGGCGGCGTCGTGGTGTTCATCCAGAAGTAGTACGTGTTGATCGAATCCTGGAAGCGGAAGCGATCGCTGTACTGGCTCTGGATCTGCGGCAGCAGATCCGCAGGCGGCGGATCGACCATGAAATCGTTCTGGTTCTGCTCGATCGCAGTCGCCTGAGCCGACTGGTTCTTGTTCTGGGTGATCGTGATCGAATCGACGTGCACGTCAGGCACGTCGCTTGCGCCCGCGGCCTGGACCGTCTTGAACTGCGGGTTGCGCTCCAACGTGTAGCTGTTCGGAGCGTCGACCTTGGTGATCATGAACGGACCGCTCGACGGCGGCGGGGTGTTCGTCTGGTCCTTGTCGAGCGGAGTGCTCTGCGGCACCGGTGCGGCGAACATCAGCCCGAGCTCGTTCTCGAACGTGCCGCTCGGCTGCTCGAGCGAGATCACGATCTTGCCGGTCGCATCATCGGCCTTGATCCCGCTGATCGTGTCGGCCTTGCCGTCGGCGTAGTCAGTCGCGCCGACGATGTTCTCGAAGAACGGCGCGCCGCCCGAGTCCAGCTTGAACAGCCGCTGGATCGCGTACCCGAAGTCGGACGCCTTGATCGGCGAGCCGTCCGAGTACTTCATGTTCTTCCGGAGCGTCAGCGTGTACGTCTTGCCGTCCGCCGAGATGTCCGGCAGCGACTCCGCCAGGCCGGGCACCACCTTGGTGGTCTCGTCGCCGTTCCCGTGCGCGTAGGTCAGCAGCGGGACGTACGTGTTCCAAAGTCCTTCCCAGCCCTCCAGCGTGTAGGAGAGCTGCGGGTCGAGGTAGTCCGGGAAGGAGGTCAGCGTGCCATTGATCGTGCCGCCCTCCTTGCCACCGCCGCCACCGTCGTCGCCACCCCCACAAGCGGCCAATCCGAGCGCGGCCAGCGCGGTGACGCACGCCAGCGCGGCAAGCTTCCGAGTCTTCCTCACCCTGATCCCTCCTGTCCGTAGTACCTATGCATCCGCTCCCACTCCCATCCGGGGAGCCGTTCACCGTTCATCTACCTACTCCTCTAAGGAGTCATATATCTGCGGCTTCGCGGAGTCAAGCCAAATCGGTGCCGTAATGCAGGCCTAACGCAGCGACCAGCTGCTCCAATCGCTCAGAAAGAGCGGGTGGATCACGGCTGAATCGAAGTTCATTCTTTCGCTCATCAGCTTCGGCACCAGCTGCGCGCCGAACACCGCCAGGTACGCCTTCTTGGCGGTGTACTCGTCGAGCTCGCGCCACTGGCCCGCCGCCTTGGAGATCTCCTGCGCCGGCACCAGATTCAGCTCCGCGAGCTGCTGCTGGATGAAGAGATCGTCGATGCGCCCGACGTTCGCGCCCGGCGAGGGGGTCGTGCCCGCGTTGACGACCTCGTAGAAGTCGGCCGGATTGGGGAAGTCGTTGAACCAGGTGGCGAACCCGGTCTGCGGATTCGTCCGGGGGCTGCCGATGGTCGCGAAGTAACCCGAGGGCTGTTCCAGACGTGCCTCGGCGCCGAAGCCGAGCTTGCGGAGCAGCTTCACGTAGCTGTGCACGAAGGCCCGCTGGGGCGGGGCGTCCTCACCCCAGACGGTCACCGGCGTTCCGGCGGTGCCGGACTGCTGGACCAGCTCGCGGGCCGCCTGCAGGTCTCCCTCGTCGTTCGCCCCGCCGTACGGGCAGGAGCTCGAGGGGTGGCCGGGGATGCCGTCGGGGACCAGGTGGCACTCGGGCTCCAGCGTCTCGTTCGAGAGCTGCGTCAGCGCCGGGCGATCGAGGGCGGTGACGACCGCCCGCCGCGCCAGCTCGCTGCTGAACGGGAGCGTTGTCGTGTTGAGGAAGAAGTAGAAGGTCGAGGGAATCTGGACCGGGTCGAATCGGTCCCCCGCGACCGCCCGCGCCTTCAGAACGGCCTCGGCCGGCAGCGGCGTGCCCGGGTCGTACGCGTCGGCGCGGTCCTGGATCACATCGTCCGCCGCGAGGACGCGATTCGGATTGATCCGGACCTTGATGCGCTCGAGGTCTCCCGCGGGGATATCCGGGATGTCGAGGTGATCGAAGAACGGGTTCTTCACCATCGTCCAGGAGCGGTTGCGGGCGACGGCGGCGATCCGGTACGCGCCGACCCCGGGGGGTGGCGTTCGGCTCAGGTCCTTCATCGGCGTTCCCGTCGGGACGAGGCCGGTGGCAGGCAGCGCCAGCACGTTCTCGAAGGGGCCGTAAGGGTGGCGGAGCACGACCTCGATTCGGCCGGTGGCGTCGTCGGTGGTGATCCCGGAGATCTCCTGGGCTAGGCCCTTCTCGTACTCGCGCGCGCCGAGCACGTGGTCGGTGAGGAAGCGTCTGCCGCCCCAGCCGAGCCGGATCGCCCGCTCGATCGTGTACTCGAAGTCGCTCGCCCGCACCGGCGATCCGTTCGAGTAGACGAGCCCCTTCCGGAGGGTGAAGACGTAGCGCTTGCCGTTCGGGGAGATCTGCGGAAGGTGTGACGCCAGCCCCGGGATCAGCTCGGTCCCGCCGGGCGAGTTCTTGTGCCGGTAGGTGAGTAGCGGCGTGTACGCGATCCAGTCCGCCTCCGCCGCCTCGGTCGTGTAGCCCAGCTGGGGGTCGAGGTAATCCGGCGGCGTCGACATCTCGACCGTCGCCGAGCCTCCCTCGGTGCGGTCATCGCCGCCGCAGCCGGCGGCCAGGAGCACGGCGCACGCGGATGCGATCAGCGCAACGGCCGTCAGCCGGCCTCGCCGCGGTGCGCCCCTCCTCATGCGCGGCGGAGCCTTAGGGCCTGACCCGTCAGGGGCGTGCCCGTGGGGCGTTCCAGCGCCGGTCCTGGGGCGCAGCCACGGGTACGACATCCCTGGCGGGTCAGGTCCTCATTCAGCGAGCTTGGCCTCGATCGCCTCGCGCGCCTTGGCGAGCGCCTCGTCGAGCTTCGAGGCGTCTCGGCCCCCCGCCTGGGCGACGTTGTCGCGGCCCCCTCCCCCGCCGCCGATGACCTGCGCGGCCTCGCGCACGACGTCGGCCGCCGAGAGCCCGCGCTCGACCACCCCGCTGCTGAAGCTCGCCACCAGCGCGACCTTGCCGTCTTCGGCCCCGCCCAGCACCACCGCGGCCTCGCCGGCCCGCGACTTGATGCGGTCGGCGAGGTCGAGCAGCGAGCGCTGGTCCGCGTCCTCGCCCCTGCCGACGAAGACCGTGATCCCCGAGATCTTGTGACCGGACGCGGCGATCTCCTCGGCCTTCTTCGAGATCTCCGCCGAGCCAGCCTTGGCTGCCTGCTCCTCGAGCTCCGCGACCCGCTCCGCGAGCCGGCGGGCGCCCGCTACGGGGTCCTGCTCCGCGCCGACGATGCGTCCTACCTCGCTCAGCGAGCGGGAGCGCGATCGGAACCAATCGATCGCGGCCGGGCCCGTGAGCGCCTCGATCCGGCGCACGTTCGCCGCGCTCGAGCCCTCCGAGGAGATGGCGAAGATCCCGATCGCGGCGGTGTTGGGGACGTGCGTCCCTCCACAGAGCTCCCGCGAGACGTCCTCCACCTCGATCACCCGGACCCAGTCGCCGTACTTCTCGCCGAAGAGCGCCATCGCGCCGAGCTTCTCGGCCTCCATGCGCGCCATCTCGAGTGCGCGGACCGGATGGCTCTCCTTGATCCAGCCGTTCACGAGATCGCCGATCTCCATCAGCTCCTCGCGGGTGAGGGGGGCGCCGTGGGTGAAGTCGAAGCGCAGCTTGTCGGGCCTGACCGCCGAGCCGGCCTGCCGGACGTGGGTTCCGAGCCGCTGCCGCAGCGCCGCGTGCAGGAGGTGGGTGGCGGTGTGGTTGCGCATGGTCGCGAAGCGGGCCACGTGGTCAACCTCGGCCTCGACCCGAGCCCCGGCCTCCAGCCCATCCGGTGAGGCCTCGAGCTCAACCGCCTGGTCGTCGCCGATCCGGTAGACGTCGGCGACGCGGGCGCTGCCGCCGTCCCAGCGGACCTCGCCCGAGTCGGCGACCTGACCGCCGCCCTCGGCGTAGAAGGGGCTCTCCTCGAGCTTCACCAGCGCCCGGCCGTTGTCGGCGCGCGCGCCCAGCAGGCTCGTGTCGGCCCGGAGCTTCTCGTAGCCGACGAAGCGCGACGGGGGCGTCGACGAGGCGAAGCTCAGCACCGCGCTGTGATGGTCCTCGGAGCCGTGCGCCGTCGCGGTGCCCATCCGGGCGCGGGTGCGCTGCTCCTCCATCAGCTCCTCGAAGCCCTCGTCGTCGACGGAGAGACCCTCCTCCGCGAGCAGCTCCTTGGTCAGGTCGTAGGGGAAGCCGTAGGTGTCGTGTAGCCGGAAGGCGTCCTCGGCCTCGACCCACGAGGTCCGATCCTCGTGAGCGTGGCGGATCAGGTCGCGCACCATCTGCATGCCTCGGTCGAGGGTGCGCCCGAAGCTCTGCTCCTCGTCGTTGACCCACCGCCGGACCGTCTCCCGCTCGGCCGCGAGCTCGGCATAGGTCGGGCCGAGGATGTCCAGGGCCGCGTCGGTGAAGCGCTCCATGAAGGGGGATTCGAGTCCGAGGGAGCGGCCCCGGTGGATCGCGCGCCGCAAGACCCGGCGCAGCACGTAGCCGCGATCCTCGTTCGAAGGGACGACGCCGTCGGCGATCATCGCCGCCGTGCCGCGAGCGTGGTCGGCGATGATGCGCATCGCGCGCGTGGTCGCGGCGTCCGCCGAGTAGGAGCGCCCGGAGAGCTCCTCCGCGAGATCGAGCAGCGGACGCAGGGTGTCCGTGTCGAAGACCGACTCGACGCCCTGGAGGATCGCCGCCATCCGCTCGAGCCCCATGCCCGTGTCGATGTTCTTCATCGGGAGCTCGGTGAGGGTGCCGTCCTCGGCCAGGTCGTAGGTCATGAAGACGTGGTTCCAGTACTCGACGAACCGATCGGTGTCGTCCCCGGGCCGGTCGTCCTCCGAGCCGAACTCAACGCCGCGGTCGAGGTAGAGCTCCGAGCAGGGCCCACAGGGTCCGGTCGGGCCCCCCTGCCAGAAGTTCTCCTCCCGGGGCAACTGGACGATCCGCTCGTCCGGCACGCCCACTCGGCGCCAGATCTCGATCGCCTCCTCATCCGGCCCGAGGCCGAGCTCGTCGTCCCCGGCGAAGACCGTCACCCAGATCAGCTCGGGGTCGAAGCCGAAACCCTCGGTGGAGAGCTCCCAGCCCCAGGGGATCGACTCCTCCTTGAAGTAGTCGCCGAAGCTCCAGTTGCCGAGCATCTCGAAGAAGGTCAGATGCCGGGCGGTGTTACCGACCTCGTCGATGTCCGTCGTCCGGAAGCAGCGCTGGACGTCGGCCAGGCGCGGAGCCGGAGGCTTCTCCTGGCCCAGGAAATAGGGCCTGAACGGCTGCATACCGGCCGTCGTCAGCAGGACCGAGGGGTCGTGGACGGAGGGCACCAGCGAAGCCGAGGGCACGATCCGATGGCCTCGCTCCTCAAAGAAAGAGAGGTAGGTCTTGCGGATCTCGTCGGCGGTCATGGAGCGGAGTCTAAGGACGGCTTCGCCTCAGATCGCGGCCTGGTGGCCGCTAAGCGATAGTGCCGTGGCCGACGACCAGGTCGCCGTCCAGAAGGCACGCGACCTGACCCGGCGCCGCCCCGTCCACGGGCTCGGCGAGAGCGACGATCGCTTCGCCCGGGTGACCGTTCACCTCGAGCCGGCAGTCCCTGCGGGGCGAGTGGTAGCGGAGCCGGACGCCGTCGACCCGCTCCGCCGGGCGGTGCAGGCGGGTGCCGCGAATCCGCACCCGCCGGGTGGCGAGCTGGTCGCGGGGCCCCGCGATCACGGTGTTTGTGGCGGCGTCGGTTCCGAGCACGTAGAGCGGCTCCCCGCCGCCGACGCCGAGCCCTCGGCGCTGCCCGACCGTGAAGTTGTGGTGGCCATGGTGGCTGCCGAGCCGGCGGCCCGCCGGGTCGACCACGTGGCCCGCGCGATCCGCGAGACCGGCGTGCCTACGCAGGAACTCGCGCTTGCCCTGCCCCGCGAGGAAGCAGAGGTCCTGGCTCTCGGCGCGCCCGGCGACCTCGAGCCCGGCATCGGCGGCAAGCGCCCGGACCTCGGGCTTGGTGAGCTCGGCGAGGGGGAACCGCAGCCTGGCCAGCGACTCGGGCCACAGGCCGGAGAGCATGTAGGTCTGGTCCTTGGCGGAGTCGGCCGCGGCCCCGAGCAGCGGGCCGTCGCCGTCGTCCACCAGCCGCGCGTAGTGGCCCGTGGCCAGCTTCGCGGCGCCGACGCGATCGGCCAGCGCGATCATCGCGTCGATCCGCAGCTCCCCATTGCAGAGCACGCAGGGATTCGGGGTGCGGCCCTCCGCGTAGCCGCTCAAGAACGGACCGACCACCCCGGCCCGGAACTCGGCCTCGAGGTCGAGGGTGAGATGCGGAATGCCCAGCGAATGCGCGACACGGCGCGCGCCCAGCACGGCTTCGGGCGAGCAGCAGCTGCGCTCGCCGTCGGTGCGCTGGTCGGCCCAGAGCTTGAGGGTGACGGCGACGACGTCGCGCCCGGCCTCGCGCTCGCGCAGCGCAGCGACCGCGGAGTCCACTCCTCCGCTGAGGGCCACGAGCACGCGCTCGCCATTCGCCGGCGGGTCGGCCAACGGCTGGTTCGATCCGGCGAGTCCGGAGAGCGCTCGGTGAAGAGCGTCCCCCGCCAAGACCGCCGCGTGCCGGTGTGAAGGCGCGAGCCCGCCGAGCTCGGCCTCGATCGCGTCGGGAGCGATCAGAGCGGCTTCGAGCACGGACGCGCCCTCGGCGAGCTCGGCGGTCGCTGCCGCTGCTGCCTCCGTCGCCGCGCAGCCGTCGTGATCGAAGCTGACGCGCGCGATTCGCCCGTCGAAAATCAGCAATGAAAGGCGGACCAGGTCGCCGCAAGGAGCGCCGCCGGCGAAGCCACTGAAGGCGCCGTTCAGCGCGGGCCCGCGCCGGGCGTCGTCTGCGAGGTACTCCTCGAATAGCTCGCGATTCCTAGTCGTCTCGATCACGCGCCGAAGGGTAAATGCGGCAGCAAGGGGGTCTGTGCGGATCTGCGGTTGCTGGACAACACCTAATGCGCACGGTCGACTCCGCCACATCGCTCCAGGGCAGCGTGTGGCGCCACTTCCCTTCATTGCCGGTTTTGACCCACGAACGCGAAACGGCGCCCCGCGGGCGCCGTTTCCGAAACTAGGAGGCTCCAGCCTGCCGTTCCCCCGCCCCGGCTTGGTAACCCGTGTCGCACAGGTGGTGGTCTACCGGCGACCCCGAGGGACCGCCGGAAATCGACCCCCAAGCCAGTTGTGTTGGGTCAACGTATGGGACGGCTCGCGTACAGGCTCGGGCCTGCGTTCAACCCTAGCACCGGGTTCTCAGTGCTCCGGCTCGTCGATCAGGTACCAGGACGAGATCAGTCCGTCGCGGACCCCGAGCTCGATCGCGACCCGCGAGGTGTCCCCCACCTTGCCGCTCTCCTTCCAGACGTACTGGAGCTCCGCATGGACCAGAACGCCGCTCGGCGTGTCCTCGATCTCGATCGGCGCGTAGCGGCGCACCAGGTGGTCGAAGACCTTGCCCGACCACTCCATCGCCGCGACCCGCCCGCGGTGGACCGTCCGCTCGGTGCGAATCTCGATCTCGGGATGGACGAGCTCGCCCACCGCCGCCCGGTCGCCCGCGCTGAGGGCGGCCAGGAAGCGGCGGGCAAGCTCATGCGAGGCCGTTAACGCCCCCGCAGGTCCTGGACGAAGCGCCGCGGCCGGTCGCCGAGGCTCGCCTCGCGGGTGAAGCTGAGCCCGATCCCGATCAGTCCGAGGATCAGCAGCACCCAGGGCCAGCCGCCGAACTTGAACGGGTGCGGCGGATTCGAGTTCAGGTCCAATCCGACGATGACCAGGAAGAGCAGCAGCCCGATGCCGCCGATGTAGGTGGGACCGCGGGTGCCGATCTGCGCCCCGATCGCGATCAGGCCCAGCGAGACCAGGAGCAGGAGGACGTCCCAGAGATTGTTGGTCTCGATCGGCGGCGTGCCCGTGCCGAGGGGGTTGAGGTTGCCGAGCGCCGTGATGCCGAGCGAGCAGGCGATCACCGCAGCGATGCCCGCTCCGGTAAGGAGCTCGGAGGCCTTCCACAACCCGAGGTCGCCCGCCGGCTCGGTCGCGCTCTCCGCGACCTCATCGCCGCCGGGGTTGGTGCGCCACACGTACAGTGCTCCCGCCAGCAAGCCGATCGACAGCAGCCCGAGGAGGCCCCGGTAGGTGCCCCAGTGCGCGGTGATCCCGTCGTCCGGCAGGAACTTGTTCCAGAGCGCCGTCCAGGAGATGATCACCGCGATCGCGCCGAACAGGATCTGGACGCGTACACCGGCCACGAACCCCGCGTAGAAGGCGACTCCGGCCGTCACCGCGAAGACCCAGAAGAGGTTCAGCTCAGCGTTCGGGTTGCCTCCGAGCATGTCGACGAACTGGAGCAGAGCGAACGCCACGAAGAGCAGACCGAAGACGCTGTGCACCACCTGCCAGGGCCGTAGACGCCCCGTCTGCGTCCTGGTCAGGATCCCCCCGTACAGGTAGACGGCCGGGATCGCCAGCACGAGGAACATCGGGAAATCGGCCCATTGGTCCGGATTGACCGAGATGAACGGGCCCTTGCGGATGTAGATCATCGCGGCGGCGAGCCCGATCAAGATGCCGCCGATCTCGCGCAGCAGATCGCGCGTGTCGTCAGGTGTGAACCGGTCGTTCATCGTCCTCCTTTATGCGAGGGTGCTCCGAGTGAAACGAGGAGCAACCCGTTTCATGTTGGGAGTGGACGTCTTCTATTGGTCTAGGGGAGGTTTTCCTTCAGGGATGTGATCCGCTCGTAGGCGCCCTCGACCAGGGAGCGGTTGAGCTGCCCCTGCTTCACATCGCCGACCAGCGACTTGAAGGCCGTATCGGAGCTGCCCACGTTGTTCGCGTAGAGCAGCAGATCATCGCCGGCGCGAAGTGCCTGGGCCGCGATGGCTCCCGCCGACCCCTCGAGTGACGGCGCATCGAGATCGTCGGTGATCACCACGCCGTCGAAGCCGTACTGGTCTCGCAGCAGTCCGTTGACGATGTTGGGCGAGAGCGCGGCGGGGTCCTTCGAGTTGAGAGCGGTCGGATAGCTGGCGGTGGAGACCATGATCATGTCGACCCCGCCGTCGACCGCCGCCTTGAACGGCGCCAGGTCGCTCTGCATCTGGTCGCTCGTGGCCGCGACGCTCACCGGCCGCTCGTCGGTGCTGGCGGTGGCCCGGCCGAGTCCGGGGAAGTGCTTGGGCGACGAGACCACGCCGCCGTCCTGGAGGCCCTGGGCGAATGAGACCCCGACGCTTGAGACGACGTCGGGGTCGCTCCCGAAGGTGCGGCTCGCGATCGTGGGGGCGGTGCTTGGCTGAGAGACGTCGAGTACCGGCGCCAGGTCGACGTTGACCCCGAGACCCTTGAGGTACTGCCCGGTCTTCTGGCCCTGGTCCTTCGACTCGCCCTCGTCGCCGGCCGCGCCCAACTGCTGGGGCGGGACGTCCGGCGGCCCCTCGGGCAGGCGCTTCACATCGCCGCCCTCCTGATCGATCATCACGAGCAGCGGTGGGTTATCGCCCTGGTTGGCCGCGGCCTGCGCCTCCCGGATGTCGGCGGTCAGGGTCGTCGCATTTCGGGGGAAGGCGATCAGCCCGCCGACCCGGCCCTGGCGAATCCGGGTGAGCAGGTCCTGGTCGGCGCCCTTCTTGCCGAGCTTGGCGACGATCGTCTGGCCGACCAGGCGTTTCACGCCGATCGCCGGCTGGTTGTTGTCTCCCCCGCCCCCGCTCGTGACGGCGACGATCAGCGCGATGAGCACGATCAGGGCGATGGCGCCCACGATCGCGTCCTGACGGCGGCGCACCCGCGCTGGCAGGTCACGGCGGCGCGCCCGCCGGCCCGGCGGGGGCCGCCGGCCGCTG
>JBKPLC010000093.1:0-13254 GCA_046731495.1 Actinomycetota bacterium | reverse complement strand
CAGAGGCCGCGGAGCTACTCGTTGCACTTGAAGATCGAGCGAACGACCCAGCGCCCGATCCGGAATGGCACACCCATTTGACGGATTCAGCTGGTCGCGAGCTCACGGTCGCAATCGATAGCGCTTCGGGATCTCGGCATTCGCACACGTAATCCGCCGCGATCCTCGCAGCCGGTCAGCCGGGCTACTTCTTCTTCTTGAAGAACGCCCAGGTGTCGGGCAGCCCGAGCGCGTCCTTGAGCTGCGGGCCGGTCACCGTGGTGGTGCCGCCGCTGCCGATCAGGTTGGCCTGCACGACCCGGGGCGAGGTCCCGCGCTGAGTGACCAGCACGTTCTTGAGCTTGCCCCGCAGGCCGATCGACCTGAGCGCGCCGCTGATCCGCCCGACCGAGAACTTGCGCTTCCAGTGCTCGTATGGCGAGCCGGCCTCGGCCTCGTAGGGGTCGTCAACGCCCCGCAGGTAGGGGATCGGCGGCTGCCCGAAGCCGAGCGAGGAGAACTCGTTGTTCTCTGTGTGTCCCCCGGAGGTGGAGAAGAAGAAGGCCTGTGCGACCTTGCCGCCGTACATCACGGTCTGCAGGCGGGTGGCGCTGACCGCCTGATCGGTCTTCGCGGTCTCGGCGCCGACGCCGCCGTAGGCCTGGCTGCGGGTGTCGTCGTAGAGGTTGAAGGTGCCGACGCGGTTGCCGGACGACAGGCCGTATGAGCGGGCCGCGACCGCCTGGGCCTTGAGCGCCTCGATCGGCCAGGACGCCGGAGACTCCTTGGCGATGACCCCGCGCACGTAGTCCTCGATGTCGACCACGTTGATCGCCTGCAGGCCGCTGCCCGACGGGCGAACCTCGAGCGCGCCCCGGTAGGTGCCCTTCCCCGCCATGGTCACCGCCGGAGATCCCGCCGCCGACATCGCGCCTCCGCAGCGGGCGACCAGCCTGCCCTTCTTGGTGCGGAGTACCACCCCCGCGCCCTTCAGCTTCGCGACGTACCCCTTCCCGGGCTTGAGTCCGGTACCGCAGGCGGACCCCGCCCCGCGGAAGCTCACGCTGCGCACGCCATCGCGCAGCAGGACCCGGACGGTTCGATCCGGGACCGTCCCGATCGTGGTCCCGGTGTAGTAGTGGGCCAGGATCGCGTCGTAGTGAAAGCCGTGCTTGGCGTATCCGTAGGCGCCGTACTGGCTCATGCCGACGCCGTGTCCGAAGCCGGCGCCCTTCACGATCCAGACCTTGGCAGCCGCTGCCTTGTGGGCACCGCCGCTCCGGACCATGGCCGACGCAGCGCCCGGTAGGGCGAGCAGGCAGCACAGCGCGGCGAGCAGGGCGATGCGGCGCCTCCGAGGCATGGTCTCTGGATAACGGGTCGGGCGGCGGGAAGTTGCGGCTGGCTAGGCTGTGGGTAGCCGAGTTAAGGAGAGACGAGATGGCGACCGAGACGATTCAGGCGACGGATCACAAGCTTTACGTCGCGGGTGAGTGGATGGAGACCGGTGAGTGGTCGGAGGTGAAGGCCCCCTACGACGGCACCCTGATCGGGCGAGTGCCGAAGGGCGACGCGGCGCTGGTCGGCAGGGCCGTGGAGGCAGCTCACGCTGCGTTCGAAGCCGGCGGCTTCCCCGCGCACGAGCGCGCGGCTTTCCTGGACCGCGCCGCCGAGCTGGTCCATGAGCGCGAGGACGACCTGACCATGACGATCGCCGCCGAGGCGGGCAAGCCGGTGAAGACCGCCCGCGTTGAGGCGCAGCGCTGCGTCTCGACCATGCAGTTCTCGGCCGTCGCCGCCCGCACCCTGACCGGTCACACCATCCCGATGGAGGCCGGGGCAGCGGGGGAGGGCAAGCTCGGGATCGTTATCCGCGTCCCCTACGGCGTCGTGGGCGCGATCAGCCCCTTCAACTTCCCCCTCAACCTGGTCGGCCACAAGCTCGGGCCGGCGATCGCCGCGGGCAACGCCATCGTGCTGAAGCCGGCGGGCCAGACCCCGATCTCGGCGATCAAGCTGGCGGAGATCTTCTACGACGCGGGCCTCCCGGAGAACTGGCTGCAGGTCGTCTGCGGTTCGGGCTCTGAGGTCGGCAACGCGATCGTCGAGGACGACCGCATCGGTGCGATCACCTTCACCGGCTCGGCACCGGTCGGCTGGGGAATCCGCTCAAAGGCGCCCCACAAGAAGGTCAATCTCGAGCTCGGCTCGAACGCGCCGCTGATCGTGAACGAAGACGGCGACTGGGAGACCGCGGCCGACAAGGCCCAGCTCCACGCCTACTCACACGCCGGCCAGAGCTGCATCTCGGTGCAGCGGATCCTGGTGCACGAGGCGATCGCGGATCAGTTCATCGATCGGTTCGTGAAGAACGTCGAGTCGCTCGTGACCGGCGATCCGATGGACGAGAACACCGATGTGGGGCCCGTGATCTCGCAGGACGACCGCGATCGGGTCAAGGAGTGGATCGACGAGGCCGCCTCGAAGGGCGCCGAAATCCTCACCGGCGGTGAGCTCGTCGACGAGGATCGCTGCATCGCCCCGACCGTGATCAAGGACGACCCGACGGAGTGCCACACCTGGAAGGACGAGATCTTCGGTCCGGTGGCGACGATCCACACCTTCAAGACCTTCGACGAGGCCCTGGAGATGGCGAACGACTCGCGCTACGGCCTGCAGGCCGGCGTCTTCACCCGCGATGTCGGCAACGCCAAGAAGGCCGGGGAGACCCTTGAGTTCGGCGGCGTTCTGATCAACGAGGTCCCGACCTTCCGCACCGACCAGATGCCCTACGGCGGCGTTAAGGACTCGGGCAACACCCGCGAGGGCCCCGACTACGCCGTGCGCGAGCTCACCGAGGAGCGCATGGTCACCTTCCAGGGCTAGGGCTCGTCAGCGTCACGCGCCGGAGCGGCCCAGCCAGGGGCCGGGCGTGTACTCGTCCAGCGCCCGGGTGCATTGCCCTCGCGAGCGGATCAGCTCGTGTCTTCTCGCCTCGGCGAAGACGACGTTGCCGTAAGGCTGGAGCCTCGCCGTCCCCTCCTCGAGGGGGCTGATCCGCTGGTAGAGGGGCGTCGCCAGGTAGTCGAGGGCGATGCCCTTTGGCGAGCAGCGAATCGTCGAGCCGGCGAACACGGGATAGGTGGCGATCGTGGTGCTCGAGAGGCGGAGCTGCGCAGCCGGCTTTAGGTCGTAGTTGGTGTCGAAGACGGGCACCCCGCGCGCGGTCTCGGCCGGGAAGCCGAACACGAGGACGACGGAGCCCTCCGGCGGATGGGCCCGCTCGACCGCGGACAAGACGCCCGGCTGGAGCTCCGTGGAACGCAGCCACTGGTCCTGCTGGCGGATGTCTTGGATGCCGAACCCGACCGCCACTGCGACCGCCCCGGCCACAGCCAAAACGTAGCCGTTGCGGGGGACCAGCGACCCGGCGGCCTGCAGCACTGCCCAGACGAGCACCGACGCGGGATAGAGAGCGAGGATGTTGACACGGTCCTCGACTCCCCGGAAGGTCGGGGTGTAGAAGGCCTGCGGGACGTAGATCGCCCAGCAGAGCGCGAGAGCCCCGAGCGCGGCCAGGGCGACGGCCGGCCAGCGGATCGCCCCAGCCCCGGGGCTTGGGCGGACGGCGGCGACGACCAGGACCCCGGCAGCTGCCGCGATCACGATCACGGTCAGCCCAACGGAGATCTCGGCCGGGATCGAGACTGGTAGGAACGTGTCCGCGATCAGCTTGGCGCCCTGGCCCGCGACGTCGGGCACGTGGTCGAGCTGGGCGGTGATGGTCTCGACGTGCTTGTTGGTGTTCTCCCCGGTGTAGATCGCCGTCGCCGCGACCGCCGGGACATCGAGCGCCATTCGGGGGAGAGCGCGGCGCCGTCCGCCGAGCCAGACGTAGGCGATCCACGCGAACAGCGCCAGGCCGGTGGTCACCTCGTACACGAGGATGCTCGCGACGTAGCAGGCGGTCGCGGCCAGGTGGATCAGGATGCCGCGCCAACCGTCGACTCGCAGGGCGCGCAGCGCGATCAGAAATCCACCGAAGAGCAGCAGAACGGCGAAGTTGTTGAGGCCTCCGGTCGGCCACAGCCTGACCGAGGAGGCCCAGGGGAAGAGCAGCGCCAGCAGCGCGATCGGGATGGCGTCCCGCGGCGGCAGGCGAAGCCCGCGCAGCACGAAGTAGAAGCCGACCGTGCACCCGATGCTGAGGAGCGCGAGCAGGAGGTGATGCCAGGCAGGATTCGTCCCGAGCACCTCATACGAGCCGATCAGCAGGATGCCGAGGAGCGGCTTGGCGCCCAGGATGTCGAACTGCCGCGAGACCGCCTCCGAGAATCCGTAGGTGTGCCACTCGTTCTGGATCGCCCAGTCATCGGAGTAGAAGCCCGCCTCGGCGATCTGCCGGACGACGATGAAAAGGAAGAGCCCGAGGGCCGCCGCCGCGAGGCCGAACGCGAGAACCCGCACCGGAGGTGAGATGGCGTCCCTGGACACGATCCGCAGGGCGGCCACGTTAACGGCCGGTTGCGCGTTGACCGTCGCGGGTCGCGAGCTGCTCGGCTCAGTCGTGCGGGCGCGCCATCTTGCGATGGTCGAGCGCCTCATCGAGGATCGACTCCTCGACGCCCATTTCCTTCGCCACCTCGCGGATCGAGCGGTTGGAGGCGGCCGCCTCCTTGACGATCTCGCCCGCCTTGTCGTAGCCGATGTGGGGGTTGAGAGCGGTCGCGACGATCAGGTTGGCCTCCCGGTGGCGCTCCAGCATCTCCTCGTTCGCCTCGATTCCACTGACGCACTTCTCGTCGAGCGTCCGGCAGGCGGCCGAGAGCAGCTTGATCGAGTCGAGCAGGTTCCGCGCGATCAGCGGGACACGCACGTTGAGCTCGAACTGCCCCTGGCTACCCGCCATCGTGATCGCCGTGTCGTTGCCGATCACCTGATCGGCGACCTGGATGACGACCTCCGGGATCACCGGGTTGACCTTGCCGGGCATGATCGAGGAGCCCTTCTGGAGCTCCGGCAGCCGCAGCTCCGCGAGACCGGCCCGGGGTCCCGAGCCCATCAGGGCCAGGTCGTTGGCGATCTTGAGCAGCGAGACGGCGACCGTCTTGAGCGCGCCGGAGAGCTCGACCAGCGCGTCCCGGTTGGCCTGCGCCTCGAACGGATCGGCGGGCTCGGAGATGTTGAGGCCGGTGTCGGCGCTGAGCTTCTCGCGGACCTTGGCTGCGAACTCGGGGTGCGTATTGAGGCCGGTCCCGGTCGCCGTGCCGCCGAGCGGGATCTGGCCGACCCGACCGAGCGCCGCGCGCACCCGCTCCGCGCCCAGGCGGATCTGGGCCGCGTAGCCCGAGAACTCCTGACCGAGCGTGACCGGCACCGCGTCCATCAGGTGGGTACGCCCGGTCTTGACCAGGTCGTTGAACTGCTCGGCCTTGCGCTCGAGCGCCGCGCGGAGCTCATCCAGCGCCGGCAGCAGGTCGGAGTGAACCTCTCCCAGGGCAGCGAGATGGACCGCCGACGGGAAGACGTCGTTGGAGGACTGACCCATGTTCACGTGATCGTTGGGATGGGCCTCGTCGCCGGCGAGCTCGGCGATCACCTCGTTGGCGTTCATGTTCGATGAGGTGCCGGACCCCGTCTGGAAGACGTCGATCGGGAACTGCTCGTCGTGCTCGCCGTTCGCGACCTCGTCGCCGGCCTTGGCGATCCGCTCGGCGAGGTCCTGGTCGAGTTCGCCCAGCTCAGCGTTGGTGCGGGCGGCGGCGGCCTTGATCCGCCCCAGCCAGTGGACCACCGGCGCCGGGATCGGATGCCCGGAGATCTGGAAGTTCTCTACAGCTTTCGTGGTTTCGCCGCCCCAGAGCTGGTCGGTCGTCTTCGTCTCCATGGTTCCCTGAGGCTACCTAGCCGGAGGCCTGGCCGGCTGCGTAGCCCCGGCCGAAGGCGCGCTCGAAGCTGGCGGGCAGCGCACCCCCCGTCTCGCTGAAGTGCGCGGATGAATTGAGGCGCCTGACCAGGTCGGTGTGGATCGCATCCGCTCCCTGGGAGACCGCTCCGATCAGGTAGCCGAGCTGCAGGCCCGCATCGCCGCTCGGATGCCGCCGGGCCTCGGCGTTCAGCTTGGTGGCGGCGATGATCATCTCGTGTCCGATGTTCGCGAGCTGGCCCGCGTCCTGCTCGGGCACCAGGCAAGCCGAGATCGGCGTGCTGCCGCCGAGCCGCACCTCGCCGGGAGCCTTCTCCAGAGCTCGTAGGTAGCCCTCGTTGGTCGCCAGACAGGCCGCGGGCGCCTCGTCGTCCTGCGAGTTCCCGCAGCCGGTGATCGCGACCGTGATCAGCGCGATGGCGGCCGTGGTGCCCGCGGCTGATCGGCGGAATCGCATCGCGTGATCCTACGTCCGCCGCGGTCCATAACTTGATCAGCCGTGACCGACGAGGCGACGCCCCTTCGCCCCATCGATCCGCTCGCCCACCGCGCCCTGGAGGCGCTCGTGCGGGCCGAGGCGAACCTGACGCGGCGGCTCGCCGCCGACCTCGAGAGGATCGGCGTCTCGGCCACCGGGTTCACGATGCTGGTCCTGCTGACCAGCGCGGGCGGGAGGCTCGAGCTGAGGACGATGCGGCGGCGGCTGGGCGCGTCGAAGGCGACCGCGACCGAGGTGCTTGACACGCTGGAGAACCGCGGCTTCGTGGTGCGCAGCCGGCTGGAGACCGACCGGCGCGCCGTCTCGGTCGGGCTCACCCAGGCGGGATACAACCTGGTCACCCACGCCTTCCCGGCGCACGCCGAGCGGGTCCGCGAGGCCTTCGGCGTTCTCGACGAGACCGAGAAGCGCCAGCTCGCGGACCTCTGCCGGAAGCTCGACCGGGCTGCCTAGACGCTCAGTAGCGCCGGTAGGTCCGGCGCTCGACCACGTCGGGATCGCCCAGCGTCGGATCCGGCCTGCCGCGCACGAACGTGAAGTAGAGACCCAGGAGCAGGCCGAAGGCGCCCACCACCATCAGGATCAGTCCCACCGTGGCCAGGTCCACCGCCTTCCACGAGTCCTCGACGGCGTAGCGAAGGATCGCGCCGACCGCGATCAGAAACAGGGAAGTACCTATTGTCATGTCCCGATCTTGCTCCCTGCGGGCCGCCGGGAAACCTGCCTGGACAGCTGTCAGCTCGCCCAGAGCGCGGCGAGCTGCGCCGGGGGCATCCCCGTAAGCCGGACCGAGTCGCGGGTCATGTGCGCCTGGTCCGCGTAGCCGAGGTCGGCGGCCAGCCTGGCCAGGTCCACCTCGCCGTCCGAGACCCCCCGGGCCTGGGAGACCAGCCGCCCGAAACGCAGGATCCGGTCGAGCGTCTTCGGGCCGTAGCCGACCGCGTCGTGAAAGCGGCGTCGCAGCTGTCGCTCACTGATCCCGAGCGCCTCAGCCAGCTGGTCGACCCGGCTGCCGGGGAAGCCAAGTCGCCGGGTTGCCGCGAGGACGAGCGGGTCGGGGGCGCGATCCGCGATCGCGGAGCCGACCAGGCCCTCGAGCAGCACGAACTCGGCCTCGTGTCCCGAGGCCGCCTCGAGCCTCTCCGAGAACTCCGAGGCCCGCGCGCCCAGTACGTCCTTCAGCGGGACTCGCACCTCGAGCAACTCGCTCGCCGGCATCCCGAACACGGCGCCCGCGACGCCGGGACGCAGCCGAATCCCCGCGGTCGCGGTACCCGCACGCACCGGGCTGCGCCGCGCGGTCCGGTCGAGACCGACCACGAGGAGCTCCCCGTCGCGCCAGAGCAGGTCCACGCTGCCGTCGGGTAGCACCAGGGTCGAATCGGCGGGGTCGTCGGCCGGGACCTCGCGCAGCCAGCGGCAGGCGATCAGGGCGTGGAACGGTGGGCTTGGATCGAACTCCCGGTAGGAGCCCATGCCGGAACGCTAGAGGACGTCCGAAATGTTCAAGGCGGGGGAGCGATCGCCGGATAGCGTCACCGCGGATCGTTGAAAGGAGGACACAGATGGAACAGCGGATGAGCCTGATCACCCTCGGCGTGTCCGATCTGGATCGTGCGCGGAGGTTCTACGAGGCCCTGGGCTGGAGCACCGGAGCGAAGGAAGCGGACGATGTCGCTTTCTTCCAGGCCCGCGGCATGGTCGTCGCGCTCTGGGACCGCGGGAAGCTCGCCGAGGACAGCGTCGTCACGGACAACGGTGGCTGGGGCGGTATCACCCTCGCCTACAACACACGTTCGACCGACGAGGTCGACCAGGTGATCGAGGAGGCGCGCAAGGCGGGCGCGACGATCGGGCGCGAGCCCGCCGAGACCTTCTGGGGCGGCTACTCGGCGATCTTCATCGATCCGGATGGCCATCCGTGGGAGGTCGCGCATAACCCGCGCTGGACGATCACCGAGGACGGCGCGACGCTGCTCCCGGACGATTGATCTGCACCTCGACCCGGGCCGCCCGCGCGCGGCTGCCAGAATCCGCCGCTCATGGCGAGTTTCCGGCCTGTCGACCCGAAGCAGTCCTTTCCCGCCCTCGAGGAGCGGATCCTCGAGCGCTGGCGCGAGCGAGACGTCTTCGCCCGGTCGCTGACGGAGCGCGAGTCCGCGCCGCTCTGGGGCTTCTACGAGGGGCCGCCCACGGCAAATGGTCGCCCGGGCTCGCACCACGTTCTCTCGCGCGTCTTCAAGGACATCTATCCGCGCTATCGCACGATGACGGGGCACTACGTGCCGCGCAAAGCCGGCTGGGACTGCCACGGCCTGCCGGTCGAGCTCGAGATCGAGCGAGAGCTCGGCATCTCATCCAAGGAGGAGATCGAGGCCTATGGGATCGCCGAGTTCAACCAGCGCTGCCGGGAGTCGGTCTTTCGCTACGTCGAGGAGTGGAACCGCCTCACCGAGCGGATCGGCTTCTGGATCGACCTCGAGGATCCCTACGTCACGCTCACCAACGACTACATCGAGTCCGTCTGGTGGGCGCTGCGGCGGATGTGGGACGACGATCGCCTCTACGAGGGCCACAAGGTCGTGCCGTATTGCCCGCGTTGCGGCACGGCCCTTTCCTCACACGAGGTCGCCCTCGGCTACCACGACGTCGAGGACCCGAGCGTCTACGTGAAGCTGCCGGTCCGCGAGCCCGCGCCGAGCGACCAGATCCCCGAGTCGCCCCTCCAGCCCGGGGACCAGCTGCTCGTCTGGACCACCACGCCCTGGACGTTGATCTCCAATGCAGCCGTCGCGGCCGGCGCGGACATCGAATACGTCCGGGTGCAGCTGCTCGGCGGCGACGAGAAGGTCGGACACGCCGGTGGGGACGAGGTCTTCGTCATGGCGCGCGACCGGGTCGAGCACGTGCTCGGGGAGGACGTCGAGATCCTTGCCACCTTTCCGGGCGAGGCGATCGCCGGCACCTCCTACGAGCCTCCCTTCGAGTACATCGCCGACTACGGCCCGCGCGGCCACACGGTCCTGCTCGGCGACTTCGTCACCACCGAGGACGGGACCGGCCTGGTCCACACCGCGATCGCATTCGGCGAGGACGACTTCCGGCTCGGCGAGCAGTACGGGATCACGCTGCAGAACCCGGTCGACCTCCGCGGTCGCTTCGACGAGCGGATCACCGACTTCGCCGGCCGGAAGGTCAAGGAGGCCGATCCGGACATCGTCAGGGCGCTGGAGCAGAAGGGGAAGCTGCTGCGGGCAGAGACCTACCTGCACGCCTATCCGCACTGCTGGCGCTGCGACACGCCGCTCCTCTACTACGCCAAGTCCAGCTGGTACGTGAAGACGACCGAGGTCCGCGACCGCCTGCTGGCCGCCAACGAGGAGATCGGCTGGCATCCCGAGCACATCAAGCATGGCCGCTTCGGGAAATGGCTGGAGGGGAACGTCGACTGGGCGCTCTCGCGCGACCGCTACTGGGGCACGCCCTTACCGATCTGGGAGTGCGACGCGCAGGGCTGCGAGGAGCGCTTCTGCGCCGGCTCGATCGCAGAGCTGCGCGAGCAGGGAGCCGAGGTCCCCGATGATCTCCACCGCCCCTATATCGACCAGGCGACCTTCGCCTGCGAGCGGGAGGGTTGCGACGGGACCATGCGCCGCGTCGAGTCGGTGATCGACACCTGGTTCGACTCCGGCTCGATGCCCTGGGCCCAGTACCACTACCCGTTCGAGAACGAGGAGCTCTTCAAGGAGCGCTTCCCTGCCGACTTCATCTGCGAGGCGATCGACCAGACCCGCGGCTGGTTCTACACGCTGCTCGCCGAGGCGGTGCTGCTCTTCGACACCTCTAGCTACCGGAACGTGGTCTGCCTGGGGCTGATCCTCGACCCCGAGGGCCAGAAGATGTCGAAGAGCCGCGGCAACGTGGTCGAGCCCTGGGATGTGATCGAGCGGCATGGCGCGGACGCGTTCCGCTGGTACTACTTCGTCTCCCAGCAGCCCTGGGCCGGGTACCGCTTCTCGGTCGAGACCGTCGGCGAGGCCGTCCGCCAGTTCCTGCTGACGCTCTGGAACACCTATTCGTTCTGGGTCCTCTACGCCAACACGGAGGGACTCGATCCGGAGACACTGGCGACGGCGTGGGACGCGGGCGGCCGCGAGGGCTCCCCGGGCGAGCTCGACCGCTGGGCGCTCTCGCGCCTGCAGCGCACGATCGCGACGGTCCGCGAGCACATGGACGACTTCGATTGCACCGTCGCCGGCCGGGCCATCGCCGACTACAGCGACGAGCTCTCCAACTGGTACGTCCGGCTCAGCCGCCGCCGCTTCTGGGACGGCGACGAGACGGCCTTCGCGACGCTTCGACACTGCCTGATCACCCTGGCGACGCTGCTCGCGCCCTTCACGCCCTTTCTCGCGGATGAGATCTACACCAACCTCTGCGCCGGGGCCGACGAGGCGGCCTTCGGCGACTGCCCCGACTCGGTCCATCTCTGCGACTTCCCCGAGGTCGACGCGGAGCTGATCGACGATCAGCTCGAGGTGGGTATGGAGGCCGTCCGTCGCACCGTCGAGCTGGGTCGCGCCGCCCGCGCCCAGGCAAAGGTGAAGCTGCGGCAGCCGCTACGCAAGGCGGTCGTGGTCGCCTCCGACGCCGAGCGCGCTGCGATCGAGCGGCTCGCCGAGGTCGTGGCCTCCGAGCTCAACGTGAAGGAGCTCGACTTCGTTCACAGCGAGGCCGAGCTCGTCTCCTACCGGGTGAAGCCGAACTACCGCTCCCTCGGCCCGCGCTTCGGCAAGAACATGCCGCAGGTCGCGGCCGCGGTGGAGGCCCTCGACGCGACCGGCGTCGCCGACCAGCTCGAGGCCGGCGCCGAGGTCGGCATCTCGATCGACGGCAGGGAGCACACACTTTCGGCCGACGACATCAACCTCGTGATGGAGCCGCTCGAGGGCTACCAGGTCGAAGCCGAGGCCGGACACGCCGTAGCTCTCGAGCTGGAGCTTGACGACGAGCTGCGCCGCGAGGGACTCGCGCGCGAAGTCGTCCGCGCCGTTCAAGAGGCGCGCAAGCAGGCCGGGCTCGAGGTCTCCGACCGGATCTCGCTCAAGCTCGGCGGCGACGATGAGCTGCTCGACGCGGCCCGCGAGCACGAGTCCTACATCGCCGGCGAGACCCTGGCCACCTCGGTGGGCTACGGCGCCGACGGGGCGGGCGAGAAGGCAACGATCGAGGGGCGCGAGCTCCGCATCGCCGTCAGCAAGGCCTGAGTGGCCCCGATCGCGGCGGTGATCTTCGACCTCGACGGCCTGCTGGTCGACTCCGAGGCCGTCTGGGACGAGGTCCGCGAGGAGTTCACCGAGGAGAACGGCGGGCGCTGGCACGAGAACGCGCAGCGGGACATGATGGGGATGAGCTCGGTGGAGTGGTCCCGCTACCTCCACGACCGGCTCGGCGTGCAGCTCGAGCCCGAGCGGATCTCCCAGGAGGTGGCGGATCGTGTCGCAGACACCTACCGGGAGAGGCTGCCGCTGCTACCGGGGGCGGTCGAGGCGGTGCGGAGGCTCGCGGCAGAGTGGCCGCTCGGTTTGGCGTCCTCGTCCAACCGCCACGTCATCGACCTGGTCCTGGATCTGGCCGATATCGCGGACTGCTTCCAGGCGACGGTCTCCTCCGAGGAGGTGGGCGGCGGCAAGCCGGCTCCGGACGTCTACCTGGAGGCGGCGAGGCGCCTGGGCGTCGAGCCGGCCGCCTGCGCGGCGATCGAGGATTCCACCAACGGCATCCGCTCGGCCCACGCCGCGGGGATGGGCGTGATCGCGGTGCCGAATCGAGACTTCCCGCCGGAGCGCGACGCCCTCGAGCTGGCCGACGTGGCACTGGATTCCCTGGATGAGCTCACACCCGATCACGTCCGCGGGCTGCGCGAATAGGCTGATCGCCGTGGAGCTTGGGGGAGACACGAAGGCCGTCCTGCTGGGCGCGGGGCTGATCTTCATCTGGGCCCTCCTGCTCGGCGTCTGGAAGTACCGGCAGATGGCCGCCAGCCCGGACGGGCTCGCGCATCCCTACGTCGACACCGCGCACCGCGCCGCGCTCCTCTACTCGTTCGCGACCCTGCTGATCGCGACCTTCGTGGAGCTCTCGGGCTTCAGCACTGCGGTCAATGTGATCGCGGCGTTCGCGGTGATCGCCTTCTTTGTAGGGGCGATCGCCGGCTACGTCTGGCACGGCATCCGGCGGGACACCACCAACCAGTTCCGCGAGTGTGAGGCGCCCACCGGGCTCCACCAGTTCATGTGGGCGCTGATCCTGGTCGAGATCGCCGGCTTCTCGGTGCTGCTCGCCGGCTTCATCAGCGAGCAGATCCTCTAGCTCGGAGAGGGCTCGGGCAGCAGGCCGGATTCGGACTCCTTGGCGCAGCTTCGGGCGGCTGAGCGCGCGACGTCCTCGAAGTAGTCGGTGAACTTGTCGGGGGCGGCGAAGAGCACGCGCAGCTCGGCCG
Organism: Actinomycetota bacterium; assembly: GCA_046731495.1. Classification (GTDB taxonomy): domain Bacteria; phylum Actinomycetota; class Thermoleophilia; order Solirubrobacterales; family 70-9; genus DASUPK01. Next base: position 348 of record JBKPLC010000093.1, on the reverse strand, counting down.
TGCTCGTGGCGCCGATGATCTTCCGGGTCACGCAGTCGAGGATCGGTGCCGGGACGTCCTTCGGCGCGGTGTGCCGAACAGCGATCGTGAACTGATGCACCAAGGTGCTCCGGCCGAAGCACGGCACCTCTGCGGCCGCAAAGATCCGGGTCTTGCCGCTGACGAGCGCTCGTTCGATCTGGTGCGTGGGAAAGATCCGCCGCACGCTGCGGACGGCGCACGCGGCTTCGTTTCCAGGGGTCCCCAGCGCGATCAGCTCCCGACGCTGCGCGGCGTCGAATCGCTCGCGATCGATCTCGACATGGGCGAGGTAATCGAGCTTCCACTGACCGCCCTGCCTCACGACCT
>JBKPLC010000092.1:0-8711 GCA_046731495.1 Actinomycetota bacterium | reverse complement strand
GACCTGCACGGTCCGGTCGTGATCGGCGACGGCTGTCGCCTCGGCCAGGGAGCCATGCTGCGCGACTGCGTCGTGCTACCGGGCGCGGAGGTGCCGGCGGGCGCCCTCGTGGTCGGTGGGCTGTACGGCCTCGGGACCGAGCGGCCATTGGGCTGACGTACCTGGTTTTGGACCCCGTTACGCGGGTACGCACGTCGGTTGGACGCCTTTTGGGTGTGAGGGATCAAGGAGGAGCAAGGATGCGACGAGCGAGAGTCTTCCTGCCACTCGCGGTCGTGGGGTTCACCATGGCCGCTTCCGTGCCGGAGGTGAGCGCGGCGCCCGCTGCGAACCAGGGCCCGGCGGTGCTCGCCTCAGGAGCAAGCCCGATCGCGGGCTGCGACGGCGATCTGGGCGGACCGGGAAGGAACTTCACGAACAGCGAGGTCGAGCCCTGGATGGCGGTGAATCCCACCGACGGGCCTGACAACGACGGGATCCTCGGTGACAACCTGCTCGCCGCCTGGCAGCAGGACCGCTGGAGCAGTGGCGGCAGTGAGGGTCTCGTGACGGCGACGAGCCTCGATGGCGGCCTCAGCTGGACCACGAACGCGACCACGAAGTCGTCGGTCTGCACGGGCGGCACCGCGGCCAACGGCGGCGGTTATCAGCGCGCGTCGGACCCGTGGGTCGACTTCTCCCCGGACGGGACCGCCTACCTGATGAGCCTCTCCGTCGACACAAACCCGGGTGGCTTCGGGCTTTACCCGAATGCCATGCTCGCCATGCGCTCAACCGACGGCGGTGCCACCTGGAGCGATCCAATCACGCTGAGGAGGGACGAGGACCCCGGCGTGCTCAACGACAAGAACACGCTGACCGCCGATCCGAACGACTCGAGTTTCGTCTACGCGGTCTGGGACCGAGTGGTCGGGCCGCCGGCCGAGCAGGCCTCGCCGATCGCGAGTGAGAACGCGGTTGCGGGTCGCGGGCCGACCTGGTTCGCCCGGACCACGAACGGGGGCGCGAGCTGGGAGCCCGCGCGGCAGATCTTCGATCCCGGCACCAACGACCAGACGATCGGGAACCAGATCGTCGTCCTGCCCGACAACGAGCAGTTCGACGGCGAGTTGGTCGATTTCTTCGATCTGATCCTGAACGCCAATAAGTCACCGGGGCGCGGGTTCAGCATCGCGCTGCTCAGATCCGATGACAACGGCGCCACCTGGGATCAGAAGCCGATCGTGGTCGACCGCCACAACGCGTTCCAGGGCATGGTGGTGGATCCGGACGACCCGAACACCACCACGCGGCTGGTCCGGACCGGCGACATCATCCCGGAGGGCACCGTGGACCCGAACACCGGGGCGATCTACCTGGTGTGGCAGGACATGCGCTTCGGGACGCGAAGCAGCATCGCCTTCAGCCAGTCGCTGGACGGCGGGCTGACCTGGTCCAGGACCATCAAGATCAACCAGACGCCGACCGACATCGCGGTCGGCAACCAGCAGGCGTTCAACCCGGTGGTGAGCGTGCTGGATGACGGCACGATCGGGGTCCGCTATTCGGACTTCCGGGCGAACGAGGACACGCCCGAGGTCGCGACGCTGGCCACCGACGAGTTCACGATCCACTGCCATCCGACGACGCCGACCGCCTGCACGGATCCGGCCAACTGGGGTGACGAGGTGAAGCAGACGGACGCCTCGTACAACATGCGGCAGGCGCCGTTTGCGCGCGGCTGGTTCGTCGGCGACTACGTCGGCATGGACACCGACGGCGCGGATTGGCTGCCGTTCTGGGCGCAGCCGTCCGGAGGCGATCCCGCGAACGACTTCGTTCGCCGGGTCGGTCTCGTGCCGACGCTCTGACGACGGAAACGCGCGGCAAGGTCCGCGAGCTCCAGGCTCAGCTCTGGAGCTCGCGGATCACGTCGTCTCCCCACGGGTTGTCGCCCATCCTGGTCGCAGAGACTTACTTCCTGGACGCTCAGCGCGGATCTCGTGACGGCGGATGTCCGACTCTCGCCGGATCGCCTCAGTGATCGGCCAGCTCGTCTCACTGCTCGCCCCGCCGCTCTGTGCCGCCTGCGGCGAGCAGCGCGCGCTCGAACGGGTGATCTGCGATCGCTGCGAGCGGGAGCTGGCGGCGGCGCCGGTGGTGATCGAGCCCGGTCCTCCCGGTGTCGACTTGGCCGTCTCCGCCTCGCCCTTCGACGGCGTGGCTCGCCGGGTGGTGATCGGCCTGAAGTACTCCCGGCGGCTGGCGCTCGCGCGGGTCGCCGCCGAGGCCATGCTTCGCGCCCTGCCGCATTGGGAGTCCCTCGATTCGGTCGTGCCGGTTCCTCCGGGGCCGCTGCGGTGGCGGTGGAGGGGATTCGACCCGGCCGAAGAGATCGCCCTGGCGCTCACCCAGCTGACCGATCTCCCCCTGGCGCCCTGCCTGCGCCGGCGGAGCGGCCGGCGCCAGGTGGGCCGCCCGCGGGCGCAGCGGCTCGCCGACCCTCCGCGGGTCCGGCTCGATGGCGAGGCGCCGTCGAACGCGCTGCTCCTCGACGACGTCTGGACGACCGGCGGGACGCTCACGGCATGCGCAGAAGCTTTGCGTTCTGGCGGCAGCCGTCGCGTGGTCGCGCTGACGCTTACACGAACGGTCTAGTCCCGCGGCTTGCCCGGACCGGACGCCGGGCGTAGGATGCTCAGGCCACCAACGCGGAAGGAGGCCGCCCATGAGGATCGAGGTCCGGGGGAAGAACGTGGAGGTGACCGACGAGGTCCGTGAGGCGGTGGTTCAGAGGTTCGCCCGCGTCGGCAAGCAGGTCTCCGAGCTCGCCACGCTCGAGATCGAGCTTTCCGAGGAGAGGAACCCGCGTATCACCGACAAGATGGTGGCCGAGGCCACCCTTCCCGTGAAGGGCGTGACGCTGCGGGCCAAGGAGGCCTCACCGGACATGCTCCACTCGATCCACGAGCTCGCGGAGGACATCCGCCGGCAGGTCAAGAAGCACCGGGACAAGCGGCGCAAGCGTCAGACGACGCGGAAGATGATGGCTCGCTTGCGTAGCGGCGGCCAGGCCGCCCCATCGTGAGCGACGCGAAGATGCGAGGGTGCCCGCAGGCGCGAAGCGCCGAGGGCAACCCGTTGTATGGCGAAGCCAGGCTCTAGCTAACCTCTCTTGCCAATGGCCAGAGGACTGATCGACCGCGCCCTGCGGATGGGCGAGTCGAAGCAATTCAAGGAGTACCAGGGACGGGTGGAGTCGATCAACCGGATCGAGCCCGAGATGGAGCTCCTCGACGACCAGGAGCTCAAGTCCGAGGCCGACGCGCTCCGCGAGCGCGCCCGGAACGGCGAGCCGCTCGACGACCTGCTCCCCGAGGCCTTCGCTCTGGTTCGCGAAGCCGGGCGCCGCACGATCGGCCAGCGCCATTTCGACGTCCAGCTGATCGGGGGCATGGTGCTCCACTCCGGGGCGATCGCCGAGATGAAGACCGGTGAGGGCAAGACGCTGACGGCCACGCTCCCGGTCTTCCTGAATTCTCTCGCCGGGGAGGCCGTCCACCTGGTCACTGTGAACGACTACCTGGCCCGCCGCGACGCGGAGTGGATGCGCCCGATCTACGAGGCGCTCGGCGTCACGGTCTCGGCGATCCAGGAGAACGACGACCCGCCCGAGCGCCGTGAGAAGTACGCCGCCGACGTCACCTACGGGACGAACTCCGAGTTCGGCTTCGACTACCTGCGCGACAACATGGCGGGCTCACTCGAGGAATGCGTACAGCGGGGCCACGACTTCGCGATCGTCGACGAGGTGGACAACATCCTGATCGACGAGGCGCGCACCCCGCTGATCATCTCCGGTCGCCCCGAGCAGGCGGCGGACCTCTACTACACGTTCGCTCGCCTCGCCAAGCAGATGAAGGGCGAGCCCCACAAGGAGAAGCTCAAGTCGCTGGGCGAGTCGAAGGACACGCGCGAGGCGGACTACGACTACGAGTACGACGAGAAACACAAGACGGTCGCGCCGACCGAGCGCGGGACCGCCAAGGCGGAGGAGTTCCTCGGCGTCGAGAACCTCTACCTCAGCGAGCACGGCACGCTCGTCAACCACCTGATCCAGGCCCTGAAGGCCGAGTCGCTGTACAAGCGCGGCGTCGAGTACGAGATCGTCGACGGCCAGGTGATGATCATCGACGAGTTCACCGGCCGGATCCTGGAGGGGCGGCGCTGGTCGGAGGGACTCCATCAGGCGATCGAGGCCAAGGAGGGCGTGCAGATCCGCGAGGAGAACCAGACCCTCGCGACGATCACGCTCCAGAACTACTTCCGGCTCTACGAGAAGCTCTCCGGCATGACGGGCACGGCGCTGACCGAGGCCCAGGAGTTCATGAAGATCTACAAGATGCCGACGGTCGAGATCCCGACCAACGTGCCGATGATCCGGGCCGACCACAACGACCAGATCTACAAGACCAAGGGCGGCAAGTGGAACTCGGTGCTGAACGAGATCGAGACGCGCCACCAGGCGGGCCAGCCGATCCTCGTCGGGACGATCTCGGTCGAGGTCTCGGAGATGATCTCCGATGAGCTGAAGCGCCGGGGCGTCGAGCACGTCGTGCTCAACGCGAAGCCCGAGCACGCCCAGCGCGAGGGCGAGACGATCGCCCAGGCCGGCCGCAAGGGCGCCGTCACGATCGCGACCAACATGGCAGGCCGCGGCGTCGACATCAAGCTCGGGGGCAGCCCCGAGGGAATGGCGATATCCGAGCTCCGCAAGCTCGGCCTCACTCCGGACGACGAGAGCTACGAGGAGGAGGAGAAGGCGATGATCGAGCAGCTCAAGGCGAGCTGCGACGCCGAGGCGGATGAGGTCCGCGAGCTCGGCGGACTGTTCATCTGCGGCACCGAGCGCCACGAGTCGCGCCGGATCGACAACCAGCTTCGCGGCCGCTCCGGCCGCCAGGGCGACCCGGGTGAGTCCCGCTTCTTCCTCTCGGCTGAGGACGACCTGATCCGGCTCTTCGCCGGGGAGCGCATCTACAAGATCCTCGACCGGCTCGGTCCGGTCGACGAGGAGGGCAACGAGGAAGCCCTCGAGGCCAAGATGCTCACCCGGACCATCGAGAACGCCCAGAAGAAGGTCGAGGAGCAGAACTTCCTGATCCGCAAGCGGGTGCTCGAGTACGACGACGTGATGAACGAGCAGCGGCGGGTGATCTACAAGTACCGCCGCGAGATCCTCGAGGGCAAGGACATGTCCGACTCTGCGCGCGAGGGCGTGGCCGAGGTCGTCAGCCGCCTGGTCGACGACTACACGCCGGGCGACGTGATCGAGGACTGGGACCTCGGCGAGCTCCAGACGCAGGTGCAGCAGCTGTGGCCTTCGACGGCGGACATCGCCTCGCTACAGCCCGAGCAGACCGACCGCGAGGACCTGCGGGAGGCACTGCTCGCCGATGCCCTCGCCGCCTACGACCGCCGCGAGGGAGAGTTCGGCGACGAGATCATGCGCCAGCTCGAGCGGGCGATCCTGCTGCAGATCATCGACAACCGCTGGCGCGAGCACCTCTACGAGATGGACTACCTGCGCGAGGGAATCCACCTGCGCGGCTTCGCCCAGATCGACCCGCTGGTCGCCTACAAGAACGAGGGCTTCGCGATGTTCGAGGCCCTGATGCACTCGATCTGGGAGGAGTTCGCGCGGCTGATCTTCCACGTCGAGGTCGAGGTGGCGCCGCGTGCCCAGGAGGAGTTCGCCGCCGCCCGGCAACCGCTCGCGGTGGATTACTCAGGCGGCGGACCGGAGCAGCCATCGGCCCTCGGCCAGGCCGCCGTCGCCACGGCGACCGGCCCGGACGTGGCCCCGGAGCGCGCGATCGAAGGAGGGGCGCAGACCGGCAACGGCGCGCCCGCCGAGCAGGAGACCGTGGTCAAGTCAGATCGCGAGAAGATCGGGCGGAACGACCCCTGCTGGTGCGGGTCGGGCAAGAAGTACAAGAAGTGCCACGGCGCCTAGCGCCACCAGCCGCCCCACCTCGGGAGCGAGGGCGAAGCCCGTAGCGACTTGCGTTGGGCCGCCGCTTGTGGCCGCGATCGATGGCGAAGCCGTCAACCGGCCACTAGCTCCTCGAGAATCCGCGTCGCCCTCTTCATTGCGGGTTTCTGAAGCAACCTGGGGCGATCACACGCCATGTGATGGCACGGGAAGACGCCCTTCCACACCTCCAGCACGGCTCCGGGCAGGCCCGCGAGCTCGAACTCACGGTGGTCGGAGTTGCCTGTGCCGGAGTCCCGCGCCCAGTGGACCGTGACGCCCGCGCGACGGGAGGCGGACAGGATCTGACCCTCGATGCCGCCGCGGATCGCGGACGCCGGCGAACGCAGGTAGAAGCGCTTGCCCAGCCCGACCTCGTCGACCGACAGTGCGAAGCGAAGATCCCCGGCCCTGCCATCGGACTGCACCTGCTTGACGAGCGCGGCGGCCCCGGCGTGGTAGGGGAGCCCGGTCACCTCCCGCTCCTCCGAGCCCGTCGCGACCAGCCACATGTCGCACGCCGGATCGAGCGATGCGAGCCGCGGCGCGAGAGCAACTAGAACACCGACCCCGGAGGCGTTGTCGACCGCCCCGAGCCCGGGCGGCACGCTGTCGGTGTGCGCCATCACGATCGTCAGGCAGTTCGCCGGCGTCTCGAGCTTGGCGACCACGTTCCGGGATCGACCGCGGTCGCGAACGTGGAACCTATTGACGGCCACGTCGAGTCCGGCCGCCCGAAACCGACGAGCCAGGTAGCCGTGTGCGCGGTGCTCGTTCGCGCTCGCCGACGGACGGGAGCCGATCTTGCTCGCCAGGTGCACGGCCGCCTGGTAGGCGGTTAGCTGCCTGTCGTCGGCGTCCGCCATTCCCGCTAGCGCGAGCAGGCTGAGCAGCAGCGCGATCGACCTGAATCCCACGCCGGTTGTGTAACAGCAAGCCGGTTCCGAATACGATGGCCCCATGGAGAAGGCCGTCGTGGGGAGCGACGAGGCGATCCGGGTCGCACGGGTCGCCGCCGAGAACGAGGAGGCGACCGAGGCCTGGAGCGGGGTCCTCTTCGATCGCTTCGTCAAGTACCGCGACCTCGTGGTCGCCGGGCTGCAGGCACACGGCGACGCGGCCATGCGCCTCCATCCGCCGATGCCGGGGAACCGGGTCCTCGACATCGGCTGCGGCTTCGGCGACACGACCCAGCAGCTGGCTGCCCTGGTCGGGCCGGAGGGCCACGCGACCGGCGTTGACGTCGCCGAGCCCTTCATCCGGGCCTCGATCGAGGAGGCCCGGGAGGCCGGGGTGAAGAACGTGGACTTCTTCGCCACCGATGTCCAGGTGGGCGACCTGAGAGGCCCGTATGACTACGCCTTCTCGCGGATGGGGGTGATGTTCTTCGCAAATCCCGTCCAGGCACTCCGGAACATTCACGGCGCTCTTTTTCCGGGAGGACATGTGGTCGCTGTGGTCTGGCGTCGGAAGGTCGACAACGAGTGGCTGCACCGCGCCGAGCTGGTGGTCGAGCAATACCTGGAAGAGCCCGAGGAGCCCGAGGACGTGCGCTGCGGTCCCGGTCCGTTCTCGATGGCCAACGCCGACACCGTCTCCGAGCAGCTTCGGATCGCCGGTTTCGAGCGACCCACCTTCACGCGTTGCGATCTGCCGATCACGATCGGCAACGACCTCGATCACGCAGTCGCCTTCAACATGGCGCTCGGCCCGGCCGCCGAGTTGCTCCGGATCTGCCCCGCCGCGGAGGTCGACCGGCTGCGGCCGACGCTGCAGCAAGAGATCCGCGAGGTGCTTTCCGACTACGTGCAGGAAGACGGCAGGGTCGCTGCTCCCGCCTCCACCTGGATCATCCAGGCGTCCGTCCCGTCGTAGGGGCGCACGGACTCAGCGCGCCTGGCTGAGGTTCTCGAGCGCTTCCCTCGCCGGCAGCCGGGCGAAGACCCGGAAGCCTCCGCCCTCCATCGGGCCGGCCGAGAAGCGGCCGCCGAAGAGCTCGACCCGCTCCCGCATCCCGATCAGCCCCCTGCGGATGCCGATCGCCACGGACCCGATCCTCCCCGGACCGTCATCGGTCACCTCGAGTTGGACGCCCGAGGGGCCCACGCTGAGCTGAACCGAGGCGGCCGCGCGCGTGCCGGCGTGCTTGAGCACGTTGGTGAGGGACTCCTGGATGATCCGGTAGGCGGTCTGGTCAAGGAGCGGCGGCAGGGTCACCGGGTCGCCCGACCGCTCGACGGTCACCGTGAGGCCCGCAGCGCGGCACTCCTCGATCATCTCGTCGAGGTGGGAGAGGCTGACTCGGTCGCGATCCGGATCCGGGGCATCGCCGGGCCGCAGCAGGCCGAGCAGCTTGCGCATGTCTTCGAGCGTGATTCGGGAGGTCCGCTTGATGTCTTCGAGGACGGAGCGCGCCTCGTCCGTGTCGCCCTCCTCGTCGAGCACGCGCTCGGCCGCGGCGGCCTGCAGCGAGATCGCGGTGACGCCGTGACCCGCCGCGTCGTGGAGGTCCCGGGCGATCCGCATCCGCTCTGCGACCACCGCCAGCCGGGCGGTCTCCTCGCGCTCACGCTCCAGCGAACGACGGATCCAGGCCATCAGGAGCCCCGTGATCAGGAGCGTCGCCATCGTCACTACCCAGCGGGTCAGGCCCGCCGCAAAGCTGGGGGCCTGGTCTCCGAGGAAGAGCGCGTCGCCG
>JBKPLC010000091.1:0-19057 GCA_046731495.1 Actinomycetota bacterium | reverse complement strand
TGCGTCGCGGAATCGAACTCGCCGGCGTCATAACTCGCCGGGTTCAGCAGGCGCGTCGTGGTCGTCGCGATAGTCATCCGCACAGCCTCTCAGATGGTCGAGGCTGCGGCGGCTCGCGCGGACGCCAATGCACAGGCGTGGTTCGGGGTTGCGAGCGACTGTTGCGAACGCGCGAACCGCGGCCCCCACGCCTCGCCTCCCGTGCACTGCTGGCGTGGCCCATCCACCGAACGCCCGCGGCCTGCGGGATGTCGGCGACGACGTGACCTTCACCATCTCGACGCTCACAGCTTCATGGCCGGCGACCTCAGCGCGCCGCCCAGCCTGGCTAGCACCCAGAGCCCGGCTACTCGAGCGTCGCCCTCGCGCTGTCCATGTCGTCGGTGGCGATAACGATCTTCACCCCGCCGAACGTCGTATAGGCGAGGTCGACGTTGACATTCGCATCGGCGAGCTCGCGGGTGAGCTCGCCGAGCGTGCCCGGCCTGTCCTCGATGTCGACCACGAGGACCTCGCGTTCGTCGGCGACCCCCATGCCGGCGTGCTTGAGCGCCTCGCGTGCCCGTGTGACGTCTCGGGCGTCGATCAGGACATGGACGACGCCGCGCCCCTCGCCTGTGAATGCCGCAAGACCCCGAATGTTCACACCGCTGCCACCGAGAGTTTCGCCGAGCCGCGCGAGCTCGCCAGGCCGGTCATCCAGGATCACGGTGAAATCAGACGCCATCGCTCAGGGACGCGGTCGGCTCCCAGCACCGCACCAGCTCTCAGAACTCAACGCAGCAGCTCGCCATCGAGCCATCGCCGCTCCGCCTGTCGCTGAGGCCCGACGGTCGCAGACGAGCCAGTGCGCCGCAAGCCCCGCACGCTGGGACCCAGCACGGAACGGCCCCGGCACTGCGTCGTCGCATCCACGTCTGTGGCAGAACGCTCCACCGCGATCTGGCGATCGCTGGAATCGACCGCGGGCCCGGCAGACGGGATTACCCTGCGTGGCGTGCGCAGACGGTTGCTGCCGGCGCTCGCCCTCGCCGCGGTCGTGGCCGCTGGTGGCTGTGACTTCGGCTCCGATGACGAGCGTCGAGGCGACCGACCGCGTGCGGCGCGGGCCGCAAGCGGCGATGTCTCGCGTTCGCTGCTGCTCGGCCTACGCCGGGGTGGCTACGTGCTCGTGTTCCGCCATGCCGCCACCGACTTCTCGATGGTTGACGAGACGCGCGACCTGCACGACTGCACGCGGCAGAGAAACCTGAACGCGAAAGGGCGGCGCCAGGCGCGCATGATCGGCACCGCACTACGGCGGCTCGCCGTCCCGGTCGGCGAGGTGCTCGCGAGCCCATACTGCCGGGCCAGGGACACCGCGCGCCTGGCCTTTGGCCGCCTGCGCTCGTCCACCGCCCTGCTCTCCGCCCGCTATCTGACGAGTCCGTCGGCCCGTGAGCGCCAGCCGGCGCGCCTGCGGCGACTGCTGGCCGCGCCGCCCCGCCGCGCGACGAACACGGTGCTCGTCTCCCACGCCTTCGCGATCGACGATGCCACCGGGCTGAGCCTCGCCGAAGGCGAGGTCGCGGTGGTCGCTCCTGGCCGCGGGCCCCGTCACTTCGAGATCGTCGCCACGGTCGAGGCGGAGGAATGGGCGCGGCTCGCGCGTCGCTCGCGCCCGCCGCGCGTGAAGTTGCGCGAGTACCAGGTCTTCCGGGGAGCGGGACCGCATGACGTGGCGCCGGCGCGCGACGGCACGGTCTGGTTCACGGCGCAGGCGGCCGGCGAGTTGGGCCGGCTCGACCCGCGGACCGGCCGCATCCGACGGGTGCGGCTCGGAACCGGCTCGGCTCCTCACGGCGTGATCGTCGGGCCTGACCGCGCCGCCTGGGTGACCGACGGCGGGCTGAACGCGATCGTGCGCGTCGACGACCGCTCGCTGCGCGTGCGCCGGTTCCCGCTGCCACGCGACCGGACCGCCGCCAACCTCAACACGGCCACGTTCGACCACCGGGGGCGGCTGTGGTTCACGGGCCAGGCCGGGATCTACGGCCGGCTCGACCCGCGTACGGGGCGCATGCGCGTGTTCGACGCGCCGCGCGGACCAGGTGCCTACGGCATCTCGACCACTCCGGCGGGCGGCGTCTGGTACGCCTCCCTGGCCGGCAGCCACGTGGCCCGGATCGACATCGGCAGCGGCCGGGCCCGCGTGGTCGAGCCGCCCACCAAAGGGCAGGGGGCCCGCCGTATCTGGCCCGACTCGCACGGACGGCTCTGGGTCAGCGAGTGGAACGCCGGCAAGCTGGCCGCCTACGACCCCAGCACGAAGCGCTGGCGTGAATGGCGCCTTCCCGGCGACCATCCCCAGCCCTACGCCGTCTACGTCGACGACGCCGACCTCGTCTGGCTGACCGACTTCGGCGCCAACGCGCTGGTGCGCTTCGATCCCACGCGCCGGCGCTTCGAGACCTTGCGCTTCCGGTCGGCGGGGGCGAACGTGCGCCAGCTCCTGGGCCGTGACGGCCGCGTCTGGGGAGCGGAGTCCGGAACCGACCGGCTCGTCGTCGCGACCGCGCGCTGAGGGTGCGGGCGGCGGGCTGGGCGCCGCGCGCTCGGCCCGCCGCGTGACGGCTCAGGCGCCGCCGTACTGCTCCCGCGCGTACGTCGCCAGCCCGCAGCGCTCGAGGGCGTCCATCGGCGCCCGGAACGTGACCTGCACCACGCCCGGGTGACGGCCGATCTCGATCGCACCGGTGATCGTCGCTCGGTTCTTGACCTCGGGCACGGTCATGTCGAGCAGCGCGGCCGCGCGCTCGAGGCCGTTGTCGGTCGCGGAGTTGAGGTCCGGTCCCGTGCCGATGACGGAGATCGGGGCCGATTCCTCCAGCTCGGCCAGGCCCCAGCCGGCGGCCAGCGCACGCGCGCGCGTGCGCTCCTGCTCGCTCAGCGGGCGGGCCAGGAACGGCAGGTCCTCCTCCAAAGGGAGCAGCACCGGCCCGTCGATCCCGAGGCCGCCCTTGATCACCTCGACCTGCAGCGTGACCGTGCCGGAGACGTCGCACGTGTGTCCCGCGATCTCGCCGTCGCCTTGCAGGGCGTGCATGTCGCCCATGTAGATCCCGCCGCCCGGAAGCTTCACCGGGCACACGAGAATCGCGCCCGCGCGCGCGGCGTCGACGTCCATGTGACCGTCGGTCTTGTGCTGGACCAGCTGCTCCGCGGTCAGCGCGAAGTCATGGGGTGCGCCGACGAGGAACGAACCGAAGTCGCCTGCGTTGTGCGAGTCCGGCATGTCGATCGATGGCGACGTGCCGATCTGGCCCATGAACGGGCGCAGGCGAGCCACCACGCCGACGAGGTCGTGCGGAGCGAACGTGAGGATCGGATGCTGGACGGAGTTCTCCGGCAGAGCCGCGTAGTGGGCGGCATCGACCGCGATCTCCTCGGCCGCCTCCCGTTGGAGCGTCACGCCCAGCCGTCGCCCTTCGTCGAACGCGATCGTGTAGCCGTTCGTGAACTTGAACGGCGCCGCGTCCGCGCCGCAGTTGGTGCATCGCACCGCGTCTTGGCCGATGCCCTCCAGCCGCGTCTCCGGGTAGGGAGTCCCACACTCCGCGCACACGCGCGCGCAGTAGGGGTCGCCGTTGTAGAGACCCTCGATCCAGCGGTCGTTGCCCGACGACGTGGCGATCGACGTCACGACAATGTCCTTGATGCGGATGACGACGGCGTCGCCAGGCGCGGCTCCGGCCACGGCCACCGGTCGGGCGACCTCGTGGCCGCCGCGGATCCGGGGCGTGATCATCGGCCCCCAGCACCCGGGCGCCGTGTTGACGACGATGTGGCCGCCGTCCTCGACCGGCCCCAGCATCTCCTGGCTAGGCCCGAGCACGCCGTTCGTGAACGTGTCCACGAACACCGTCGGGTGACCCTCGTGGACCGGGGTCTTCACCTCAACTGCTGCCATCTCCGCCTCCGTTCTGGGGTTCCGCCGGCGGTTCCTCTAGCCGCCCGCAACCGGCATCAGCACAGCGAGCTCCTCGCCCTCCTCGAGCACGCGATCGCGCCCCACCTGCGTGCCCCGCACGACGGTCAGCGCGGACGGCAGCCCGCCGGCGAGCGAGGAACGCTCGCTGGCAACGCGGTGAAGCACGTCGCCGACGGTCGCGCCCTCCGCGACCTCGACCTCGAGGTGCGCGCCGCCCACGAGCCGCGAGAGGCCGGATCCGAGGCGGACATCGATCCGCATGTCGTCCTTCAGTCAGGTCGAGAGACGAGCGGCAGCTGAGCCAGCGTGATCGTACCGCTCGCGACATTGCCCCGAGAAGCCTCGCCGGAGCGCCCGTGCAGCCGCGCCGACGACATCAGCCGAACCGCTCGCGCAACGCCGCGTAGGAGTCCTCGAGCGACTGAGGCAGCACGCGCGTGTTACCGGTGACGGCCATGAAGTTGCTGTCGGCCGCCCAGCGGGGGACGACGTGGAGGTGGATGTGGCCGGCGAAGCCGGCGCCGGCGACGTCTCCCTCGTTGATCCCCATGTTGAAGCCGTCCGGCCGGTAGGTCTCGCGCAGGGCGCGCAGCGAGCGTTGGGTGAGGGCCATGAGCTCGACGAGCTCGTCGCCGTCGAGGCCCTCGATCGAGGCGACGTGCCGGTGCGGGCACACCATCAGGTGGCCGCTGTTGTACGGGAAGGCGTTGAGCATCACCAGGCAGCGCTCGCCGCGGTGCAGGACGTGGCGGGGCTCGTCGTCGCCGGCCTCGGCGGCGAGGCAGAAGATGCAACCCGACTCCTTGCGCCCTCCCTGGACGTACTGCATCCGCCACGGCGCCCACAGGCGCTGCTGGCCCATGGCGGTCACTGTAGTTTGCGCCGCCTGCGAGTCGCTAGCGCTCGTAGCTACCCATCAGCTCGGCGATCGCCAGCGTATGTCCCTCCAGCGCCCGCTCGAGCTCGCGCTTGGGCGCGCCGCGGCGCACGTCGGGCGCGGTGTCGAGCGCGTAGAGGCGGAAGGAATAGCGGTGCGGGCCGTGGCCGGGCGGCGGGCACGGCCCTCGGTAGCCGCTGGTCCCGAAGTCGTTGCGGCCCTCGACCGGAGTCGCGTCCCCCTCGCCAAGCCCCTGAGCCGCGGCGTCGAGCCCCCAACCGAGCCAGTGGGTGAAGGTCCCACCGGGTGCGTCGGGGTCGTCGACGATCAGCGCGAGCGAGCGCGTGCCCTCCGGGACGCCCGACCAGGAGAGTGGTGGCGGGAGGTCGTCGCCCTCGCAGGTATGGCGGCGGGGGATCGGCTGCCCGTGCTCGAATGCGGTGCTCTGAAGCGCGAACTCCGCCACGCAAGGAAGGATGACGCACACGCTGTCACGGTTCGAGGGCTTCCGCGTTCAGGCGCTGTTCATCTGCGATCAGCAGCACCCCGCGTCCCTTGCCCATCGGCTCGAGCTCGACGCCGGTGAGGCCGAAGACGGCTGCCTCGTTGGTGGGGGCTGTGCCCGACGGCGAGGGCGCTCCCGCCGTCGGGCAGACACCCGAGCACTCGCCGCGGCGCGCTCGTGGTGTGGAGGGCGTCGCGCCCCGGCCGCGGCGCCGATCGCCGCCCGGTCGTGACGATCATGCGCCTGCCGTAGCGCGCCACCGTCGGCGATACTCGCCGGGCGATCACATCGGGAGGTGACGATCACATGACTCAGACCCGACTGCAGCGACGTGCCGCAGCTCGGACGGCCGCCGCGAGCCGCAGGCGCAGGGCGGCCGCCGCCGCGTACGGCGCGGTCGACCGGCGGCTCGGCGCGGGCTCGTGGTCGTACTTCGGCGATCCGCGCGTGATACCGCGCGCGGGAGGCTCACCAAGCGTGTGATCTTCAAGGGCCTGGGGCGGGACGATCACAACAACCCTTCACTGGTGTTCCAGCGCGACGGGCACATCGTGGTGTTCTTCTCCCCGCACTCGGGTAGCCACCTCCCTCCCCCGGGACCCCCAGCGTGATGCGGTACATGGTCTCGCTGCGCCCGTGCTCGATCGACAGCTTCGCGCGGGTGCGGACCGTGCCGACCAACGTTCCCGGCGGCCTCGGGTACACGTACCCCAGCCCGATCCAGCTCGAGGACAAGCTGTGGCTCTTCTGGCGCGGGGCGCCTGGAACCCGACCTTCTCGTACACCGAGGACGGCCTGCACTGGGTGCCGGCGCGCGAGCTCGTGTACTTCGGGCACGCACAACGGCCCTACGCGAGGTACGTCGGCGACGGCCATCGCAGGATCCACGCCATCTTCACCGACGGCCACCCGGAGAACTGGAAGAACAGCCGGCACTACGTGCGCTACGAGGCCAACGGCCTGTACGCCGCGAGCGGACGGAGGATCGGGACGCTGCGCTCCGTGCCGTTCCACACGTCGAAGCTCGACCCCATCTACCTCTACTCCGACCGCGCCGGGCGGGCGTGGGGGCACGACATCGCGCTCACTGCCCAGGGGCCCGGGTGGTCTACACGCGCCGCGTCGCCAACCGCGACACCTTCTACTACGCGTACCACAACGGCACGCGGTGGCTCAGCCGCAAGATCGTCGACGCCGGACACGGGACGGCCTTCTTCCACTCCGGCGGCGCGACGCTCGACCACGAGGACCCGCGCTTCGTCTACCTCTCGCGGACGATCGGGCGCTGGAACCAGGTTGAGCAGTGGTTCACCCCGGACGAGGGCCGTACACGACGCGCGTGCACGCTCTCGACCTCTGAGTGGGCGCGCATGAGCCGCCCGGCCGGCCCGCGTCTCGGCGAGCACGCACCGCACAACGTGATGGACGATCCGGACGAGATCGCGCGCTTCCACGACCGCTGCAGCGTCCTCATGCGCGAGCTGCTGGACGAGCTCGCCACGTCGCCCGACCGGCCGCGGACGTTCCCCGAGATCGAGGATGCGCTGGGATGGCCGCGGCGGCGGATCGCCTCGGTGCTGGGCGGCGTGGCGCACCTGCGCCACACCGAGTTCGGCGGGGCGCGCCCCTACCGCTTCCACGACGAGCGCCGGTCGGCGTCCGGCCGGTGGGAGATGTGGATGGATGCCGCGCAGGCGCGCGCCGTCCGCGCCGCGCAGCGAGCGTAGGGTCGCCGCGTATCCCTCAAGCACGGATCATGGCGCGCGGGCGGGCGGCCCGGGCGGTGGTCCCCGCGGCCTGTTCCCGTGAAGGTGAAGTTCCACCACGCTCCGCGGTAGCGATCGGTGCCACATGCCACACCATGGGTGCGCGCGACCGAGAGGTCACCTACGGAGTCGGCAGGAGAGGAAATGCGAGTCATCGCACCAGGACGTGCGTGTTGCTCTTGGACGGACGTCCACCTTCGTTTCAGGGCGGAATCGCGCTGCGGGCCCTGGACGGGGGCATCGGCGAGACGATCCGAAGCGCCGCAGAAAACGGCCCAGCCCGCGGGCAACAACTGAGCGGAGGGCCCGGCAACCGCGCCAGCGGTCTCGCGTGGTGAGATACGCCCATCGCTGAGGATGCGATTGGGCCCGACCAGAACGAGCTGGTCATCGCCCTCGTCGCCGCCGTCGGCACTAACGTCGGCATGGTCGCCGAGGAGCTGAAGATCGAGCTCAGCGAGTACGCCTACGACAGCGAGGTGCTGCGGCTGATCGACTACTTGGCCGAGGAGTTCCGCGAGGACTTCTTCGCGACGAAAAAGTTCGACGAGGCACTCTGGGACGCGATGAGCGCGGGCGACACGCTCCGCAACGAGTGGGGTCGCGGCGGAGTCGTCCAACAAGTGAGTTGGTCCCCGGTTGGTCCCGGAACGGGCGGACTCCAAGGACCCCACCTTCCAGCAACCGCTCTAGACTTGGCCGAAATAGGCCAACCGGACCCCGCCGGGCCCGATCATAATCCGCGTGTCGGGGGTTCGAGTCCCTCCTCCGGCATCGAGAAGCGCCTGCGAAGGAGAGTCGAGATGGGAAAGCTGACCGCGACCACGCAGGCCACCGTTGACGGCGTCGTAGACCCGGTCGGCGAGTGGGTGCAGGCGGACGGAGACCACGGCGAGTACTCGTTCGAGCGTCAGGCGAGATCCAGCGGGCTGGTGCTGGGCCGCAAGACGTACGAGGGGCTGGCGGGGTATTGGCCGAGCCAGTCGGGCAAGTGGGCTGACATGGTCAACCCGATGCCGAAGTACGTCGGTTCCAACACCCTGTCCGGAGATCTCGAGTGGAACGCGACCCTGCTCGAGGGGGACCTCGAGGACTCGGTCCCGAAGCTGAAGGACGAGGTCGACGGTGACCTGTTCATGCACGGGAGCGGCGAGTTCGCGTACGCCCTCGCCGAGAAGGGCCTGATCGACGAGTACGAGGTCTACGTGAACCCGCTCGTCTGGGGCGAGGGAAACGTCCACGTGCTGGGCGACAGGGGAACCATCCGGATGGAGCTCGACGACGTGAGGCGGTTCGACTCCGGAGTGGTCCTGCTCACCTACCTCCCGGCGTCTTGACCGCGGCTTGGGCCGTGAGGCGGCAGCTCTCGGAGCGCGGATGGGGATCCTGCCGGTGTCGCGGATTGGGTCGGCCTTGCGCGCTGGCGAGGACGTCGGGCTGGCGCCGCGCGACGCCGCCGAGTATGCCGGTCTCTTCGAGCATGCCGGCTAGGGAAAGTGCCCAGCACGGACACTTTCCCTAGCTAGATGTTCACGCGGACGCTCGTCACTCGCCCCCATCGTCTAACCGCCGAGATCTTTGTTCTCCGGCGTGAACCTGCTCGCGGTGAAGGTCGCGCCCTGCGGGTCGGCGAGGATCGTCATCCGGACCCAGGGCGCGTCGAACGGCGGGACGAGCACCTTTCCGCCGAGTTGGGTGGCCGTTGCGGCGGCGGTGTCCGCGTCGTCGACGGCGAACGTCACGCTCCAATGCGCCGGTGTGTCGTGCTGGTCGTCTCCGATTGGGTTGATGGTCGCGACCACGTCCTCGAAGCCCGGCGGCGCACCCGCCTCTGCCCAGCGCTTGCGAAGGTCGGGGTGGTGGCGCTCGATGAAGTCGCCGTAACCGTTCAACGCCCACATCTCGAGCCCGCCGTCCATCGCGAACGTCCGCCAGCCGAAGATCGATCCGTAAAAGCCCTTCGCGCCCTCGACGTCGCGCGTGTTGAGGCCGTTGAAGTTCAAAGACCCGGGGTCGTTGACCACCTGCGCGCCCCTGTGCTTCTTCGCCTCCCAAACGCAGAACGCCGCGCCCTCCGGGTCGGTGAAGACAGCCGTCCGGCCGGCGTCGGCGAAGTCGAAGGGCTCGACCAAGACACCACCGCCTGCGCCGTGGACCTTGGCCGCGGCCTCGTCGGCACTGGCGACCGAGATGTAGGTGTTCCATCTCGCCCGCGGCACCGCGCCCTCGGGCATCGATGTGATGGCGGCGACATTGCCGCTGCGCGGCTCGCCCGACATGTCGAACAGCGACCAGCCGCGCGTCTCATGCCAGGCGATGAAGTAGCTGCGCTCCGCACTCGCCGGCATCACATCCCTGAACTCCCAGCCGAAGAGGCCGCCGTAGAAGTCGACCGCCGCGTGCGGGTCAGGTTCGCTCGCATCCACCCAGCACGGGACGCCGGGCATGTATCCGTCGCGTTGGGGCATTCGCTCTCCCTTCGACTCATGGCGACTCGAATCACCCTATCCCGAGGGTTGAAAGATGCCTCTCTGGAGGAAGTGATTCGTCTCGTCCGACAGTCCTTCATCGGGGTGCGTGCACTCGCGTCGACCGCTGCTACCCGGTAGCTGAGAGCGATACCAATCCGCGACCGATGAGTTCGGCGCGGTGGTCCGGTCCTACCTGACGACGACGACCGAACGAAAGGACCGCGATCATGAAGCTCACCACCACCACGTGAGACTCCGTCGACGGCGTGATCCAAGGCCTCGGCGGCCCGGACGAAACCGCAGCCGCGGATCTGAGCCCGGCACGGGATACCCAGCGGGGTGACGACCCAGATCCACGCACCGGCCGCCGCCTCACGAAGCGGCCATGGCCGACTGACGCAGCGCACGTTAGGGCTAGTAGCACGACAGGAGAACCACATGACCGCTACCTACACCTTCGACGTCTTTTCCAGCCTCGACGGATTCGGCGCCGCCAGCGCCGACTGGTCCGGCTACTGGGGCAAGCAAGGCCCCGAACTGCTCGACCACCGCCTCGCCTTGTACGACGAGAACCAGCGGATGGTCCTCGGGGCCAACACATATCGGGCATTCGAGCGGATGCTGGCCTCGAGCACCGAGGACTCCGAAGTGCGTGACGCATGGGTCACACGGATGTGGCACCTGCCGGCAACGGTGGTGTCGACGACGCTGGAAGGCCCCCTTAACTGGCCGAACGCGACCCTCGTGAGCGGTGACGCCGTCGACGTCGTCGCCCGGCTCAAGGAGGAGTCCGACGTGCCGTTGCGCTCGCACGGCAGCCTGTCGGTGAATCGGGCACTGATGGCCGCCGGCCTCGTCGACTTCGTGCAAGTGACGCTCTTCCCTGTCATCACCGGTCAGACCGGCACCGACCCGATCTTCAAGGGTGCGGCCGACTTTGACCTCGAGCTGGTCGAGAACCGGACGCTCGACGGTCACATCCAAGAGCTCATCTACCGACCCACCCTCCACTGACCTGTAGCCGGCACCGTTCGCCGCTCGAACGTCACGGCGCTGCTCGTCGCGGCCGAGCTGACGGCGGGCCCGCACGAATCGAAGGAGTCACAAGGAGCGACTCCTCTGCGAGGCAGCCGCTACAGCCGGATGTTGACGCTGGGTCGTTTTCGGTTCTCGCGCAGAGCGATAGTCAGCGGACCAGCCGCGATGACGCTCGCAGCTCGTCCAAGGCGGGACCACCAGCAGAGCTGAGGGGCACCGCCGCAACCGTCTGGGGAGCGAGCGCCTCGCGGTCGCGGGCATGAGGGCGCCGCTACCCCGCGGCGAGATCCTCGGCCAGCACCCGGTCCAGGTTGTCGAAGCACTTCCCCCAGCCGTCCTCATGGGACCGCACGGCCTCCTCGTCCCACAGGTCTCGGTGAGTGAAGCGGACCGTCGTGACGCCCTCAACCTCCTCGAAGTCGATCTCGATCAGCTGGCGCTTGTCGTTGTCGTCCCAGAACCAGGTGAAGGCGAGCCGGCGCGGCGGGTCGATCTCGGTATAGCGCCCGCCGCCGCCGTACTCGACGTCCTTGCGGGGATCCCGCATCACCACGCGCACCTCACCGCCCACCCGCAGGTCGACCGAAGCCTCGGTCGTCTCCCAGTCGTGCGCGGCGTGCCACCAGCGGCGGAGCACCTCCTCGCTGGTCCACGCGTCAAATACCGCCTGGGCCGGCGCCTGGAATGTGCGCTCCATGCGCAGCGTGGTGGTGTCGTTCACGTCCCGGGCTCCCGGCGGCGTCGCACGCGAAGCATTATCCGCGCGCGCACCACCAGCAGCCCGGTGCCGGTCCCGGCGAGCGCCGGCACCAGCTCCTCCAGCGGCAACGCCCCGATGTGAGCGATCATCGGTGCTTGGGCGCCACATTGGCGCCCAACCCGGTCTCGATGTAGTTGTCGTGGTAGTTCCACCACCCGTACGGCTTGGTCTGGGGGTAGCCCTCCGGCGAGTCCTCCCACTCCTCCTGGCGGCCCAGCGCGGTCATGTCGAGGTAGGACCACGTGGTGCCCATCGCCTCGTCGCCCCGGCTGTCGATGAAGTAGGTGCGGTAGACGCGGTCGTCCTCGCGGTAGAAGGCGTTGTGGCCGTGCCACTCGTCCACGTCGAAGTCGGCATCGAAGTCGTCGGTGATCGTGTACCAGGGGATGAGCTGCCAACCCATCCGCTCCTTCAGCCCCTGGATCTCGGCCTGCGGAGCGCGCGAGGCGAAGACGAGCGTCGTGTCCCGCGCGTTCAGGTGGGCGGGGTGGGCGATCTGGTCAGCGATGAAGGAGCATCCCACGCAGCCCCGCTCTGGGTACGACGTGCCCTCCGCGGTGGTGGTGATGCCGGGCTCGTAGAACGCGCGATAGACGATCAGCTGCCGGCGCCCCTCGAACACGTCGAGCAGACTCGCTGCTCCGTTCGATCCCTCGAAGCGGTACTCCTTCTCCACCAGCATCCGCGGCATGCGGCGGCGCTCGGCGGCCAGCGCGTCGCGGGCGCGCGTCAGCTCCTTCTCCTTGACCAGCAGCTTCTCCCGGGCGGCCCTCCACTCCTCCGGCGACACGATCGGTGGCATGTTCATCGCTTGTCCTCCTTCAGGTACTCGTCGACGGCATCGAACAGGCGGCCCCACAGGGCCCGCTGGCGATCCATCCAGTCGGCCGCCTCGCTGAGCACGTCGGGCTCGAGCGAGAGCCGATGCGTCCGGCCCAGGACCTCGCGCCTCACCACGCCCGTCTCCTCCAGGACCTTGAGGTGCTTGGTGATCGCGGGCTTGGACACCCCGAAGCCGCCGGTGGCATCCCCGACGGTCGCAGGGCCGGCGGCCAGCCGCTCGACGATCTCGCGACGGATGGGGTGGGAAAGGGCCTTGAACGGATCGTTAACCACAAGGTGAACAGTAGCAGCCAAGCGGGCGGACTGGCCGGCCTTTCGGCTGCACGTGTTAGACGCCCCCAGCCGACCGCGGCGTTCTGTGTCCCACTCGCTGGACGGACTACGACCCATGATCTGGTGTGCCGCCCGCGTCAGGCGGGCGAGCACGACCCGTCGCTTCCGGGGCACCATGCGAGTAGCCTCGATCGGGCATCGCTCGCGGGTCTCACCCTTCTTCCCTCGCGCGAACCCGATCAGAGGGGACGAGGAGGAAGCATGGAGTTCCCAGCCACCCCCGGTCGCGACGGCGACGTGCGGGCCGAGGCGGCGCAGCACCTCATCGAGGCACGAGACCGCCAGCGCGAGCTGGCCGATAGCGCGGAAGCGGCAGCCGGGACGTCGGGCGAGGAACAGGCTGCCGCCGCGCTCGAGAAGGCGCGCCACGAGGTCGCCGCCCGTGAGGCCTGGGCGGTCTGGACCGAGCGCGGGATGTAGGTGATCGGCATGGACGAGGACGCGATTCGCACGCTGGTCGGCCGCCTCTCCCGGGCGCACCCTTCGGGCGGCGAGGTCATCGAGCGCGCGGCGATCCTGGCGGAGGGAACCGACGTCGCCGCGGTCGTGGACTGGATTCTCGCCCACGACGGTCGGCCCGAGGCGAGGCCGGCGGCAACCGCCCGGCACGGCCTTCACGGCGCGCGCTCCACCGACAGGCCGGGCCCGCCGACCCGGTATGTGCTCCCGGCCGGCGTGCTCGGCTGACCCACCCAGACCTGGTCCGGGCCGTACGGGTCAGGTCCGCGGCCGGGAACGACCGCGCGTCTCAGCGAGCGAGCCTCATACCGCCCTGTGCGCGCTCGCCTCGGCGCGCGGGGCCAGCTCGGAGCGCCTGCCGGGCAGCGCGCGCACGACGATCACGGCCGCCGCGGCGCTCAGTGCGGCGGCGACCAAAAGCCCGGTCGCCATGGCGCCCACGAACGCGTCGCCGGCGCTGGCGAGGAGGGACGAGCCGGCCTCTGGGGGGAGCTGGCCGGCGACGGCGTTGGCGGCGCCGATCGACTCGCCGGCTGCTTCGCGGGCGGGCGCCGGCAGGCCGCTCAGAGCGGGCTCGATGTCGTCCGCGTACAGCGAGTTCACCAGGGAGCCGACCACGGCGACCCCGAGCGCCCCCGAGACCATCCGGGCGACGGTGTTCGTGGCCGAGGCGACGCCGGACTTCGCGGGGGGCACGGCGCTCACCACCGCCTCGGTGGCGGGCGCCATCACCCAGCCCATCGAGAGGGCGAGGAGGAAGAACCACGGGAGCAGCGCGACGAGGCCCGTGTCGGCGGTCCACAGGAGCGTGCTCGCCAGCACGATGGCGAGGCCGGTGAGCCCGGTCGCGACCACTCGCGCGGTTCCGATCCGCTCGACCGCGCGGCTTGACGAGCCGGCGCCGATGACCAGCCCGAGCGCGATCGGGGTCATCACGGCGCCGGCCTCGATCGCCGAGTATCCGTGGGCGAACTGCAGGTACTGGGTCAGCGCGAAGATGCCGCCGAGCAGCGAGAAGAACGCCGCGCTGACGGCGAGCGTACCGACGCTGAAGCTGGCGTTGCGGAAGAAGCCGAGATCGAGCATCGGATGTAGCGTGCGGCGCTCCCACCACACGAACGCGGCGAGCAGGCCGGCGGCCCCGGCCAGAAGGCCGAGGATCAGGACGCTCCCCCAGCCTTCCTCGGGCGCCTCGATCACCGCGTAGACCAGCACGGTGAAGCCGGCGGTGGACAGGATCGCCCCGGCCACGTCGAACGAGCCGGGGTGCGGGTCGCGGCTCTCGGGGACGAGCCGGATGCCGAGCAGCACGGCGGCGAGCGCCACCGGCACGTTGACGAGGAAGACCGCGGACCAGTCGAACCACTCGAGCAGCAGTCCGCCCGCCAGCGGTCCGAGCCCGATACCGATGGCCGCCAGCGCGGCCCAGATCCCGATCGCCTTGCCGCGTTCTTCGGGCGGGAACACGTTGGCGATGATCGACAGCGTCGCAGGCATGATCATCGCCGCTCCGACGCCCATCAGCGAGCGGATCAGGATCACGTGGCCGGACGTTTCCGCGATCAGCGCCCCAAGGCTCGCCAGCCCGAAGATGGCCACCCCCGCCTGCAACGCCAGCTTGCGGCCGAGTCGGTCGCCCAGCGTGCCGAACACCAGCAGGAGCCCCGCGAAGACGAGCAGGTAGGAGTCGACCATCCACTGCAGCGTGGACGCGGACGCGCTGAAGTCCGCCTGTAGCGTCGGGAGGGCCACGTTGAGGATCGTGTTGTCGAGCCCGATGATCACGAGGCTCAGCGAGAGGACGCCGAGCGTCTTCCAGCGCATCCGGTGGATGCGGACGCTTCGGGCCTCGGTGAGAACCGCGGGGTCTATGCCGGCACCGGCGTGGGTTGCGGCTCCTTAGGCTCGACGGGCGGGGGAGCGTCGCGCTCCGCACCGATCCGCGGGAGCCATTCGAGCCAGCGGGGCAGGTACCAGTTCCAGTCGCCCAGCAGCTTCATCGAGGCGGGCAACAGCACACCGCGGATGATGGTCGCGTCGATCAGGACGGCCGCGGCCAGGCCGACCCCGAGCTCCTTGAAGTCCAGGAAGCTGAGGGTGATGAAGACGGCGAACACGCCGACCATGACCATCGCGGCGCTGGTCACGGTCGCCGCGGTCGTCGAGATCCCCTGCTTGATGGCCTCGTCGGTCGTCATGCCGCGGTCGTAGAGCTCGCGGACGCGGGAGAGGATGAACACGTGGTAGTCCATCGAGAGCCCGAACAGGACCACGAACAGGAACAGGGGCAACCAGTTCGTCACCCCGCCGATCGAGGTGAACCCGATCAGCGACTCCCCATGGCCGTGCTGGAACACCAGCACGAGGATCCCGTAGGCGGCCCCGATGGACAGCAGGTTGAGGACGATCGCCTTGATGGGGATGACGATCGAACGGAAGGTGACCAGCATGAGCAGGAAGGCGAGCCCGAACACGAAGGCGAAGATCAGCGGCAGCCTGCTCGTGAGCTGATCGGCGAAGTCCTTCGAGCCGGCCGCCTCGCCGCTGACGTTCACGCTGGTCCCGACGGCCTTGCCGACCGTCGCCGGGATGATCTCGTTGCGTAGTTCATCGAGCGCGCGCGTGGACGCGGCGTCGTTGCCGCTGCCCCGGGTCGGCACGTTGATCTCCGCGACCGTGCCGTCCTTGCTGTAGACGACCTTCGTCCCGGGCAGGAACGCATCCGACTCCTCGACCCGCGTGCGCAGCGCCGCGATCCCGGCGGCGACCGCCCCGGAGCGCACGTTGTCGGCCTCGACCGCGACATCCGCCGTGACGCCTTCCCTCGGGAAGACGGCCTTGACCTTGTTGTAGGTCTTGATGAACGGGGTGTCCTGCGGGATCTGGTCGGGCCCGCTCGTGACGACCTTCATCTGGAGCGCGGGGATCGCTAGCACGAGCAGGAGGCCGCCGGCCAGGACGATCGACAGCCCGGGGCGCCGCATCACCCGGCCGGTGAGCGCCGCCCAGAAGCGCGACCCGCCCGCGGGGCGGCGGCGGCCAAGCAGGGGAACGCGGCCCTTCTCGACGCGGTCGCCGAGCCATGACAGCATGGCCGGCAGGACGGTCAGCGACGCGAACATCGCGATCGCGACCACCAGGATCGCGCCCTCGGCGAACGAGATGAAGGACTTGTCGCCGCTGATCAGCATCCCGGCCATCGCGACGATGACCGTGACGCCGGAGATCAGCACCGCGCGGCCGGAGGTCGCGGCGGCGGCGATCAGGGCGGCGCGCTCGCTGCGTCCGGCGGCGCGCTCCTCGCGCTCGCGGCGCAGGTAGAACAGCGAGTAATCGACACCGACCGCGAGCCCGATCATCAGGATGACCGCCGAGAGGTTGGAATCGACCGGCAGGGCCCCGCTCGGGAGCGCGACCAGGCCGAGGGCGGCCAGTACCGCGGTGATCCCGATGAGCAACGGCACGCCGGCCGCCACCAGCGTGCCGAAGGTGATCGTCAGGATGATCAGCGTGACGGGCAGGGACAGCTCGCCCGCCTTCTTCAGGTCGTCGGTGATGACCTGATTGATGGCCTTGTTGGCGCTCGCGCCGCCGAACTGCTCGATGTCCAGGGACGGATGCTTGGCCTGGGCGGTGGCGACCGCCGCGAGGCTGGCGTCGACCCGCTCCTTTGCCTCGGTCGAATCGCCCGCTATCACGAAATTGACCAGGGCGGCGTGCCCGTCGGCCGAGACCTCGCTGTCGCCTGTCAGTGGCGACCTGATGCGCTCGACGTACGGGACGCGGGAAAGGCGGCCTGTCACGTCTTGAACCGCTCCCCGGAACTGCGGATCCTTGACGGTGAGCTTGTCGCTCTGGACGAAGACGACCTCCTCGACCGGCCGCAGGCCGGCGCGATCGAGCGCCACCTCGGCCCTGTGGGACTCGCCCGAGAACTGGTCGACGGCGGAGATGTTCGTCGTGCCGATCGCGTTCCCGGCCATGAAGACCACGACGACGAAGCCGAGCCAGCCCCAGATCGCCTTCTTGCGGTGCCGGCTGCTCCAGACGGCCATGCGGGCCGCCAAGTTGTGCTGCGAGGAAGAGGTCGACATGCCCGACTCCTGACGCTTGCGTTCGGCGCCGACCGCTGTGATCGACACCGTCTGCCGGCCGGGTGTTGGAGCCGGAACGATCCCCCGCCGTGCGCTGAGGCGGGCTAGTGCGACCCTACACCCCTTGAACCCTGATGTCGATCACGGCCTAGGTGCAGGCCGACCACGGGAGTTAGAGTGGGTCGGGTCACGGCTTCACGAACGAGCCATCGCGAGACAGAGAACCTGCGAGTGCTCATCGCCAATGAGCGCAAGGACCGACTCGCCCTTGTCGCACCGATCGTCGCCGCCCTCGGGCATGAGGTGATCGCGCGTGAGATCGACGTCGAGGACGTCGGAGCCGCGACGGCCAGGGAACGCCCCGACGTCGCGCTCGTCGGGCTCGGGCAGAGCTCCGAGCACGCGCTCGGGCTCGTCGAGAAGATCGTGCACGAGGCCGCCTGCCCGGTGATCGCCCTGCTGCACGCCCCCGATCCCGCTTTCGTCAAGGAGGCGTCCAAGCGCGGCGTCTTCGCCTACATCACCGACGCCGACGCCACCGACTGGCAGAGCTCGATCGACATCGTGCTTCGCCGGTTCGCCGAGTACCACGACCTCGAAGGCGCCTTCGGGCGCCGCGCGCTCACCGAGCGCGCCAAGGGCATCCTCATGGAACGCCATTCGGTCGATGAGGGTCGCGCCTTCGAGATGTTGCGCGAGCAGTCGCGGACCGCCAACCGCAAGCTCGTCGACATCGCGGCAGCGGTGGTCGACGGCCACCGCCTGCTGCCCAAGGAGCCGCAGGCCCCGGCGTAGTGATGTCGTCCCGGTGCCCGCCGCGCGCTGTGGAGGGACCAGCGGGGAGTACAATGGATCTCCAAGGGCCACTTCAGCGCTCCTGCGAAGCCATCTCGCGCAGAGCACCGGCCGGCTTGACGCCGAACGGCGACCTCACGGGCAGTTTCGTCCCTAGCGACGGAAGAGCCGTTTCCATAGAACACGCGGACACCGCAACCGGTCGTCCGCGCTGAAAGGTCAGCGCATGCAGACCAAGCGCACGGTTGGACCGACCGGCTCGTCACCGGCTGAGGCAGTCCCCGACGGCGCGTCTTCGCGCGGCCGGATCCGAGCACGGAGCCCGCACGCGAGGCTGCTCAGCGTCCTCCGTGGCGACAAGTACATGGTGAACGCCTACCCGCCGGCGTGGCGAAGCCCTGCGGGCGCCGCCGAGGCGCACCTGCGGGACGGCGACAACGGGGGCGTGCAGTGATGCGTGATCGACATGTCCCACGGCTATGCCGCTCGTGCCAAGCTCCGGTGGCGCGCCAGGACGCCGCGTGCTGGAGCTGCGGCACGCGCTGGGCGGACGAGGACGTCCCCCAGACCACGCTTCGGGTGATCGCTGGAGGAGCAGCCGCGCTGGGCGCGGGACCCACGCCGGCACGGGCGCACGTCGACGCGGACCGCTGGATCATCGACGGCGGAAGCCTCGACTCCGAGACGGCCGCGGAGGTCCGTGCCAACACGGCGAGGTCTCGGTGATCGACTCGTAGGCGCCCGGTCCCCCGCGTCGGACGAGCGACGAACTGACCGGGCGCTTTCCTGGGAGCACCTTGGTGGTCGACCGTCGGCGCGGTAGCGTCGCTTGGATGCGCCCGCGCGGTCCGCTACCGGAGCAGGCGGCGTCCGGCGCGGCGACGGACGCGATCAGCGCCTCGCGGCGGACCCCAAGCGCTCCGCTGGCCGGGTTGAGCGGCCGCCTGCGCGACTTCGGTCGTCGTCGACGTGGGCTGATCACGGTCGTGGGGTCGCTGGCCACCGCCGCGGTCCTCGCGTGGCTGCTCGCCGGGAAGCGCCAGCAGTTCGCCGACGCGATCTCCGACGTCGCGGCGCCGGTGCTCGCGCTCACCGTCGTGCTGCAGATCGTCGCGCTGGTCGCACGCAGCGAGGCGTGGCACCTGA
>JBKPLC010000090.1:0-33564 GCA_046731495.1 Actinomycetota bacterium | reverse complement strand
GAGACGATCATGCTCGGCTCCAACAACTACCTGGGGCTGACCACCGACGAGCGGGTCAAGCAGGCCGCCCGCGACGCTCTCGAGCAGTACGGAACCGGAGTCACCGGCTCCCGTCTGCTCAACGGGACCACGCCGCTCCACGTGGAGCTGGAGCGGCAGCTCGCCGAGTGGATGGGCACCGAGGACGTGATCGTCTACACGACGGGCTACCAGTCGAACCTCGGCGCGATCAGCGCGATCCTGGAGCCCGGCGACACGGTGATCTGCGACTCCGGCGACCACGCCTCCATCCTCGATGGCTGCAAGCTCTCCGGCGCCCGCCTCCGCCCCTTCCGCCACAACCGCATGGACAAGCTGGAGACGATGCTGGAGCGCGCGGCCGCCGATGAGAGCGGCGTGCTGGTCGTCGTCGACGGCGTCTTCTCGATGGAGGGCGATGTATGCGACCTGCCGCCGATCGTGGAGCTCTGCCGGCGCTTCGGGGCCCGGCTCATGGTGGACGAGGCGCACGGCGTCGGCGTCCTCGGGGCCCGCGGGGCTGGCGCCTGCGAGCTCTTCGGGCTCGAGGACCAGGTGGATCTGCGGATGGGCACCTTCTCGAAGAGCCTCGCCTCCTGCGGCGGCTTCATCGCCGGCTCGGAGGAGGTGATCGAGTACCTGCGGATCTCATCCCGCTCCTTCATCTTCAGCGCCTCGGCGGTCCCGGCGGCCGTCGGCGCTGCCCTGGGCGCCCTTCGGATCATCAGAAGTGAGGGCCCGGAGCTGATGGCGCGTCTGCTGAAGAACGCGGCCTACCTCCGCCAGGGCTTCCGCGACCTCGGCCTCAAGGTGGTCGAGCCGGGAACCCTCCCGGATGGAACCGAGGCCACCACCCCGGTGGTCCCGGTGATCGTCGGGGAGGACTGGCAGGCCGTTCTCCTCTGGAAGGCGCTCTTCGAGGCCGGCGTCTACACCAATGTCGCCCTCCATCCGGCTGTCCCGCCCGGAGGAGCGCTGCTCCGGACCAGCCTGATGGCGACCCACGAGCGCGACCATCTCGATCGGGCCCTGGAGATCATCGCCGACGTCAAGGGTCGCTTCCCGGATCTCCCGACCGGCTAGTCCGGTCACGTCGATCGCTATCCGGGGTTTCCCGAGCCGGCCATCCGGGTAAGTCACGAGGTCGGTCGCCGACCCGGAGGGACGGGCGACGGCCCGTCCAACGAAACGTCTGCTCTTAGCGAACGGGACGATCTCTTGGGGGGTTGACCGTCGGCGCGAGAGACCTATAAGTTTCGCCTCGCCGCGCGCTTCCGGGGCAGGGAGCGGACGGGAACTGATTGAGGAGAGGTCCGTCCACTTCCCCCGGCTCGTAAGAGTGATCGGGGGCCGTCGGCCGCAACCAAAGCCCGCCAAGAAATCCTGATTCCAGCAGGAGGGAGAAATGATGTCTGCTGCTTCGACGATTGCCCCTGCCCATCCCCTGTCCATGCCGCGCCGGCGGATCGAGCCTACGATCGTCGAGCCTCAGACCGAGTCGGACCAGCGAGCTGACTCCTCCCAGTGCATGCAGGCCCTTGCCCGCGCCAACCAGGTCCGCCTTGCGCGCGCCGCGCTCAAGCGCGACATCTCCGCCGGCCGCCGCGACGTCACCGAAGTCATCGTCGAGTCCCCCTGGGAGGTCGAGAGCATGAGCCTGAGCGAGCTGCTCTGCAGCCAGCGCCGCTGGGGCCGTGCCCGCTCCCGGAAGCTGCTCTCGTCGATCGCGCTCAGCGAGGGGAAGCGCGTCGGCACCCTGACCGAGCGCCAGCGCCGCATCCTCGTGGCCGCGCTCGAGGCGAAGCTCGGCAACCGCCTGAACTAGCCCCTGAGCCGATAGAGGGCGCCGCCGGAGCGCCGGCGGAAGGCCTCGGTCAGCAGCCAGGCGGCGCCCCCGAATGCCACGAGCCCGGCGATCGCGCAGATCGCCGGGCTTAGTTTTGTGGCGACGAAGAGGACGCCGAAAACCGGGACGCCGACGGCCGCCGAGAGGAGCAGGGTGTGCGATCGATAGGCCGCGAAGTGCTCCCGGATCGAGAGCTCGAGGCCGGCCAGCGAGCCGAGGCCGAGACCGACCGCGATCATCACGAACCCCTGCGGCGGTGGGACGAAGAAGCCCGCGATCAGCAGGAGGATGCCGATGAAGATGACGATCTCGGTGAGCGGGAGGGAACCCCACGGGGCCGGGGGCCGGTCGTCCGGATGCGCGCGGCCGGTAGCGAGCGCGATCGGGCCAGAGCGTTTGGACCGGCGCGGTGCTGCCTTCCCCGATAGCGAGTCGCTATCCGGCCGCGTCGCACCGGTCGACCGGCCCTCACCCGTTGCGTGACGTCGCCGCCGCTTGCGGCGTTGCTTCTTCGTCGCCATCTGTTCGTTTAGGGGGCGGCTGCCCCTCGGCTAACGGACAACCGGAGGAGATCTTGACTCGCCACCAGCCCATCAGCATGCCGAGCGGCCCCCACCTCGGCTCGGAGCTCCAACTGGTGCAGCCGGGCTCGCCCATGTCCTCGTTGTAGACCCGCACCCACTTGTAGGACGCGGGGTCCGAAGTCATCTCCTCGAGCAGCTCGCGATTGGCCTCCTCGACCACGGCGTAGTCCTGCAGGCCGGCCCGCGCGTCCTGGACGCGGGCCGCGAGATCGTCGCGCACCCTCTCGAGCTCGTCGACCGAGAGGAGCCGAGGGCCGCCGAGGCCGGAGACCTTGAACTCGATGCCCTTGCGCGGGAAGGCCGAGCCGAACAGACGCGCGAGCATGAGCTCGAGGGCGGCGATCTGACGGCGAAGGTCGGCGCGGGAGGCGCGCTCGTCGTGCTCGTAGAGGGCCGTGTCGAGGCCCTCTGGCGGCGCGGGAGGAACCAGCGACTCCTCCGGGGCGATGACCTCCGGGAGGTCAGGACGTTCCAGCAGCTCCTCCGGCATTCGGGCCTCCTAGACGAGTACCTGAATTCTATGCCCGCAAAGCGCTGCCCGCTACCCACAGCGCCTCCTCGAGTGCGATGTCGGGCACGCCACGCACGCCGATCGCGGCCAGCAGCACGCGTTTCGTCGCGCGGCGCACGGCGCGCCCCTCGGCCGTGGGACCGAACAGGACTCCCAGAGGCCCCTCCTCATCGGCAATCACGATCGTCCCCACCGGAAGCGGCGTCGCCCTACCCTCGAATGCTTCCGCCTCCTCCGAGAGCCGCATCCCGACGCGGCCGCTGACCCGGTCGGCGTCGAAGGCGCGCAGGGCAACTCCCACCTCGACCGTCGCGATCGTGAGCGCATCCTCCACCCGGTTCCGGCTCGCGAACTGTCCTTCGAACATCCGCTCGAAGATCAGCTGCTCGATCGGCGTCCTGGTGGTGTCCGGGTCGAGCCCGATGTGGCGGAAGAAGACCCGATAGGCCCAGGGGATCGGCTTCTGGCGCAGCTGGATGGCCTGCGCCCCGCCGATCCGGTCGCTGAGCTCCCGCAGCCGCTCCTTGATGGCCTCGGGGCTGCGGCCCATCGTGGTTGCGACGGCGGTGGTCGCGATCGAGAGCCCCGGGAATTCCTCCGCCAGGGCCGGCGTCACCCAGCCGGGCTCCGGAACCGCCTCGAAGTCCTCCGGCATACCGTTCATCAGCGAAGCGTCTCGGCTCGCTGCTTCGAGGCCGTGATCAGCCGCTGGACCTTGGCGTCGAAGTCGGCGGCGTCGAGCCGGCCGATCGAGGTGGCCTGGAGGATGCCCCCGGGGTACGCGTAGACGAAGGTCGGGCAGCCCCCCACGCGGTAGAGGTTGGAGAGCGCGCCGTCGCGGTCGAGACCGATCGGGTGGGTCCAGTGACGCTCGCGAATCAGCTTCTGGACCTCCGAGGCCGAGTCGCGAACGTCGATGGCGAGAAAGTTGACCCTCGGCGAGTACTGCCGATAGGCGCGCTCGAAGACGTCCTCCTGGTCCTCGCAGTCGCCACCGCGCGTGAACCAGAAGGAGAGCACGAGCGGCCGGTCGAACAGGTCGCAGACCCGGATCGCGCCGGGGACCTCGACGCGGCAGGCCGGCGTCCTGCGGCTGTTCTCCGGGCACGGAATCCGCGCCGAGTCGCAGTCGTCCTGCGCGATGTTGGCGTCGCCGCTCACACCGCTGCGCGCGTCCGGCACCGCGAACTGCGCGAGCGGTGCATCGCCCTCGTTCGTCGCGCCGAGCACGCCCTTGTCGTTCGTCGAGATCAGGTTGATGCCGGCCACCGCGATCAGCGCGATGAAGGCGATGCCGACGATCAGGGAGTAGATCGGGGTGCGACTCAAGGCGAGGACTGGCTGGGCGCCAGCGGTGCTGGGCGGCTGCGCGCCGGCAGCGGAAAGCCCTCCTCCGCCCAGACGACCGCCGCGGGCAGTACCAGCATCACCCCGGCGAGGGCGACCAGCAGGTCCGCCACGGTGACCAGCCCGAAGTCGCGCAGCACGGGCGCGACCGAGATCAGCCCGATGTCGTCGAGCAGCGGGATCCCGGCGATCCCGAGGACCGCGAAGCCGGCGATCGCGGTCACGCCGGAGGCGAGCACCGCCGCGCCGGTCCGCAGGTAGGTCCGCCGCAGCGCCTCGCCAACGGGCAGGCCGGCCTGGCGCTCGCCCATGTAGCGGGCGGAGAGGATCACGCTGAACTCCGTGGCGATCGCGATCACGAGCGCCCCGAGTGTCGCGGACATCGGGTTGAGGGAGATGCCGAGCGCCGCCACGACCAGGCCCGACCAGCCGGTCGCCATCACCACCGGGATCAGAGGGACGACCGCGCGGCGCACCGAGCGGTAGATCGCCGCCAGCACGACCCCGACCGCGACCAGGCCGACCAGCGGCAGCCACCAGCGGCTGTGGGAGAGGTCCGTGTTGGCCTCGGCCGCGAGCACCGGCAGACCGGCAAGCTCGACCGTCGTGCCGGGGGGCGGAGATGGGCCGCCCGGCGGGTCGATCTGTGCGCGAATGTCGTTGATCAGATCCTGCTGGTCGGAGAGGGGCTGGACGCGGATACCGAAGGCGATGTCGGCGGTGTCGCCAATCGGGGTGGCGCCGGCGGTCGGGCTGCACTCCCCCTGATGGCTGATCACGATCTGCGAGATGAAGCAGGGCAGCGCCTGGATCAGCGCCCTCACGTCGCCGAGGCTCTGGCTACCCGTCGTGGAGGACGAGGCAGCCGAGGAGTTGGCTCCGCCGAAGAAGTCGGTCAGGGAGAGGGCCGGACAGATCTGCGCGTCCTTGCAGCTCGGCGTGCCCGACGAGAAGCCGTGCCGGGCGAGCACCCGCTGCTGGAAGTCCTCCGCCCAGGAGATCACCTGCTGGCTGGTCGGGTCCGGGGCCTTGATGGTCACGTTGACGTCGCCCGAGATCCCGGTCTCCTTCTCGAGCTCGTTCAGATCGTCGAGCGCCTTCAGGTTCGGCGGTGCGAGGTCGCGGATGTCGGTCTCGACGCCTGTCCCGGCGCTCGCCACCCAGCCGCAGACTGCCAGTAGGAGTCCGGCGACCAGCACCCGCCCTGGCCGGGCCATCGCCATCGCGATCGCAGCCACTCCGACCGGCTGGAGCTTTGACCCGGCGCGGCTGAGTCGATCGTTGCGGGCGGGCGCTGCCGGCTCGGCTCCGCGCCACGCCGACAGGCCGAGAGCGGCGAGCCCACCGGTGAGTGCCACGACGAAGGCGAGGGCGACGCCGATCACCAGCAACAGGCCGAAGGAGCGGACCAGCGGGCTCGGCGAGAGCGCGAAGACGGCGAAGCCGGCAATGGTGGCGATGCAGGCGGCGCCGATCACCGGGCCGCCGCCGCTCGCCGCGGCCGCCACGGCGCGCCCCGGTGGAGCTCCCTCCGCCCTTGCTTCGTTGAAGCGGGCCTGGAACTGGATCGCGTAGTCCACCGCGAGCCCGACCAGCACCGGCAACATCGCAATCGCCCCCACGGTGAGCGAGCCGCCGAACAGGGCGACCAGTCCGAGCGTCATCGCGCCGGCGGCCACGGCGACCGCCAGCGGCAGGAGCCTCAGGGGCCGCGGCAGGATGACGAGCAGCGTCAGGGCCATGACCAGCGCCGCCACCCCGAGCAGGAGCAGCGTCTGGTTGCGGAGCTCGCGCGCCCCGGCGTCGACGACCACCGGCGCGCCGGTGACCACGTAGCTCCCGTCACTGAGCTTGAAGCGCGGGTCCTCGACGGCCCGCTTGAAGAGCCCGATCGCGTCGTGGCGCTCCGAGTCGGTCATGTCGGGGCGCAGCCGGACGATGATCTGGGCGGCATCCTTGTTCGGGAACAGGTAGCCGAAGCGCTCCTTGGGCGTGCCGGCCGGCTTCGACTCGTCGAAGACGACACGGCTGACGAAGTTCGGATCGTCGAGGCGCGGGATCGAGGTGATCCCGTACTTGAGCGCGACGCTGATCAGCTGCTGCTGGAAACTGCTCAGCACCTGCTGTGCCGCCGCGTTCGCGGCCTGCTGCTGCTCGGCGGTCGAGGCACCCCGCTTCGCCGCCTGCTTCGCCGCCCTCTGCCCCGCCAGCCGCGCGGCCTGACCCGCGCCCCCGATCTGGCCCTGTAGCGCCTGCTGGATCCCCGCGACGCTCAGGTAGAGGAAGGTGCCGGGGCCGAAGACCGACTTGCTCGGATGCAGCGCTGCGATCTGGTTGCAGACCGGCGGCAGCGGCTGCTTCTGGCGGCGCGGGAGTGACTGGGCGAGCTGGGTCCCGCCGGCCAGGCATTCCTCGAGCTCGAAGAGCGGCTCGAGGTCCTTGGTGAGGACTAGCTTCCGCAGGTCCTCCTTGACCAGAACGAGCACGGGCTCGTCGCCGAAGTCCTCGTGGAACTGCTGGGTCGCCTTGTACTCCGATGACCCCTTGCTGACCAGGGTGTCGGTGCCGGCGCTGGTGTCCAGCTGGGTGGCGGCGAAGATCCCAGCGCCGGTGAGCAGCACGAGCGGCGCGATCATGAGCCACGGCCAGCGCACGGCCACGCCCGCCACCCGCTCGAAGAATCCTCTCCCCGCGTTCACGAGGCGGAGGTTACGAAGCGAATGTGAAGATCGCGCCACTTTCCACGCGAGGCGATCGGTGGTATCACGGTGGGGCAGTCCAGGAGTGGAGGTGAGAGATGAAGCTGGAGGTCGGGAACCGCATCAAGGTCGAGACGGAGTCCACCGAGCGCCCGCCCAGGCTGGGCGTAGTCAAGGAGGTCGTGAGCGAGCCGCCCGCACCGCGCTATCTGGTTCAGTGGGACGACGGGCACGAGAGCATTTACGCGCCCGCCGCCGGCGCA
The DNA here is from genome assembly GCA_046731495.1 of Actinomycetota bacterium. Lineage (GTDB taxonomy): Bacteria > Actinomycetota > Thermoleophilia > Solirubrobacterales > 70-9 > DASUPK01. Next base: position 26,296 of record JBKPLC010000090.1, on the reverse strand, counting down.
GCTGGGCTCGCCGAGCCGACCGGAGGCGAATCTCAGGGCTCTTCCGCGAGCTGATCGATCTTCGCGGCCAGCACGAAGTCGTTGCGCGTCAGGCCTGAGGCTGCGTGGGTCGTGAGCTGGAACGCCGCGCGACCCCAACCCAGTTCGACGTCGGGATGGTGGCCCTCCGACTCGGCGACCAGGGCAGCGCGCGCGACGAGTCCAAATGCATCCTTGAAATCCGGGAACGAGAACTCCCGCCGCAGCGACCGGTTCCCGTCCCGCTCCCAGCCGGGCACCTCCGTCGCCAACTCGGCCGCCTCCTCCTCCGGAAGCGGCGGCGTGCCGGGCGCGCAGACCTCACAATGAGCACTCGCCAGCTCGCTCACACAGCAAGGTTGGCACGCGCGCGAAGCTGGCGCCAGCCCTCGCTGGCCACCGTCAGGTGATCGCGCCCGTCGGGACCGCGGCGCTGAATCACCAGGCCGCGGTTGATCGCGCGGTGAACGGCTCGCCTTCGATCGGCGTGTGTCCGCTTCGGCAACGAAGGAAGCAGCTCGGCGACGAGGCAATAGCCGTCACCTGCCTGCTCGACGATCGCCTCGAGCACGTCCTCGTCGGTGATGCGCTTCAGCGCCATCACCCACTGACGGTAGCGCCGCCTCAGGCGGCGCCTAATCCATCGCCAGGGGGCCCTTGACGTCGGCGTTGAGGAACTGACTGACGAACTCGTTCTTCGAGTTGAAGAGCTCGTCCGAGGGGCCCGACTCGACGATCCGGCCCTTCCAGAGCACCGCGATGAAGTCGGCGATCCGGCGAGCGGTACCGAGGTCGTGGCTGATCACCAGGTAGCAGCCGCCGTTCTCCTCGTGGACCTCGCGGATCAGCTCGCAGAGCAACGCCGTGCGGACCGGGTCGAGGCCCGAGTCGGGCTCGTCGAACATGACGATCGCCGGGTCGAGCACGAGCGCGCGCGCGAAGCCGGCGCGCTTGCGCATCCCGCCCGAGAGCTCGTTCGGCATCTTGTACATCGCCTCGGCGAGTCCGACCTCGCGGAGACGCCGGGTGACGATGTCCTCGATCTCCTCCTCGCCCTTGTCGGTGTGCTGCCGGAGCGGGAAGGCCGTGTTGTCGTAGACGTTCATCGAGCCGAAGAGCGCGCCGTCCTGGAAGAGCAGGCCGAACTTCTTGCGCACCTCGAAGAGTTCGTCGTCGGTCATGTTCGGGATCGACTCGCCGTGGACGAGCACGTCGCCCGAGTCCGGATAGAGGAGCCCGACGATGTGCTTGATCAGCACCGACTTGCCGGTGCCCGACGGCCCAAGGACCATCGAGATCATGTTGTCCGGCAGACCGAGGTTGCAGCCGTTCAGGATCCGGGTGCGGCCGAACTGCTTGACGAGATCGATGATCTCGATCGCGTCCTCACCGCCGTGGTCGCGCTTCTTGCCGGTGTGCCACTTGTACGGCTCGGGATCATCCGCGTCGACGCCCGGGATGATGTAGTCGCGCTGGGAGAAGTCCTCCTCGCCGTACCCCTGAGCGGCGAGCGGGTCGCCCTGCTCGACCGCCTCGGCGTCGGCGGTGGCCTCGTCGTCGGTGAGCTCCGGATCGCCGTTGCCGCGCGCCTCGTCGCCGTTGCCGCGCGCCTCGTCCTCGATCTCCTTGGCCCGGCTTCGGCGCGAGCTCGTTCTCTTCCGTTCAGCCACTTTGCCTCCTCAGCCTCCGATCGGCGCTCGCGGATTGGCGCCCCAGAACACGAGCGTTCCCATCATTCCGATGATGTGCACGAGCACGATGTTAAGGACCATCGACTTGGCGGTCGCCGTACCGACGCCGACCGGTCCGCCCGACGCGGTGTAGCCGTAGTAGCAGCCGACGAGCACGATGGCGGTCGCCATCACCATGCCCTTTATCAAGCTGAATAAGAGGTCGGGCGGGTTCTGGAACATCCAGAAGATCAGGAAGTAGCCGCCTGAGGAGACGTCCCCGATCTGCTCGACGACGGCCAGCCAGCTGGCGAAGAAGCCGATCCCGACGGCGGCCAGATACATGAATGGGAAGGCGATCCAGGCGGCCAGCAGGCGGGTCGCGGCGAGGAAGGTCACCGGCGGGACACCCATCACCTCGAGGGCGTCGATCTCGTCCGAGATCCGCATCGCGCCCAGCTCGGCCACGATTCCCGTCCCGACCTTCGCGGCCAGCATGTAGCCGAAGGCATAGGGGATCACCTCGCGCAGGTCGCACCAGGCGGCGAACACGCCGGCGTAGGCGGGAGCGCCGACCGAGCGGTTGAAGTAGGCGCCCTCGATCCCGCACTGGAGCCCGAGGATGAAGACGAGGCCCCAGATCACGATCGTCGAGCCGAGGATCAGGATTCCGGTCTGGCGCAGGGCCTCGCCGAAGAACTGGAAGACGCGGCCCGTGTAGACCAGGCCGGCGACGCGCGCGCAGAACCCGAAGATCTCGCCGATCGAGTTGAGCCAGCCCCGCGGGACCGCCAGCCAGCCTGCTCCCATTACTTGATCACCTGCAGCTCTGGATGCGTGGCGAGCAGGGTCTGGGTGAAGACGTAGTTGAACGCGAACACGCCCATGAAGGCGATGACGACAGCCTCATTGACGGCTCGACCCACCCCTTCGGCGCCTCCGGACGCAGTCATCCCCTTGTAGGAGCAGACGATCGCGATGATCGCCCCGAACAAGGTCGTCTTCAGGACCGACCCCCAGAGGTCCGTCACCGAGGCGTTGTTGAAGAGGGTGGCGAAGAAGCCTCCGAGAGGCTCGTTGTAGAGCAGCTCCGCGCCGATCCCGCCGACGATGCCGAAGATCAGCGCGTAGATGTCCATCAGCCCGGTGATCAGCATGAGGGCCAGGAACCGCGGCACGACCAGGTTCTTGATCGGGTCGACGCCCAGCACCTGAAGCGCGTCGAGCTCCTCGCGGATCTTCCGCGCGCCGAGGTCCGCGGTGATCGCGGTGCCCGCCACGCCGGCGACCACCACCGCCGTCACGAACGGCGCGAACTCGCGGATCGAGGCGAGCACGAAGAAGCCGCCGAGCCGGTCGAGCGCGCCGAACAGCGAGAGGAAGTTGGCAGCCTGGAGGCCCGGCGCCCCGAAGCCGAAGGCCAGGGTCGAGATCATCATCGGGAACCAGCAGAGCTGCAGGGCGAAGAGGAACTGCCCGATGAACTCGCCGCCGTACGGATACGGGGGACGGATCGCCGAGACCACCGTCTTCGCGGTCAGGATCATCATGTCCCCGACCTGCTCAAAGAGCGACTTGGCCGGGAGGAATGCCCTGTCGGCTACGGATCTGACCATTGCTCTCCTCCGGAGCCTCCCCCAAGCTGGGGCGCGGCCCCGCAGCCGCCGTGGCGACCAACGGGAAGATTATGTGATGGGCCCCGGGTTCGCCACCCACAACCGTCGAGCGTCATCTACGCACAAGAAAGCCCCGGAAGTGGCGATACGAAGCCGGAAAGTCGAGAGTACGGTGCGTGCTATGTTCCGCGCGCCTTTGGAGGAGAGCGCCACCACAGCCCGTCCCCTGAAGGCCCGCAATTGGAGGATCGGGATCGGGATGCTCGCGGCGCTCCTGGCAGCGGGTGTCGCATCCTGCGGTGGCGGTGAGCGCCAGGACGCGAATGAGCCGGAGGGCGACTTCCCGGTCCAGATCGTGAGCGCGGACTTCCCGAGCAAGCAGCAGCTCGCCCAGAACACGAACCTCACGCTCGCCGTCGAGAACAGCGGCGACAAGACGATCCCCGACCTGGCGATCACGATCTTCACCACCTCGAACGCGAGCACGAACGAGACCCAGGCCGCGAGCACCGGCACCACCACCGGGACGACCGGCACCTCGGCTTCCTCCGAGCAGTTCCCCCAGGCGCAGGGCTCCTTCTCGGTCCGCTCCGATCAGCCCGACCTCGCGATCCCCTTCCGCCCGGTATGGATCCTCGAGGAGGGCTACCCCAAGCTCGAGGGACAGACCGCATCGGCGGGCGCGGAGGCGGCCCAGACGGACACCTTCAGCTTCGGTCCGCTGGCTTCCAACCAGACCAGGCGCATGGTCTGGAACGTGACGCCCGTTCAGGCGGGCACCTACACGGTCCACTACCGCGTCGCCGCGGGACTGCAGGGCAAGGCGAAGGCGGTAACGGCGGACGGGTCGGTCCCGGAGGGCGAGTTCGTCGTCCGGATCTCAAGCACGCCGCCGCAGACCCGCGTCAACGACGCCGGCCAGGTCGTTCCGATCAAGCCCAGCGACATCATCGGCCAGGCGGGCAACCAGGAGCAGAAGTCCGAGCTCAAGGGGCAGTAGCCGCACTCGCTGGTCTACTCACCGCCGCGGCGGTCACGGCAGGATGCGGCGGCGGGGACGAGAGCTCGACGAGCACGGCGGGCCCGCCCCCGCAGACGGACGTCGGCACCACCGGGGTCAAGCTCGCCCAGATCGGGTCCTTTGACCAGCCGACCTACATCGCCCAGGCTCCCGGAACGGATGACCTCTACGTGGTCGAGCGCGAAGGGCGCCTCCGCATTTTCAGGAACGGCGACGTGGTCAGCGAGCCGGCGCTCGACATCGGCGACCAGGTGGTCGCCGAGGGAGAGCAGGGCCTGCTCTCGGTCGCCTTCGACCCCGACTTCGAGAGCTCCCGTCTGCTCTACGTCTACTTCACCGGCAACGACCAGGACCAGCATGTCGTCGAGTACCGGGCGCGGGAGGACGGCACCGTCGACGAGGAAACCGCCCGCGAGCTGCTCCATATGGAGGACTTCGCCTCCAATCACAACGGCGGCCTCCTCCTCTTCGGCCCCGACGGCCAGCTCTACGTCGGCACCGGCGACGGCGGGCTCACCGGCGACCCGGAGCGCAACGGGCAGGACCTCGGCTCACTGCTCGGCAAGATCCTTCGCATCGACCCGACCCCGAGTGGAGGGCGGCCCTACAGGGCCTCCTCACCCGGCCCGCTCGGGAACGGCGCTCGCCCCGAGGTCTGCGACTACGGCCTCCGCAACCCGTGGCGGTTCAGCTTCGACCGCCAAACGGGGGCGCTGATGATCGCCGACGTCGGCCAGAGCAGCCAGGAGGAGATCGACTATGTGTCAGCGGAGCGAACCTGCGGCAACAACTTCGGCTGGTCGGCGTTCGAGGGGACCGAGCGGTTCAACTCCGACCAGAGGGCACCCGATGCCGTCGCGCCGATCCTCACCTACGGCCGCGACCGGGGCTGCTCGGTGACCGGCGGGTATGTCGTGCGCGACCCCACGCTGCCGCAGCTCAACGGCCGCTACATATACGGCGACTACTGCGAGAACACCCTGCGCAGCCTGGTTCCCGCGACGCCTCACGCAAAGGACGACCGTCCGCTCGCGCTCCATGTGGACGACCTGGTCTCCTTCGGCGAGGACAGCGACGGCCACATCTACGCGGTCTCGCTCGACGGACCCGTTTACCGTCTCGTCGAATGAGGAGGGGCCTCTGTGCCATCGCCATCGCTCTGCTCGCCGCGCCGGCCGTGGCGGACGATGCCGGAGCGAAGCCGCGCGTCAAGCTGAAGCGGATCGGCCGCTTCCACCAGCCCACCTATGTCACGTCGGCGCCGGGCATCCGCGGCGTGTTCGTGGTCGAGCGAGGCGGCCGGATCCGGCTGGTTCAGGGGCGCAAGCGGCGCACCTTCACGAACATCTCCGCCTCCGTATCCACCGGCGGGGAGCGAGGGCTTCTCTCGGCTGCGTTCGCGCCGGACTACGACCGGTCGCGGCTGCTCTACGTCTACTTCACCGACCAGGCCGGCGACCTCGAGATCGCCGAGCTGCACGCCGACGCAAGCGGCACCCGGGCCCCGGCCGCGACGATGCGAGAGGTGCTGCGTGTGCCGCACCCGAATCACTCGAACCACAACGGCGGACAGCTCCAGTTCGGGCCGGACGGCTTCCTCTACGCGGGCACCGGGGACGGCGGCGGCGCGGGCGACGACCCGGACAACGCCCAGAACCCGAACTCCCGGCTCGGCAAGCTGCTCCGGATCAACCCCACCGGGGGCATGGTCCAGATCTACTCCATCGGGCTCCGCAACCCGTACCGATTCTCCTTCGATCTGACCAGCGCACCGGGCCAGCCGCGAATCGCGATCGGCGACGTCGGCGAGGACCGCTTCGAGGAGATCGACTATCTCCCGCTGACGAGCGCGAACGGAGCCAATTTCGGCTGGAACGACTTCGAGGGCTTCGCTCCGTTCCCGGGCGCCCATCCGCCCGCCGCGACCGGGACCGTCAAGCCGATCAAGGTCTACTCGCTCGCTGGCGGCGCCTGCGCGCTGATCGGCGGCTACGTCGTCCGCGACGCGAGTCTGCGCTCCCTCCGTGGCCGCTACGTCTACGGCGACTTCTGCACGGGCCGAATCCGCTCCCTGATCCCGCGGCTGGGTGGCGCGCGCAAGGACCGCGGCACCGGCATGCGGGTGCGCGACCTGAGCTCGTTCGGGGAGGCGGCGGACGGAACGCTCTACGCGACCTCGCTCGACGGGCCCGTCTACCGCCTCGTTTCCCGCCGCCGCTGACCCGGGATGCCCGGCGCGATCACCCGCCGACGGATCGAGACCGGAGTCGCGGCGATGGTCGCGATCGGCGCCGCGATCGTCGGAATCGCCATCAAGGAGCACACCACTCTGGGCGCCAAGTACGTCGCGCTCGACCGGCTCGCGCGGCTCAAGAACCCCATCTTCCTGACCCAGCCGCCCGGCCCAGGCTCCGAACTCTACGTCGCCACGAAGGGAGGCGCGATCAGAATCGTCTCCAGCGACAAGTTGCTGCGCCGGCCGTTCCTCGATATCCGCAACCGGGTCGAGGCCCACGGGCCCCGCGGCGAGCCCGGCATGGCCTCGATCGCCTTCCCGCCCGATTACCGGCGCACCGGTCTCTTCTACGTGGCCTACACCGGACACGACGACGCCCTGGTGATCGCCTCCTACCGGCGGAGCGCCGAGGATCCGCGCGTCGCCGACCCCGACTCCGGGCAGACCGTCCTCAGCATCCCGGAGCCCACCCCGGGCCACCATGCCGGCCTCCTCGCCTTCGGGCCGGACGGGCACCTCTACGTCGGCACGGGGGACGGCGGCCCACCGGGCGATCCGTCCGGCTCCGCCCAGAACCTCGCCCTGCTGCGGGGCAAGGTCCTCCGGATCGACCCGACCGCGAGCGGCTATTCGATTCCGCCCGACAACCCCTTCGTCGGAATGCGTGGGCAGCGCTCGGAGATCTGGTCCTACGGCCTGCGCAACCCCCGCGGCCTCTCCTTCGACCGCGTTACCGGGACGATCGCGATCGCCGACGCGGGCGAAGGTCGCTTCGAGGAGATCAACTATCTCCCGCTCGCCAAGTCACGCGGCGCGAACTTCGGCTGGCCCGCTCGCGAGGCATTCGCCCCGTTCAGGGGCGGGATCCGGCGACGCGACACGGTCGAGCCGGCGATCGCCTATCGGCACGGCCCGGGCTGCGCGGTGGCGGGCGGCTACGTCGTCAGGGATTCGCACCTGGCCAAGATCCGGGGCCGCGAGATCTTCGGCGACTACGTCTTCGGCGACTACTGCACGGGCCGCATCTACGGCTTCCGCCCCCGCGCCAACCGCGGCATCGGCAAGCAGCGCAGCTTCAGGTTCGGGACGAGATATCTGATCGCGATCGGCCAGGACAACACCCGGCGGATCTACGTGCTCACCGAGCGCGGCGCCGCTCACAAGAGCAAGCCGAGCCTCGGATCCGTCTACCGGCTGGTGCCGAAGCGCAAGGAGGTCCCGGGCTAGACGCCCGCGAAGGCGACCACCTGATTGTCTGCCGGCGCGAACAGTCGCCCGCCGCCGGCCCCGGGCGAGGGGAAGTGGGTCACCGAGCCGACCGGGAGAGCCGCAAGCTCCCTGCCGGTGTCGGGCGCATTGGCGTGCAGGATGCCGCCCTGATCGATCGTCCAGACCGCGCCGCCGGAGATGATCGGGGCGCCGGCGGAGGAGCCGGCCTTCCAGGCGACGCTGAAGCCGTTGCCGTTCATCCGCACGGCCACCAGCCCGTCGGAGCATGGCACGTACACGAAGGGCGCCCGGTAGGCGAGACCCCCGTAGGCACCGCCGTCGCAGACCTGCTGGCTGAAGAGCTGCCCGCCGGTCCCTCCGAGGTGACCGGCTGACATGACCAGGCCCAGCCCCTCCTTGCCGATCACGAAGACCCGATCATTCCCGAGCAGGGTCGGCCCGACCGACCCGAGGTCGGTGTCGCTCTGATTGAGCTGGGGCGAGTTCGAGGCCCGGTAGAAGTCGAGCTGCCTGAGCCGCGGGGAGAGCCGGATGACGCTGTTCCCGTAGTCGAACCCCGAGAGGTCGTCGCCGTTCCCGGTGGCGACGAAGAGATTTCCCGCGCGGTTCACGGCCGCCCCCGACGGCGCCCAGATGCCGCCCTCGCGGTTGACGCCGACTGTGAAGACGCGCCGCTTCGCCTTCCCCTTGGCCTTGACCGAGACGACCCGGCCGCGGTAGTCGCCGCAGTCCCCGGTCAGCCCGCCGTATTCCACATACACCCGGCCCTTCGAGATCGACATCGCGGAACGCTGCTGGTGGACGCGCGGGTCGGAGCCGGGAGCGTCGACGGCGCGCTTGAACTGCACCTTTCCGTCCCTCAGCCGGAGGGCGAAGAGGACGTGGCGATAGCCGCTCAGGAAGGCGACGACGTAGAGGCGTCCGCCGGAGATCGCCGGCGTGCCGGTGATCCCCGTGACAGGGAAGATGTTCCCGCAGGGGAGAGTCGAGGCATCGACCGGTGTCCCGAGGTGGCGGCGCCAGACGACCTTGCCGCTGCGGGCGCTGAGCGCGAATACGGTGTTGCCCTCGGTGGCGACGTAGACACGGCTGCCGACCGCGAGCGGCTCGCCGTAGACCGAGCCGTCGAGCCCTCGCGCCCAGATCCGATGGACGTTGCCGAGCGGCGGCGAGGTGGTGTCTACCCCGGTCCGCGCCAGGTTGCCGTGGTAGGTCGCCCAACTGGCGACCCGCTTCTTCTTCTTGGCGATCGTCGCGCCGTGACCGGAGGGGACCGTCGCGCTCGAGGACTCGGGCTTCGCGCCCGACCCACAGCCGATCACCACGATCAGCGCAGAGAACATCACGAGAGTTGCAACCGCCCTGGTCCGGTGCATCGCCGCCAGTCTAGATACGGGGTTTTCCCCGCCCCGGATTGAGCGACTTGGGCCTTACCGGGGCAGCGCCGGGGCAAGGATCCGGTACGCCTTGATCCCCAGGCCGAGCCGCTCGCGGTCCTCGGAGATCTGGGGGTCGAGCCCGGTCAGCTCCTTCACCCGCTCGAGGCGGTACGCGACGGTGTGGCGGTGGGCGAAGATCGCTCGCGCGGTGGCGTTCATGTTGCAGTCGCTCGCCAGGTACTTCTCGAGGGTGCCGAGCAGGTCCGAGCGGTACTGGGTGTCGTAGCGGACCAGCGGCTCAACGGTGTCGCGATAGAAGCTCCGCACCTCCTCGGGATCCGAGATCAGCGCGCGGAAGAGGAGCCGGTAGACGCCGCTCGCCGCGATTCCCTCCTCGAGGGCCTCCGCGATCTGCGGCTCGCGGGTGATCACGTCGAGGACCAGCTCGGCCTCCTTGATCGCGCGGTTCAGCTCGCCCGGGTCGGGATAGAAGGACGAGACCGCCGCCAGGCCGTGCTTCCGCAGCCGGTTGGCGACCCGCCCGGCGGCCTGGAGCGTCCGCTCCGGCGCCTCGTCGGCGCCGCGAGCCGGCAGGATCGCGTAGAGGCGTCCCTCGGAGAGCTCGGCCAGCGACCCCTCGTACTCGGCCTCCACCAGGGCGGTCGCGTGGCTCGGGCTGGCAGATTCGATCTCCGCCACCAGCGCGATCGCGCCCCGGGCCAGATCGCAGCCGAGGCGGGTCGCCTTGCCGGTCACCTCGGCCGTGTCGATCTCCCGCGAGCGGAGCTCCTCGATCAGCCCGCCGCGCAGCTTGCGCTCGGCCTCCTCGCGCGCATCGGCCACGGCCACCTCGGCGAGGGCCGCGAGCGCCGCCGCCCGCAGCACATCGTCCCTGTCGACCTTGACGAGCGGCTCGCCGTTCCCGGACTCGTCATCGAGGAGCAGCACGATCCCGACGATCTGGCCCCCGGCCTCGATCGAGCGCTCGAGTGCGATTGGATCGGGCGCCGTCGCCGTGGTGTCCGCGACCCGGGCCTTCGCGTACTCGGCGAGGCCGTTGAGCTCGCCGCCGCCGGGCGCCCGCGCCGCCAGCCCGCGCGGCGGCAGGACGATCGCCACCGGTCCGCCGGCCTCCGCCGCGGCCAGCTCAGCCACTCCCTGCAACCCCTCGCCGTCGAGGACGGCCTCGATCATCCGCGTGCTGAGCTCGCGCATGGTCATTCCTCGGCCGCGGCCCCAGCCGCGATCTCCTCCTCGGTGTGGGCCTGGAGGACCACCTCGCCCTCCTCCCCTGTGCGAATCCGGATCGCCTGATCGACGGGCAGCACGAAGATCTTCCCGTCGCCGATCTCGCCCGAGCGGGCGTGTCGGATGATGGTCTCGACCACGGTGCCGGTGTCGCCGTTGTCCACGACCACCTCGAGCTTGAGCTTCGGCCGCACCGACACGGTCAGCGACGAACCGCGGTAGGCCTCGACCAGACCCTTCTGGCGGCCCGAGCCCTTCACCTCCGAGACCGAGAGCGAGGGGAAGCCCTTGTCGAGCAGCTCGGAGCGAATCGGCTCGAACGCCTCGTGGCGGATGAACGCTTCGATTTTCTTCAAGGGGACCCCCGGAGACGCGACAGCTGTCGCGCCCGAACCTACGCACGCCCGGGCACGCGGTCATTGGACCGGTGTCGAAAATCGGCCGGGGGCCATGCGCCAGCCGGTCGAGAGTGCCGATCGGCACGACTGTCCCGTCCTGGCTGGCCAGCCAGTCCGCGCTAGAGTCCGCGTTCCAGCCGGTTCAACGAGGGGAGCGAGCATGGCCATCGACACCGTCTCCGAGCAGCAGGCCCAGCGGGAGTCCTTCGACGTCACCAACCCCGCCGACGGATCGGTGATCACCAGCGTGCCGCTCGACGGCCCCGCCGAGGTCGCCGCGACCGTCGCCCGGGTTCGCGCGAACCAGCCCGCCTGGCAGGCGCTCGGCATCAAGGGGCGCGCCCGCTGGCTGGGCGAGCTCCGCGACTGGCTGCTCGACAACCAGGACCGGGTCGCCGAGACCATGCAGCGCGAGACGGGCAAGGTCTGGGCCGAGGCCTCGTCCGAGACGCCCTACGTCTGCGACCTGATCAACTTCTACTCGAAGAAGGCGGGCAAGTACATCGGTGACGAGAAGGTGCCGGCGCACTCGCCGCTGATGAAGGTGAAGAAGCTCAAGGTCACCTACCGGCCCTATCCGGTCGTCGGCGTGATCAGCCCGTGGAACTTCCCCCTGATCCTCTCGCTCGGCGACGCCGTCCCGGCCCTGATCGCGGGCGCCGCAGTCGTGATCAAGCCGTCGGAGGTCACGCCCATCGGCCTGGGCGAGGTCATCGAAGCCTGGAAGAGCGAGATCGGCGCCCCGGACGTGCTCGACGTGGTCAACGGCATGGGCGAGACCGGGTCGGCGCTGGTCGACGAGGCGGACTTCATCCAGTTCACCGGTTCGGACCGGACCGCCAAGAAGGTACTGGCCCGCGCCGCCGACACGCTCACCCCGGTGAGCGCCGAGCTCGGGGGCAAGGATCCGATGATCGTCCTGCGGAGCGCCGACGTCGAGAAGGCGGTCAACGCTGCGACCTGGGGATCGTTCGCCAACTCGGGCCAGGTCTGCATCTCGGTCGAGCGCCTCTACGTCGAGGAGCCGATCTACGACGAGTTCCTCTCCCGGTTCACGGAGGAGGTCCGCAACCTGAACCAGGGGATGGACGGCCCCGAGCACGGCAAGGATGTCGGCGCGATGACCTTCCCGGCGCAGACCGACATCGTGGAGTCGCACGTCGAGGACGCGCGCTCCAACGGCGCCAATGTGATCACCGGCGGGCAGCGCGGCGAGGGCCCGGGCGACTGGTACTCCCCCACCGTGATCACCGACGTCGACCACTCGATGCGGGTGATGCGGGAGGAGAGCTTCGGCCCGGTCGTCGGCGTGATGAAGGTGCGGGACGCCGAGGAGGCGATCCGGCTTGCCAACGACACCCGGTACGGGCTCTCGGCCTCGGTGTTCGGCAAGACCCGGGAGGCCGAGGCGGTGGCCCGCCAGCTGGACGTCGGCACCTGCAACGTCAACGACGTGCTGGTCGGTTTCCTTGCCTCCGACGTACCGATGGGCGGCTGGAAGGACTCCGGCATCGGCTTCCGCCACGGCGAGTACGGGATCAAGAAGTTCGTTCGCCCCGAGTCGCTGGTGATCACCCGTTTCGGCTCGAAGCGGGAGCCCCTCTACTTCCCGTACACCGACAAGCGCCGCCGGCAGCTGCGGAAGCTGACGCAGTTCTTCAACGCCCGCGACTGGCGGCGCAAGCTCGGCCGCCGTCGCTAGGGGGTCGTGCCCCCGCTACCGCTGGTTCACGGGTAAGTCCCCGTCGACGTGCCGTAGCTCGAGCTGCCGTAGCCGGAGCTGCCGTAGCTCGAGCCGGACGACCCGCCCGCCGTGTGCTTCCCGTGGAACGCCGACAGGGTGGGCAGGCTCGAGGGAACCTCGAAGTCGGGGCATTCGCCCCCCTGCGCCTCCTCCATATAGGAGCGCCAGATCGGGCCTGAGGTCGGGCCGCCGAACCCGGTGCTCGCCCGCGAGAGCGGGTGCCCGGTCCAGACTGCGGTCGAATACATCGGCGTGTAGCCGACGAACCAGGCGTCGGACAGGTCCTCGCTGGTGCCGGTCTTGCCGGCCGCAGAGGCGCAGCCGATGCTCGTGTAGCCGGCGCCGGTGCCACTGGTGATCACGCCTTCGAGCACCTTCGTCACCTCGTAGGCCTCCCCCTCGGTCAGCACGCGCTTGCCCTCGCTCGCGCTCGGATCATCGACCTTCCCGCTTGGAAAGACGACCCTGTCGATGGCGGTGGCGTCGTGATGGACGCCGCCGTTGGCGAGGGTCGCGTATGCATTCGCCTGCTCGAGCGGGGTCACCCCCACGCTGAGCCCGCCGATCGCGTCGGCAGGAGGGATGAAGCAGTGCGGGCCGACCTTGCAGGGGATCTCCCGCGCGCCCTTGATTCCCAGCGGTGAGGTGATCCCCATCGCATAGGCGGTCTTGGCGATGTTGGCGGGACCGACGTCGAGACCGAGCTTCGCGAAGACCACGTTGACCGACTCCCAGGTGGCTTGGGTGAGCGCCAGCGTGCCGCCACCCGGCTCGGCATTGTTGACCGTCCAGGGCACCCCGCCGGGGGTGGTCAGGGTCGCCGGCGAGGTGCCGTCGTAATAGGTCGTATCGGGGTCGATGCCCTGCCTGATTGCCGTCGTCAGGTCGTAGGCCTTGAACGAGGAGCCGGGCTGGCGCTGAGCGTGGGCGGCGAAGTTGAACTGGCTGTTCTCGGAGTAGCGCTGGGTCGAGGCGAGGGCGACGATCTTCCCGTTCGACGGGTCGACCGAGGCCAGGGCGGACGCGGGCCCGCCGCCCGAGTAGCACACCGAGCAGGAGTCCACCGCCCTCTGGGCAGCGTCCTGGAGCCGCGGTTGGATCGTCGTGTAGACCTTCAAGCCGCCGTTCTGGACCGTGTTCACTCCGTAGCGGTCCTGGAGCTCCTGCTTGACGAGGTCGAAGATGTACGGCTGGCTGATCCGGTTGTATTTCTGGCCCGGGTCGAGGTCCAGATCCTGTCCGACGGCATCCGTGTACTCGCTCGCGCTGATGTCGTCCTGCTGCTTCATCGCCTGCAGCACCTCGTTGCGCCGGGCGATCGCCGCCCGGGGATTGAGCAGCGGGTTGTACTGGGAAGGCGCCTGCGGCAGGCCGGCGATCATCGCCGCCTCGGCCAAGGTCAGGTCCCGCGCGTGCTTCGAGTAATAGGTCTCGGCCGCAGCCTCGACTCCGATCGCGGTGGCGCCGTTGTTCGTTCCGTACGGAGCGGTGTTCAGGTACGCGGTCAGGATCCAATCCTTCGAGTGCCGGTCCTCCTCCTCGTTGGCAAGACGCGCCTCGATGATCTTGCGCTTGAGCGTGTCCTCCGGGTTCTCGATGTAGAGGTTGCGAACGAGCTGCTGGGTGATCGTCGAGCCGCCCTGCTTCGGCGTGCCGGCAACCAGGTCCTCCCAGCCGGCGCGGATGATCGCCGAGGGGTCGATGCCGCCGTGGTCGTAGAACCTCTTGTCCTCGATGGCAACCGTCGCGTCCTTCAGGTCCTGCGGAATCCTGGCGCTGCCGACGGGCTGCCGGATCTTGTCGGAGTGGATCACGCCGATCAGCGAGCCGTCGGCCGCGTACACCTTCGACACGGCCCCCTTCGTGATCGGCCTCAGCGAGGCGAGCGAGGGCGCCGAGTTGTAGACGTCGATCACCCATGCCGCGGCCCCGATGGCTGCGATCCCGACCAAAGCCAGGGGAAAGCCGACAGCCAACAGGAGCTTCTTCCTACCCGAGTCCCGGAGGCGCCGGCGCCGTCTGCGCGAACGCTGCGTCATGAGGCCCCTGAAGGCTAGTCGGCCCGGTCAGCCGAACGATCGGTAGGTTCCGCGGTCGTGCGGGGCAACGTCAAACCAGGGATGGCCCGAAGATGGCCGCTCTACGCCGCTCTTCTCTGCCTCCCCGCCCTCGCCGGCTGCGGGGGCGGGGGCTCGAAGCACTCCGAGAACAGCAGCCAACCGGCCACGACCACGGCGCCGCTTCCCGACTTCGTCACCCATGGCGGGTTCAACGGGCCCTCCGACAAGCTCGAGATCACTTTCAAGATGGCGCTGTACCTGCGCGCGAGCGATCCGGAGGGCTGCTACCCGGACCCCGATCGGCTGGTCGACCTGATCCGGAGCGGCGAGCACCTGCGGGCCGACCTGGCCGAGCGCGATGAATCGGTGCAACGGCAGGGAATCCTCTACGTGCTCACCGAGGCCACCAACTGCAACCGCCTGCGCATGGCGATCCTGGCTCCGGACGGCCTCTACATCCTCGACTCCGACGAGGGGCCCGTGCAGGCCCCGGGGCTTGCGGAGAAACGAAATACCGGCGGCGGGATCCGGCATCTCGGCCCGGCCACGATCGCCTCGAAGAGCTTCCGCATGAAGGGAGCGAACGAGACCCAGCGGCTCGCGGTCAACTGCCCGCCGGGCCTGCGTCCGCTGGGCGGCGGGATGATCATGAAACCGACGGTGGGTTCCGACGGCGAGGGCGTCTACCCGCACTCCTACGAGCGACTCGGGGTCCAGGGGGGCTGGCACGTGAGCGCCACCCTGATCGACCCCACCCCGAAGGACACGACTCCTCGCCGAGTCACCCTTCAGACCGTCTGCGCGGCCAACTTCAGCAGCGCGACGCCGTCACCGCATCGGACCGTCTTCATCCTTCCGGGGGAGACCAAGTCGGTCACCGCCACGTGCCCAGCCGACCAATACCTCTTCTCGGGCGGCTTCCAGCGCACGGACTTCCGGAACTTCGGCCTGCCCGATGGCGGGGGCGACTACATCACCGAGTCGCGGGCGGTCGGGTCGCACGCCTGGCGGGTGACCGGACATGCCTTCGGCCAGTTCGGCGGCGAGCTGACCGCGATCGCCTACTGCGTCCACTACGACCGCCCGCTGCTCACCGAGGTCTCCGCGTCGCGGCCGATCACGAAGGGGTCCTCGGCGAAGGTCACCACGCCGCCCTGCCCGCCCGACCGCCAGCTCACGACCGGCGGATTCAGCATGAACGGATCCCAGGCGGGCTTCTTCGCAGAGGGAGCCGTCAATCCAGACCAGAGCTCGTCGGTGACCGGCTACGCCTACTTCGGGAGCATCCCGAGGCTGACCGCGTACTCGTACTGCATCCAGCCGGAGCCCGGATAGAGCCCGGCCACCGCTACGACGCCGGGACCAGTTCCTCGCGCAGCTGCTTGGCAGCCTCGACCATGTTGCGGAGGCTGGGCTCGATCTCGTTCCAGGTGCGGGTCTTGAGACCGCAATCGGGGGTGACCCAGAGCTGCTCGGGGCGGAGCACGCGCGCGGCCTCGTGGAGGAGCTCGGCCATCTCGTCCACGGTCGGCACCCGCGGCGAGTGGATGTCGTAGACGCCCGGGCCGATGTCGTTCGTGAAGCCCGAGCGTTCCCAGTGGTGGAGCAGCTCCATCCGCGAGCGGGCTGCCTCGATCAGCGTGACGTCGGCGTCCATCTCCTGGATGCGGTCCATGATGTCCCCGAAGTCCGAATAACACATGTGGGTGTGAACCTGGGTCTCGTCCCGGACGCCGGCGGTTGCGACCCGGAAGGAATAGACGGCCCACTCGAGGTACTCGTCCCAGCGATCGTGGCGGAGCGGCAGGCCCTCGCGGATCGCGGGCTCGTCGACGTGGATGACCGGGATTCCCGCCTCCTCCAGGTCGGCGACCTCATCGCGGATCGCCAGCGCGAGCTGCTCGCAGGTCTCGCGTCGCGGCTGGTCGTCCCGGACGAACGACCACTCCAGCATGGTGACGGGCCCCGTGAGCATTCCCTTGACCGGCTTCTCGGTCTTGGACTGCGCGTAGGTGATCCACTCGACCGTCATCGGCGCCGCCCGGCTGACGTCGCCGAAGATGATCGGCGGTCGCACGCAGCGCGACCCGTATGACTGGACCCAGGCGTTCTCGGTGAAGGCATAGCCCAGCATCTGCTCCGCGAAGTACTGGACCATGTCGTTGCGCTCGGGCTCGCCGTGGACCAGGACGTCCAGGCCGATCTCCTCCTGAAAGGAGATCACCCGATCGATCTCGCCCCGCATCCGCTCCTCGTAGGCGGCCAGGTCGATCTTTCCGTCGCGAAGCTCACGCCGGGTGGCGCGGATCTCGTCGGTCTGGGGAAAGGATCCGATCGTGGTGGCTGGGAAGCTCTGCAGCCCGAGCCTCTGCTGCTGAATGCGCTTGCGCTCCTCGAAGGCGGTGTCGCGGCGAGCGTCCGCCTCCTCAAGCGCCTCGACGCGGGCCCGGACCTCGGGATTCCGGGTGCGGTGCGAATCCCGGCGTGAGTCGCGAGCGCGATCGTTCGCGTCGAGCTGATCCGCGATCGCCTCCCTGCCATCGGCCAGCCCCTTCGCGAGCGTCGCGACCTCTCCCACCTTCTCAACCGCGAACGCCATCCAGGAGCGCATCTCGTCGTCCAGGTCCGCGTCGACCCCGGCTGGCTCGGCGTCGAGATCGATTGGGACGTGGAGGAGGGAACAGCTCGTCGAGACGACGAGCTGCTTCGTCCGGCCGGCAAGTCCCTCCAGCGCATCGAGAGAGTGCTCGAAGTGGTTGATCCAGACGTTGCGTCCGTCGACGATCCCGGCGAAGAGCCACTTGTCCTCGAGCGGGTCCTCGGCCACGAACTCCGCGTTGTGGCGGCCGCCGTGCTCGTGCACGTCCTCACCGAGCTCGTCGCCGTGCACGCGGCCGGTGAAGTCCAGGCCTATGCCCTCGATCGGCGATTCGCGGAGGACCGCGTAGGCGTCGCCCACGTGGTCGAAGTAGGTCTTCACCACGATCCGCGGCCGCTCGCGAACCCTGGCGAGCTCCTCGTAGGCGAGGCGAAGGGCGTCCAGCTCGCGCTCGGAGCGGTCCTCGACGAAGCAGGGCTCCTCGAGCTGCACCCAGGTCGCGCCCTGCTCGGCGAGCCGCTCGATCACCTCGCCATAGACCTCGACAAGCGGCTCGATCAAGTCCAGCGGGTTGAAGCGCTCGTCAACCCCATCGGCGGGCTTGGAGAGCAGCAGGAAGCTGACCGGTCCGATCAGCACCGGGACGGTGTCGATCCCGAGCTCCTCCATCGCCTCGGCGTGCTCGTCGAAGGGTTTCGAGCTCGACAGCGAGAACCTCGTATCCGGCCCGAGCTCGGGGACGAGGTAGTGGTAGTTCGTGTTGAACCACTTCGTCATCTCCATGGCGGTGACGTCGACGTCGTCCGTCTGCCGGCCCCGGGCCATCGCGAAGTAGGTCTCGAGATCGACCTGGCCTCCGCTCCAGCCGTAGCGCTCGGGCACGGCGCCGACCAGCGCGATCGTGTCCAGCACCTGGTCGTAGTAAGAGAAGTCGTTGGACGGGATCAGGTCGATCCCGGCGTCCTGCATCAGCTTCCAGTTTTCGACGCGGATCGCCTTCGCGGTCGCGGCGAGCTCGTCAGCTGAGGTCTCGCCGCGCCAGTAGCCCTCGGTCGCGAACTTGAGCTCGCGGTTGCGGCCGATGCGCGGGAAGCCGGAGACGCTCGAAAGTGCCATGGACGAAACCCTACCCAGCTACCCTCCGCGGCCATGCCTGACCGCGATTTCCTGGGGGTCGTGCGGGAGAGGGTCGTCGTCTTCGACGGCGGCATGGGCGCGACCCTGGAGCAATTCGACCTTACGGAGGAGGACTACGGCGGCCTCGAGGGCAAATGCCACGAGGCCCTCGTGCTCAACCGGCCCGATGTGATCGAGGGCGTCCACGCCTCAATGCTCGACGCCGGCGCCGAGGTCATCGAGACCGACACCTTCCAGGGCAGCCGCTTGAAGCTGGACGAATGGGGACTCGGCGAGCACACGCCCGAGATCAACCGCCGAGCCGCCGAGATCGCACGCAAGGCGGCCGGCGACGAGCGCTTCGTCGCCGGCTCGATCGGCCCGACCGGCTTTCTGCCGGCCAGCGACGACCCCACCCTCGGCGACATCCCGTTCGGGAGGCTGGTCGAGGTCTTCACCGAGCAGGCCCAGGGCCTGGTCGAGGGCGGCGCCGACCTGATCATCATCGAGACGGCCCAGGACATCCTGGAGGTGAAGGCGGCGATCTTCGGCGCCCGCGAGGCCTTCAAGCTCACCGGCCGGACCCTGCCGATCCAGACCTCCGTCTCGCTGCTCCCCCAGGGCGGCAAGATGCTGCTCGGTACCGACATCCGGGCCGTCCTGACCACGCTCTTGGCGCTCGACGTCCAAGTGATCGGACTGAACTGCTCGACCGGCCCCGAGGACATGCGCGATGCGATCCGCTACCTCGGCGAGGCCTCCCCCCTCCCGGTTCACTGCATCCCCAACGCCGGCCTGCCGCTGCAGGGGCCCGACGGCGAGACGATCTTCCCCGAGCAGCCCGAGCCGCTGGCGGCGACGCTCGGCGAGTTCGTCGAGCGCTACGGGGTCGGGATCGTCGGCGGCTGCTGCGGCACGACCCCGGACCACATCCGTGCGATCCGCGAGCGCGTCGAGGGACGGACGCCCGGCGAGCGCCCCGAGCGCGGCCCGGCGATGGTCTCATCGATGATGACCGCGACCCCGCTGGTCCAGGAGCCGCGGCCGACCCTGGTCGGCGAGCGCGTCAACTCTCAGGGCTCCCGGGCCGCCAAGGAGCTGCTGCTCGCCGACGACTACGACGGCCTGGTGCAGGTGGCTCAGGATCAGGTCTCGGGCGGCGCCCACGTGCTCGACGTCTGCGTGGCCCTCACGGAGCGCCAGGACGAGGACGCGCAGATGGGCGAGGTCGTCCAGCGAATCTCGCTGACGCAGCCCGCCCCGATCCAGGTCGACTCGACCGAGCCTCAGGTGCTCGAGGCGGCGCTCGAGCGGATCCCGGGCCGCGCGATCGTCAACTCGATCAATCTCGAGGCCGGCCGCGACAAGCTCGATCGCGTCGTGCCGTTGGCCAAGGCCCACGGCGCCTGCGTCATCGCCCTCACCATCGACGAGGAGGGGATGGCCAAGACCGCTGACCGCAAGGTCGAGGTCGCGAAGCGGATCCGGGATCTCTGCTGCACGCACCACGGCCTCGACCCGGAGGCGCTGATCTTCGACGCCCTCACCTTCACGCTTACCACCGGCGACGAGGAGTGGCGTCCCTCCGCCGTCGAGACGATCGACGGGATCAAGCGGATCAAGGCGGAGCTGCCCGGCGTGAAGACCTCGCTGGGCGTCTCGAACGTCTCCTTCGGCGTCTCGCCCCCCGCGCGCGCCGCCCTCAACTCGGTCTTCCTCCACCACTGCGTCGAGGCGGGACTCGACCTGGCGATGGTCAACCCGAACCACATCACTCCATACATGGAGATCCCCGAGGACGAACGGGAGCTGACCGACGATCTCGTCTTCAACCGCTCCGACGACGCCCTCGAGAAGTTCATCGCCCACTTCGAGTCGAAGGGCGACGAGGCCGAGGAAGCCGCGGGAGATCCGACCGAGGGCATGGAGCCCGAGGAGGCGCTCCACTGGCAGATCCTGCACCGAAAGAAGGAGGGCGTCGAGGACTGGATCGACCGCTCCGTGGACAAGATCGGCGCCGTCCCGACCCTGAACACGGTGCTGCTGCCGGCGATGAAGGAGGTCGGCGACAAGTTCGGCGCCGGCGAGCTGATCCTTCCCTTCGTCCTGCAGTCGGCCGAGGTGATGAAGCGGGCGGTGGCCCAGCTCGAGAACTACCTGGAGCGGATCGAGGGACACACCAAGGGCAAGGTCGTGATCGCGACGGTCTTCGGCGACGTCCACGACATCGGCAAGTCGCTCGTCAACACGATCCTCACCAACAACGGCTACACGGTCGTTGACCTCGGCAAGCAGGTGCCGGTCGACACCATCATCCATTCGGCGATCGAGGAGAAGGCCGACGCCATCGGCCTCTCGGCGCTTCTCGTGTCCACCTCGAAGCAGATGCCGGCCTGCGTGCAGGAGCTGCACTCGAAGAACCTCGAATTCCCGGTGCTGATCGGCGGCGCCGCGATCAACCGTGACTTCGGCCGCCGCATCCTCTACCCCGGCGGCAAGGAGTCGGACGAGATCTACGAGCCCGGCGTCTTCTACTGCAAGGACGCCTTCGTCGGGCTCGACACGATGGACGACCTGATCGACGCCGAGAGGCGAGCCGCGCTCATGGACCGGATCCGCGAGGAGGCGCGGCAGCTGCGCGAGAAGGTCGAGGAGCCCGACGATGCGCCGCCCACCACCGATGACAGCGTTCGCTCCGGCGCGCGAACCGATGTGCCGATTCCCGACCCCCCCTTCTGGGGCGTTCGCGAGATCGAGGTCGACCTCGACGATGTCTTCCCCTACCTCGACCGCCACGTCCTCTTCAAGCTTCACTGGGGAGGGCGGGGTAAGAAGGGTGAGGAGTGGCGCCGGATCGTCGAAGGCCACGACGGCGAGGAGGGGTTCGCGCCCAAGCTCGAGCGCATGTGGGCCGAGCAGGACTATCTGCACCCTCGCGCGCGCCTCGGCTATTTCCCGGCCGCCGCCGATGGCAACGAGCTCGTGATCTTCGATCCGGACGACCACGAGCGGGAGATCGAGCGGCTCGTCTTCCCCCGCCAGCCGAAACACGATCGCATCTGCCTCGCCGACTTCTTCCGCCCGCTCGACTCCGGCGAGAGGGACGTCGTCGCGCTGCAGGGCGTCACGGTCGGCGCGGAGGTCACCGAGAGGATCGAGCAGCTCGAGCGCGACGGGGAGTTCGCCGAGCAGCTCTTCACTCACGGCCTGGGCGTGCAGGCCGCCGAGGGGCTGGCCGAATGGCTTCACTCCGAGGTGCGGCGGGAGCTCGCGATCGATCCCGATCAGGGCCGGCGCTACTCCTGGGGCTATCCCGCCTGTCCGGACCAGTCGGAGCACGCGAAGGTCTGGCGCCTGCTCGATCTGGAGCGCATCGGCATGACCCTCTCCGACGGCTTCGCGGTGATGCCCGAGCAGTCGACCGTCGCGATCGTCGCCCACCACCCGCAGGCCGTCTACTTCGGGATGAAGTCGGGATTCGTCCCGGCGGGGAAGACCCCGGACGAGCTGATCGCCGGCACCGAGCGCGGCGGCGAGCTTCCCCCGGAGCGCGAGCCCGCCGAGGGCGTGGTCGAGGCCGAGGCCACCCGCCCGGACTCACAGCCGGTCAACGGCTGACGCTTCACGTATGACAATATGACTTTTTGAAGCGGCGGTCCGCGGGATCCTCGCTGGCCGCTGAAGTCGAGGTCGAGGAGAGTGTCATGGCGGTCGCGGTGGAGCAGAAGCAGGACCTGTTGATCGGCGGGGAGTGGGTCGGGGCGAAGTCCGGGAAGGAGTGCGAGCAGACCAACCCCTACTCGGGTGACGTGGTCGGGAAGGCGGCCGCCGCCGGGACCGAGGATGTCGACGCCGCGGTGGCGGCGGCACAGGAGGCCTTCGAGGCCTGGGGCTTCGGGCCGCCGGCCGCTCGCCGCGAGATTCTCACCAAGGCCGCCGACCTGCTCCAGGAGCGGGCGGAGGAGATCGCCGCGATCGTCACCGAGGAGACCGGCGGGACCTTCGGCTGGGGCATGTTCAACTGCCAGCTCGCCAGCGGGATGATGCGCGAGGCCGGCGCCCAGGCCTACGCGGTCACCGGCCAGGTGATCCCATCCGATATTCCCGGCGCGATCGCCCTCGCACGCCGCCAGCCGGCCGGCGTCGTCGTCGGCATTGCACCGTGGAACGCGCCGGTGATCCTCGGCACCCGGGCGATCGCGACCCCGCTCGGCTACGGCAACACCGTGATCCTGAAGGGCTCCGAGCTCTGCCCGCGGACGCATGCCCAGGTCGTCCGCTGCGTCCAGGACGCCGGTGCCCCCGAGGGCGTCATCAACTACCTGACCAACGATCCGGGCGACGCCCCCGAGGTGGTCGAGGCCCTGATCGCGCACCCCGGCACCCGGCGGATCAACTTCACCGGCTCCACCCACGTCGGGAGGGTCATCGCCGAGAAGTGCGGCGCCCACCTGAAGAAGTGCCTGCTCGAGCTGGGCGGGAAGGCGCCGATGATCGTGATGGCCGACGCCGATCTCGGCGAGGCAGTCAACGCGGCCAACTTCGGCGCCTTCATGCACTCGGGCCAGATCTGCATGGCGACCGAGCGGATCATCGTCGACAGCAAGGTGGCCGGGGAGTTCACCGAGGGGCTGGTCGCCAAGGCAAGCGCGATGACGGTCGGCGACCCGACCAACCCGGAGACCATGATCGGACCGCTGATCAACAAGGCGCACCTCGATCGCGTGTCGGAGCTCGTCGAGGACGCCCGGTCGAAGGGCGCCGAGATCGTGACGGGTGGCGAGGCCGAGGGCCCCTGCTACAAGCCGACGGTCCTCACCAAGGTCACCCCCGAGATGCGGGTCTACTCCGAGGAGTCCTTCGGGCCGATCGTCCCGATCCTGGAGTACTCGGACATCAACGAGGCGGTCGCGACCGCGAACGACACGAACTACGGCCTCGCAGGCGCGGTCTTCAGCCGCGACATCCCGACGGCCCTCGACGTGGCGCAGCGGATCGAGAGCGGGATCTGCCACGTCAACAACTCGACCGTGCACGACGAGCCGCAGATGCCCTTCGGCGGAGTGAAGGAGAGCGGCTGGGGCCGGTTCGGCGGCGCCGCCGCGCTGGAGGAGTTCACCGACATCCACTGGACCATGGTCCAGACCCAGCCGCGCCAATATCCGATCTAGTGAAGGCCGCCCGCCGACTGATCGAGCTGGCCCAGAGCGAGGGCGTCGACCGCGTCTTCGGCAACCCTGGCACCACGGAGCTGCCCTTCATGGACGAGCTCGCCAAGGTGCCGGAGTTCCACTACTACCTCGGGCTCCACGAGGGCACCGCGGTCTCGATGGCGGACGGGTACGCGCGCGCCAGCCGCCGGCCGTCGTTCGTCAACCTGCACATCGCGGCGGGACTCGCCCACGGTCTGGCGAACATGCTGAACGCGCGGCGTGCTCGCACGCCGATGGTGGTCACCGTCGGGCAACAGGACCGCCGCCACCTGATCCACGACCCGATGCTAGGCGGGGACCTGCTCGCACTGGCCCAGGGCGCCTTCAAGGACGCGGTCGAGGTCAACCAGGTGGAGGACCTGCCGACGCTGATGCGCCGCGCCTTCCTGCTCTCGCAGACGCCGCCCACTGGGCCGGTGATGGTCTCGATCCCGGTCGACATCCTCGAGGAGGATCTCGACGGGCCGCTGCCCGAGCGGACCGAGGTCCGCGGCCTCGGCGTGGCCGAGGGGGTCGAGGACCTGGCTGAGGCGCTGCTCGGCGCGGGAGCCCCGGCGATCGTCGCGGGGGATGGGGTCGGGCGCGAGGGCGCGGTCGGCGACCTGGTCGAGCTGGCCGAGTCACTCGGCGCCACCGTCTTTCACGAGCCGATGTACGACTGCGTCGACTTCCCGGCGACCCATCCCCTCTCCGCGGGGATGCTTCCCCCGGTCGACGAGTTGATCCGCGAGAGGCTTGCCGGCCACGATGTCGTCTTCCTGATCGGAAGCCACGCGTTCTCCTCCCACTACTACACCCCGGCGAGCCCGATCCCCGAGCGCACGCAGATCCTCCAGCTCGATTCGGACCGGACCGAGCTGGGCCGCAACTACCCGGCTCAGATCGCCGTCCAGGGCGGGATCGGCCCGACGATCCGGGCGCTGACCCGGATGACCGCGGGTCGCTGTCCCGAGGCAGAGCCGCGGCTGGCGGCGGCCAAGGAGGCCCGCGCCGGCGACGCAGGCCCAGCGGCTCCGGAATCCGCGCCCGGCGATCGGATGAACCCCGCCGCGGCCGCAGAGGCACTCGTCTCCGGCCTCCCCGGCGGCACGATCATGCTCGAGGAGGCGATCACCACCGGCCTCGAGGTCCGCCGCGCCTTCGCCGCGAGCCGGCCCGGCAGCTACCACCACTCCGTCGGCGGAGCGCTCGGCTGGGCGTTGGGCGCCGGCATCGGAGTCAAGATGGCCCGACCCGAGGATCCCGTCGTCTCGGTCGTCGGCGACGGGACCGCGATGTACACGATCCAGGGCCTCTGGTCCGCAGCGCACTACGACGTCCCGCTCGTCCTCGTCGTGATGAACAACCGCGAGTACGCCGCCTGCAAGCGCGGCATCGACCGCGTCGTGTCGGGCGGTGGCGACGAGGGCTATGTGGGCATGGACCTGAGCGATCCCGAGATCGACTTCATCGGGCTGGCCAGGTCGCTGGGCGTCGAGGCCCGCTCGGCCGATACCACCGAAGCGCTCTCTTCAGCCGTGTCCGAGGCGCTCGCCTCGGGTGCGCCGACGCTGATCGACGCCGCGGTCGCGGGCACCCGCGACGAGCCCTCGGGCAAGCCCGCCGAGCACTACGCGGCTGACCGCTAGCCCTACTGGAGGGACGTCCAGACGCTCTTCTTCTCGGTGTAGAGCTCGATCGCGTCCTTGCCCATCTCGCGGCCCCAGCCGCTCGCCTTGAAGCCGCCCCAGGGGGCGACCGCGTCGACCGGGTTCGGCATGTTGATCCAGATCGTGCCCGCCCGGATGCCCGCGGCGAGGCGGTGAGCCTTGGCGACGTCGCGGGTCCAGACCGAGGCGCCGAGGCCGTACTCGGTGTCGTTGGCTCGGGCGATCAGCTCGTCCTCGGACTCGTAGGGCATGATCGAGATCACGGGCCCAAAGATCTCCTCGCGGGCGATCTTCATTTCGTCCTTGACGCCGTTGAAGACCGTGGGCTTGTAGAAGAACCCATTGGCGAGCTCGCCGCCGGCGCGCTCGCCGCCGGTGACCAGCTGCGCACCCTCCTCCTGGCCGGACTTCACGTAGCCGTCGATGCGGTTGAGATGCTGCTCGTCGATCACGGGGCCGAGCTCGGTCGACTCGTCGAGGCCCGGCCCGAGCTTCATTCCCTCCGAGGCGGCGGCAGCCTTCTCGGCGAACTCGTCGGCCCGCTTCGAGTCGACGAAGAACCGGGCATACGCGACGCAGACCTGGCCGGCGTTCAGGTACGCGCCCTGCAGGTTGCCTCCCACGGCCGCGTCGATATCGGCGTCGTCGAGGATCACCGTCGGCGCCTTGCCGCCGAGCTCGAGGCTCACCCTCTTCAGGTTCCCGGCAGAGGCGCGGACGATCTCGCGGCCGACCTCGGTCGAGCCCGTGAAGGAGATCTTGTCGACGCGGTCGTGGTTGGAGAGGGCCTGCCCGACGGCTGGGCCGCCGGTGACGACGTTGAGCACGCCGTCGGGGATCCCGGCCTCCTGGATCAGCTCCGCGAGGCGGAGGGTGGTCAGTGAGGCCTGCTCGGCGGGCTTCACCACGGCGGTGTTGCCGCAGGCGAGGGCGGGGGCGATCTTCCAGCTCGCGATGTTGGTCGGGAAGTTCCAGGGGATGATCAGGGCACAGACGCCGATCGGCTCGCGCAGCGTGTAGTGGAAGACGCCGGGGATCGAGATGGGCGGGGTCTCGCCCTCGATCTTCGTCACCCAGCCGGCGTAGTAGCGGAAGTGCT
>JBKPLC010000089.1:0-14017 GCA_046731495.1 Actinomycetota bacterium | reverse complement strand
GGGCGCCGAGATCATCGTGCGGATGGCGCTCGCCGACCACGACGCGCCAACCGGCGCGTTCATGGACGAGAATGGCCCGGTGCCCTGGTAAGGCTCGGCGCGAGCCGCGCCCCGGCGAGCGGGACTCCGCTGACCTACGCTCCTCGGAATGGACGTTCAGGTCATCAACCAGCAGAAGCTCCCCGCCCGCGAGCTCGTCGGCGCCGATCACGGCGGGGCGGGCGTCTGCGTGATCTTCGTCGACGCCGGACCTGGCGACGGGCCATCGCTGCACACGCACCCGTATGAGGAGCTGTTCGTTCTGCTGGCGGGCGAAGCGACGTTCGTTGCGGGCGAACAAGAGATTCGGGCGCACGCCGGCGACATCGTGATCGTGCCCCCGGACACGCCGCACGCCTTCACGAGTTCCGGCGACCGCGCCCTCCGTCAGATCGACATCCACGTGAGCCCCACGTTCAGCACCGAGTGGCTCTGACCCAGGACCACGCGGTCCGAGCCGCGAGGAGATGGGTGCGCGGCCGCACGCGCTCATGTCGCACAGTCGGCACATCCAGCGGACCGCTCCCGGCTCACGGATGAGTCCGACGAGTCTCCGCGAGACGATGTCGTCGAAGGTCGCCCGCTCACGCGGGTCGAGGACCGACAGCGCGTCCTGCAGCACCTGCGCTCGCGCGGCGGACACCCGCTCCGCAGCGCGGCGGCCCGAGGCGGTCAGATGCAGGGCCATGGAGCGGCCGTCGCCGCCGGGCGCGCGCGTCACGTAAGCCGGCTTCCTGAAGCCGGTCGACGAGGCGGACGGTCCCGGACGACGTGAGCCCGAGCACCTGGCGCAGCGCGCGCGTACGCGCGGTCGTTACTCGACGCGCGTGGCGAACGTGTCCGAGCCGAGCGTCCCGCTCGCCTGCAGCGTCAGGTTCGCCGCGGAAGAACGGCTGGAAGGCTGTCCCGGCGGCGTCGAGGCCCTTGTCGTCGCCCAGGAAGAAGCCACCCGCCTGGGCGGCTGCGGCGTGGTCGAACGTGGGTGTCACGCGCCGGCTGGCCGACCAGGACGCCCCCAGGCCCGTCCAGCGCCGACGACGTGCAATCTCGAGCGCCCGCCGGCCGCGAATCGCGGATGGCAGGTGGTACGTTCGCCGCACCGATGCTGACCAGGCCCCTCGGTGAGGTCGTTGCGCGAGGCTCGCGGTCGCTGCTCCACGCGTATGGTCGCGACGCGGTCGTCAAGGTGCCCGAGCCGGCGACGCCCGGCAGCTGGATCCTGGCCGAGGCCGAGTACAGCGAGGCGGTTCGCGCCGTCGGGGCACCCGCGCCGCGCCTCATCGCCGTCGAGGAGGTCGCGGGCCGGCCGGCGACCGTCTGGGAGCGCCTGGACGGCCCTTCGATGTGGGACGAGGTGGTTTCCGCGCCTGGCCGCGCCGCGCGAATGGGCCACTTGCTGTCAGACATCCAACTGGCACTGTTCGAGCTCGTCCCGCCGGTGACGCTCCCCAGCCAGCGCGATCGGCTCACCAGCAAGATCCGCCGCTCGGCGGCGGCGATCGATCCT
The DNA here is from genome assembly GCA_046731495.1 of Actinomycetota bacterium. Lineage (GTDB taxonomy): Bacteria > Actinomycetota > Thermoleophilia > Solirubrobacterales > 70-9 > DASUPK01. The sequence continues at coordinate 12,471 of JBKPLC010000089.1, read as the reverse complement.
GGGCTGGCCCGCGCCCTCGACCTCATGCCCGCGCGGACCCAGCCCGGCCGCCTATGCCACGGCGACCTGCACCCGAGCAACGTGATCCTCCGCGCCGGAGGGCCGATGCTCGTGGACTGGTTCGACGCGTCGCGCGGCGATCCCGTCGCCGACGTCGCCCGGTCGTCGCTGACCCTGCTGGCCGACGGGCTCCGCACGCCCCGTCACCTGCCCGGTGCCGACCGGCGCACGCTCGCCGCGCTGACCGACGCCTACCTGGTCCGCATGTGCGAGCGCCTGGACATCGCGCCCGGGGAGCTCGCGCGCTGGCAGGCCATCAGCGCCGCCGCTCGCGTGGCCGAGGGCGTGTCCCGTGAGCCGCTGCTGAAGGTATGGCGGGCCTTCGACGCCGGGCAGAGCGCCGGCCTGGAGGCTCAGGCCGCGGCCAGCTGAACCGCCGCGCGCAGGTCCTCGAACACGCCGGGCCCGGCGGCGATCACGAGGTCGTCGTTCTCAGGACACGGCATCTCGGCCAGCGCCCCGGCCTCCTCGGCAATGAGCGTCCCCGCCGCGCGATCCCAGATCGCGGTGTCCCGCTGGAAGTAGCCGTCGACGCGGGCACACCCCACCCAGCACAGCTCCAGCGCTGCCGACCCGAAGCAGCGGAGGTCGCGCGCCTGAGACAGCAGGCGATGGGCGACCTCGCCCTGGAGGTCACGCAGCTCGGCCCGGTAGGAGAAGCCCGTCGTCACGAGGGCTTCGGGCAGCGACGAGCACGCCGAGACCGAGATCGGCTTCCCGTCACAGCGCGCGCCCCCGCCCCGGTGCGCCGAGAACAGCTCGCCACGCAGGACGTCGACCACCGCGCCGGCGACGATCTCGCCGTCGAGGGCGGCGGCGATGCTGACCGCGAACAGCGGGATGCCGTACAGGAAGTTGATGGTCCCGTCGAGCGGGTCGATCACCCACTGCATCCGCGCGCCGGGGTCCGTCTCGCCGCCCTCCTCCCCGAGGACGCCGGCGCCGGGCGTCGCCTCGCCCAGCTGCGTACGCACGAGCTCCTCCGCGCGCAGGTCGGTCTGGGTCACGACGTCGGTGGGGGACGACTTGCGACCGACCGGGCGCGGGCGCCCATAGGCGCCGGTCACCAGGTCCGCGGCTGCTCGAGCGGTCGCGGCGGCGATCCGTTCGAGGTCAGCCGGCGCGGGCGGGCCCGCGCTCTCAGACACAGTGCACCTCGACGCCGTGGCCGGCCAGGATGTCCACGGCCTCGGGCTCGGCCCGCGTGTCCGTCACGAGCACGTCGATGTCGTCGAAGGGCGCGAAGCTGAACATCTGCACGTTCCCGAACTTCGACGCGTCCACCATGGCGACGACGCGGTGGGCGCGCTCGATCATGGCGCGCTTGATCATGCGCTCCTCGCGATACGGCGTGGTCAGCCCGTGCTGGAAGGAGAGCCCGTCGCAGCTGATGAAGAGAACGTCGACGGCCATGTCCTGAAGGCCCGACCGCGTGGTGTCGTCGACCATGGCCAGCGTGTTCGTGCGCACGGCGCCCCCCAGCACCGTCAGCGTCCGCAGGCCACGGCGGCCGAGCGTGAGCGCCATCATCAGCGAGTTGGTCACGACGTGCACGTCGCGCTCGACCGGGAAGACGTCGGCCAGGCGCTGGGTGGTCGAGCCGGAGTCGACGATCACGGAGCCGCGCTCGGGCACCTCCTCGACGGCCTTCGTCGCAATCCGTAGCTTCTCCTCGGCATTGACGACGTCGCGCGCGGCGAGCATCGGCTCGTGGTTGATCCGCTCGACGGGGACGGCCCCACCGTGCACGCGGCGCAGGAGCTTGCGCTGCTGCATGTCGGACAGGTCGCGGCGGATGGTCTCGGTGGTCACCGCGTAGCGACCGGCGAGGTCCGCGACGTCGACCGACCCCTGTCGCAGCGCCAGGAGGTAGATCGCGCGCTGGCGGTCGTGCTGCAGGCGCGGCACGGCGGCGTCGTCGGCCGCCGCCATCAGGTGTGCTCGGCGGTTTGGGCGCCGGAGGCGGCGCTCATGGCCGCCAGCGGGCCGTGCTCGGCGATGCGCCGGTAGGCCTCGGCGAACGCCGTCCGGAACCGCGACGACGCGCGCACAGCGGGCGTGAAGACGGCCTCGTAGCCGAGGAATGCCTCCGGATCGGCCATGGCGTCGGCGGCGTGGCGTCGGGCCACGTCGCCCGAGGCGTCGTACGCCTGGCGGGACGGATCGACGACGCCGAGATAGCGCGCCCACCCCGCCAGTGCCGTCGCGGCGCGGTCGACCGGCCCGTCGCGTTCGAGCTGACGCTCGATCGTCGGTATCAGGAACGTCGGGAACTTCGCGCTGCCGTCGATGCACAGGCGCGCGATCTGGTCGCGCACCCCCGGGTTGGCGAACCGTTCGACCACCGAGGCGGCATAGTCCTCCCGCGGGTGGCCGGGAATCTCGACGAGGGTCGGCATGGCTTCCCGCTGCAACAGCTGTTCGAGGAACGTCCGGATGCCGGGCACGGCCAGCGCCTCGTGCACGAACTCGAGGTCGGCCAGCGCGGAAAGGTAGGCGATGGACGAATGCCCGGCGTTCAGCATGCGGAGCTTGTACTGCTCCCAGTCGTGGATGCGGTCGGTGAAGAGCACGCCGACCTCGGCCCACGGGGGCCGGCCGGCGACGAACGCGTCCTCGGTCACCCACTGGCGGAACGGCTCGGCCACCACCGGCCACCGGTCGTCGATGCCGGGGCCCTCGCGCAGCCACGTGCGGTCGGCGTCCGAGGTCACGGGCGTGATTCGGTCGACCATCGAGTTGGGGAAGCTGCAGTGCTCTTCGATCCACGCGGGGAGCTCTGACGCGACGCGCGCCGCGGCGGAGAGCGTGGCGTTGCGAGCCACCTCCCCGTTGCCCGGGACGTTGTCGCAGCTGAGGATCGTCAGCGGTCCGCCACCCCGGTGACGCCGGGCCGCTAGGCCGGTCGCGATCCGCTCGAACGTAGGCGAGCCGTCCGCGTAGCCGGACTCGGTCACGGTCAGCGAGAGGATCGACGTCGCCGGCGCGGCGATGAGCTCCGCGACGAGGCCGTCGTGGTCGTCGGGCGCGTGGACGAACCCGGTGATCGATCCGACGACGTGGGCCGACGGCTCGCCGCCGCCCTTCTCGATCAGGGTGTACAGGTAGTCCTGACCGGACAGCGCGGCCGCCATGGCGGCATCGGAGGCGAGCAGCCCCAAGCCGACGATGCCCCAATCTTCGCCCGCCGCAGCGAGCTCATCGACGTACGCCGCCAGATGCGCCCGGTGGAAGCCGCCGACGCCGATGTGGACGATGCGCGGCCGCAGGCGGCGCCGGTCGTAGGACGGGATCGGAACTCCGGCGCGCACAACCTGGGGAAGGTGACCCTCGCTCAGGCTGATCGGCGCGTGCCTGCGCACGGCCGTGATCATAACCGAAGGGAATCCCAACCGCTACTCCTGCGAACAGTTGTGAAGACGCCTTGATAGAGCCTTGACGCCAACACAAACCAACGTTATAAGTGTGTCAAGGCGGCGTCCAACCGCCGCCCGGAAGCCGGGAGGTGGAGCGATGAGAAGCGCCCTGCGCGTCGGGTCGATGGCGGCTTCGCTGGCTGTCGCCGCGTTGTTCGCAGCGGGTTGCGGAGGCGGGTCTGACGACTCCTCCAGCGGCGGGTCGCCGGCGTCGGGCCGAGGCGGCTCCATCAACGTCGCGATCGTCGACAACCCGCAGATGAAGGACATCGCGAAGCTGACGCCTTCGTTGTTCACCAAGAAGAGCGGGATCAAGGTCAACTACACGGTGCTCGACGAGGGCACCCTTAGGCAGGTGACCACGCGCGACGTCGCCGCGGGCGGGCGCCAGTTCGACGTCGCGATGATCGGCCCCTACGAGGCGCCGCAGTTCGGCCAGAACGGGAGCCTCGTCGACCTCACGCCGTTCGCTTCGGCGGACAAGGCCTATCGCCTCGGCGACATCATCCCGGCCGTCCGCAACGCGCTGTCAGCCGACGGAAAGCTCTACGCCGCTCCGTTCTACGGCGAGTCCTCGTTCCTGATGTACCGCAAGGACGTGATGAAGGAGCGCGGCATCAACGTGCCGTCCAATCCGACCTGGCAGCAGGTCGCGGACATCGCGCGCAAGGTCAACTCGTCGAAGATGGCCGGCATCTGCCTGCGCGGCAAGCCGGGCTGGGGCGACCTCGGCGCCTCGTTCACCACGGTGCTCAACACGTTCGGCGGTACCTGGTGGTCCGCCAAGCAGGACGGCTCGGTCGACAAGGCGATGGTCGACCAGCCACCGTTCCGTCAGGCGCTGCAGTTCTACACCAACCTCGTGCACGACGCAGGTGAGCAGGACGCAGCCAACGCGAGCTTCAACGAGTGCCTGACGCAGTACAAGGACGGCAAGGCGGCGATGTGGTACGACGCCACGGTCGCGGCCGGCCTGCTCGAGGCCGACGACAGCCCCGTCAAGGGCAAGAACGGGTACGCGGCCGCCCCGATCGACAAGACCAAGGCCTCGGGCTGGCTGTGGACGTGGGCGCTGGCCATCCCGAAGTCGTCGAGCAAGCAGGACCTCGCCTGGAAGTACATCGCGTTCGCGACCGGCCCGCAGTACCTCAAGCAGGCCGGGTCGCGCGTCCCCGGAGGCTGGGCGGCGCTCCCGCCGGGCACGCGCAAATCGACCTACCAGATCCCGCAGTACAAGAAGGCCGCCGAGGCCTTCGCGAAGCCGACCCTCGACGCGATCGCGGCAGCGCCGATCGACAACCCGGGCACGACGAAGCGGCCCGGCCTGCCGGGCGTGCAGTACGTCGGCATCCCTCAGTTCCAGGATGTCGGCAACCAGTGCACCCAGCAGTTCTCTGCCTTGATCGCCGGCAGGGCGTCGATCGACTCCGCACTCAAGAACTGCCAGGACATCGCCTCACAGGCCGCACAGTGATCGTTCGCTGACCAGGTTTCGCTGACGTCATGAGCACCACCGTCCGGCCCACGCTCCGCGGCCAGATCCGGCCGCGGGTCAGCGGGCGCGTGCTCGACGAGAAGTGGCGCCGGCGGCTGCCGCTGCTGCCGGCGCTGCTCATCATGATCGCGCTCACGCAGGTGCCGTTCGTGATGAGCATCTACTACAGCCTCACGGATTGGCACGTCGTGCCGCCGGGGCCGCGGGAGTTCGTCGGGTTCGACAACTACCAGCAGCTGGCCCACGACCGCTTCTTCGGCGACGCGATCGTGGTGAGCATCCAGCTCACGGTGTTCCCCGTGCTGGGGGCGATCATCCTGGGGACCGCGTTCGCGCTGCTGCTCGACCGCAAGTTCTTCGGGCAAGGCGTGGTGCGAACGCTGCTGATCACGCCGTTCCTGCTGATGCCCGTCGTCGTGGGGCTCATCTGGAAGAACCAGATGTTCCACGGGCTGTACGGCGTCCTGAACTGGGTGATCGAGAAGCTGGGCGGCACGCCCGTGGAGTTCGTCTCGAGCCACCCGACGCTGTCGCTCATCGTCGTCCTGATCTGGCAGTGGACGCCGTTCATGATGCTGATCATGCTCGCCGGCCTGCAGAGCCAGCCCGGCGACGTGCTCGAGGCGGCCAAGGTCGACGGCGCGACCCCCTTCTCGATCTTCCGCCAGCTCACACTCAGCCACCTGCGGCCGTACATGGAGCTGGGCATCCTGCTCGGCACGATCTACCTGATCCAGGTCTACGACCAGATCGCGGTCATGACCGGCGGCGGACCCGGCTCGACGAACGTCCCCTATTTCGTCTTCCAGAAGTCGATCGGTGGCGGCTGGGAGTTCGGGCAGGCGTCGTCGTACAGCATCGTCGTCGTGCTGGCGTCGATCGTCATCGCCACGATCGCGTTGCGGGTCCTGTCCGGGCTCCTGAAGGGAGAGGAGATCGCATGAGTCGTGGGGACGCCGCGGTGGCGGTCGGCGAGCGGCGCTGGGTCAACCAGGCGCTCGGGCTGCTGGCCTGGGCCACCGCGCTGCTGTTCTTCTTCCCGGTCTTCTGGATGGTCCTGAACTCGTTCAAGACCGAGCAGGACGCGAACGCGAGCCCGAAGTTCTTCTTCACGCCGACCCTCGACGAGTACCGCGAGGTGACCAAGAGCACGAGCGGTGTGCTCTCGTTCGGCGAGGCCTACACGAACTCCATCGTGATCGTGCTGGTGTCGACCCTGATCGTGCTGCTCCTCGCGATCCCCGCGGCGTATGCGCTGGCCATCAGGCCGATCCACAAGTGGCGCGACGCGCTGTTCTTCTTCATCTCGACGAAGTTCCTGCCGGTCGTCGCCTCGATCCTGCCGGTGTGGATCCTGGCCAGGAACTTCGAGCTGCTCAACACCCGGACGGTGCTGATCATCCTGTACCTGGGGATCAACCTGCCGCTGGCGATCTGGATGCTGCGCTCGTTCTTCCAGGAGGTGCCCCACGAGCTGATCGAGGCGGCGGAGATCGACGGCGCCAGCCTGTGGGGCCAGCTGCGCTCGATCATCCTTCCGCTGGCGGCGCCCGGGATCGCGGCCACCGCGCTCCTGTGCCTGATCTTCGCGTGGAACGAGTTCTTCTACGCCGTGCAGCTCAACCCGGTGGACGGCTCGACGGTGCCCATCTGGGTCACGACGAACATCAGCACGCGGGGCGCCTTCCTGGCCAAGCTGTCCGCGGCCTCGGTGCTGGCCTGCATCCCCGTCGTCCTCGCCGGGTGGATCGCGCAGAAGCGCATGATCCGGGGCCTGGCCATGGGCGCGATCAAGTGAGGAGCAGCCGATGACCGAAGTCAGATATGTCGAGGCCACGCGGACGTACCCGGGGACCGACATCGCCGCGGTCGACAAGCTGAACCTCGACGTCGGCGACGGCGAGCTGCTCGTCCTCGTCGGGCCGTCGGGTTCCGGCAAGTCGACGGCGCTGCGGATGCTCGCCGGCCTCGAGCCGCTCGACGACGGGAGCGTCTACATCGGCGAGCGTGACGTCAGCGACGTGCGCCCGCGTGACCGCGACATCGCCATGGTGTTCCAGAACTACGCGCTCTACCCGCAGCTCAATGTGGCGGAGAACATGGGCTTCGCGCTCAAGCAGCAGGGCGTCCCCAAGGAGGAGCGGGCCGCGCGCGTGCGCGAGACCGCGCGGACCCTCGACCTGGAGCCGTTCCTCGACCGCAAGCCCAAGCAGCTCTCGGGCGGCCAGCGCCAGCGCGTGGCCATGGGGCGCGCGATCGTCCGGCGGCCCGCCGTCTACCTGATGGACGAGCCGCTGTCGAACCTCGACGCCAAGCTCCGCGTGCAGACGCGCACCGAGGTCGCGGAGCTGCAGGCGCGGCTGGGCGTGACGACCGTCTACGTCACGCACGACCAGGTCGAGGCGATGACGATGGGTCACCGCGTCGCCGTGCTGAAGGACGGCCTGCTCCAGCAGGTCGACACCCCAGGCACGCTGTACCACCGGCCCGACAACCTCTTCGTCGCGGGGTTCATCGGATCGCCCGCGATGAACCTCGTGGACGTCGGCGAGACGCGTCCCCTGAAGCTCGGCGAGGCGTCGCTGGAGCTCGAGGGGGAGGCCGCGGCGGCGGCGGGGAACGGCGCCGGCCGGCTTACGGTCGGGTTCCGGCCCGAGGCGCTGCGGGTTGTGCCGGACGGGCCGCTGAAGGCTCAGATCCGCACGGTGGAGGATCTCGGTTCCGAGGTCTTCGTCCACGTGGCGGTCGACCACCTGGGCCAGAGCGTCCCGCTGGTGGCGAAGATGCCGCCGCCGTTCGAGGGCGAGCTCGAGGACACCGTGGCACTGCAGATCGTCGGCACGACGCACGTCTTCGACGGCGACGGCTCGCGGATCAGCTCGAGTCGCGCCACCCTGCGCTGACGGCCGCGCCTAGGTGGTCGTGAGCCGGAACTCCTCGGCGAACCGCTCGTAGAAATCCGGCCCGGCGTTCCCGCCGTAAGCCTCTTCGAAGAACTCCGCCATCCGTAGCGCCGGCCGTATCTCCCAGTGCACGCGCGCCGGGCCGTCGCCGGCCATCTGATGCGGGGTGCCCGCGGGGATCTCGAAGCGCTCGCCGGCGACGTAGCGCAGCTCCTCGCCGTTGACGACCGCCCGCACCGCGCCGTCGAGAACCTCGAACCGCTCGTCCTGCCGCGGGTGGTAGTGCTCGGGCGGGAACCGGCCGCGGCCGGTGTAGCGCGCCTCCATCTCCAGGAGCTCCTCGCTGATCTTCAGCAGCTTCAGCCGGAAGCCGTCGCGGCCTTCGAGCTCTTGACCTTCGTGTGCCATGACCGAAGCTTGCCGGACCCGTCGCCCGTGGTGCCGCTCACCCCGCGATGTCCCGGCGCTGCAGCGTGCGGGCGGTGATGGCCGCGAACACGGCGGCGAACGCCACGAGCACGCCGAGCGCCTGCCCACCGGCCACGAACGGCCCGCTGAACGACCCCGGGCCGTTGGACCCGATCGTCTCCGTCGAGGCGCCGAGCGTGGTCACGAGCGAGTAGCCGTTGGCGCGCAGGAAGACGTTGGCGAGCGGCTCGAGCACGTCCACGCTGTTGACGAAGGCGCTCAGCAAGCCCTCGATCACGAGCGCGTAGAGGATGCCGACGCCGATTGCGAGCGAGGTGCCTCGGGTGACGACGCCGAGCAGCACGCCCAGGGCCGCCCAAGCCGCGAGAATCAGCCAGCCCGCGGCGATGGCCCGCACGAGCAGCCAGGCCGACGGGAAGCTCGTCGCGGCGCCTTCGACCCTGGCGATGACGATGCTCGTGATCGCCCCGGCCGCGAACAGGCTCAGGACGAACGGGACCAGGACGATGCCGAGCGCGGCGAGCTTGGCCGCGAGGATCCGCAGCCGGCCGGGGCGCTGGATCAACAGCGTCTTCAGGGTGCCCCAGGAGTACTCGCTGCCGAGCGCGAAGACGCCCAGCATCAGCGCGAACACCCCGCCGAAGAACGGGAACCCGACGAGCAGCGTGCCCGCCAGCGATCCGGGCAGGAACTGATCGACTCCGCCCGTCGCGTCCTCGGGGTCGAGGGCGTACGGGACGATGTAGGCGAAGAAGACGCCCAGCAACGTCCAAAGGCCGAGCAGGATCCAGGTGGCCGCGCGCGTGCGCAGCACGAGCAGCTCGGCGCTGATGCTACGGATCATGACCGCTCCTCCGTGGTCGCGGTGAGCTCTAGGAAGACGTCTTCGAGCGAGGCCCGTTGCACCGTCAGCTCGGAGACGGCGATGCCGGCATGCACGAGCGCGCGGTTGATCGCCGCCGCCTCGCCCGGGTCGACCGTCACGTCGAGCCGACCGTCGACGCCGGCGACGTGCCGTACGTCGGGAAGCCCTTCGATCAGCGCTGCGGCAGCTGCGAGCGGCTCCGCCTGCACGCGCAGGCGCGTCCGACCGCGCAGCTCGTCGACGGTGCCCTCGGCCACGAGCGCGCCGCCGCGGATCACGCCAACCCGGTCGGCGATCTGCTCGACCTCGGTCATCAGGTGGCTCGAGAGCACGACCGTGCGCCCACCCCGCCCGAGCGATCGAACGAGCTGACGCATCTCGGCCATGCCGGCCGGGTCCAGGCCGTTCGACGGCTCGTCCAGGATCAACAGCTCGGGCTCCTTGAGCAGCGCCGCGGCCACGCCGAGCCGCTGTTTCATCCCGAGCGAGTACGTGGCGAAGCGGTCGTTGGCGCGGTCGAGCAGGTCGACCTCGGCGAGGACGTCGTCGAGGCGCTCCTCGTCGGCCCCCGCGTGGCGCGCCAGCACCCGAAGGTTGTCGCGCCCCGACAGGTACGGGTAGAACGCTGGCGCCTCGACCATCGCGCCGATGCGCGCCAGCGCGTCCGCGGCGCCGGGCGGCTCGCCCAGGACGAGGGCGTCGCCCGCGGTAGGGCGCACGAGCCCGAGCAGCATGCGCAGCGTGGTCGTCTTGCCCGCGCCGTTGGGCCCGAGGAACCCGTACACCTCGCCGCGACGCACGCCCAGGTCCAGCGCATCGACGGCCACGATCCGTTCGCCGTAGCGCTTGGTGAGCGCGCGCGTCTCGATCACCAGCGGGGACCCGGCCGCGGGTGGGCCGCCGGACATGCGGTCGAGTGCCATGTCCGCACCGTAGGTCGAGCGCGCATGCCGCAAAACGCGCCGCCGAGCGATCCTGGATCCCTCCCAGGAGGGACGGCCCGATCCCTCCGCCGGGCGATTTGGGGCCGGCGCGCCCGGACTACGATCGCCTGGGTGACCGCCGTGCCGAACCTGCTGAGAACGCCGTCCCGCGCCAGTCTGCTGTGGGACGTCGCCCTCGCCGTCGCGGTGTTCGCCGCCACCCTGGGACTGCTGGCGGTCGGCGGCTCCCACGGCCGGGACGCCGGTCTCGACGCGGCGGGCGTCGTGCTGGCGGCGGCGGCGTCGCTGCCTCTCGTCGCCCACCGCGCGGCGCCGCTCGGCGTGTTCGTGACCACCGCCGCCGCGAGTGTGACACTGCGGGCGATCGCCGAGCCGGCAGGGCCACCGCTGGGCCCGACTGTTGCGCTTTACTTCCTCGCGGCCCGGCGCGACGCGTCCGCACGCCAGACGCGGATCGCGCTTGCGCTGGCCGTCGCGTTCCTCGCCGCGCATCTGACCGCGCTGGGACTCAACGAGGGCAGCTTCCCGGGGACGCCGATCGCCTTGGGCGTCGTCGTGTGGGGCGCCGCGTGGCTGGCCGGGGACCGCACCCGCCTGCGACAGGAGCGGATCGCAGAGCTCGAGCAGCGCGTGCTTCGCGCCGAGCGCGAGGCCGATCGCGAGCGTCGCCTCGCCGCCGCGGAGGAACGGGCGCGCATCGCCCGCGATCTGCACGACTCGGTGGGCCACGCGATCAACGTGATCCTCGTCCACGCCGGCCTCGGGCGACTGCGCGCCGAACACGACGCCGATGCGCACGAGCGGTTCACGACCATCGAGGACGTCGCGCGACACACGGCCGCCGACATCGACCAGCTGGTCGGCGCGCTGCGCGACGACGCCCGTGACGGCGGCGTCGAACCGCCCCCGGGGCTGGACGCGCTCGACACGCTCAGCCGCCGCCAGCGCGCCGCGGGACTCGACGTCACCACGACCATCCGCGGCGACCGCCGCGCCGTCGCTCCGGGCGTCGACCGGGGCGCCTACCGGATCCTGCAAGAGGCGCTGACCAACGCCGCGCGGCACGGCGACGGCAGCGCCGCGGTCGACCTCGCGTTCCAACCCGACGCGCTGGACATCAGCGTCGCCAATCCGTTGCGCTCGGACGGAGCGCAGGACACGGGTCAAGGCGGGCACGGCCTGATCGGCATGCGCGAGCGCGCCGCGCTCCTCGGCGGCAGCCTCGACACCAGCGTCCATGACGGCCGCTTCCACGTCCACGCACGCCTCCCCCTGACGCCCGCGAGACGATGAGTGAGCCCCCCGTCCGCGTCCTGATCGCCGACGACGACGCGCTGCTGCGGGCGGGCGTGCGCGGGGTGCTCGACGACGACCCCGCGATCGAGGTCGTCGGCGAGGCGGCCGACGGACGCGACGCGCTGCACCGGACGCGCCTGCTCGGTCCCGACGTCGTGCTCATGGACATCCGCATGCCCGACCTCGACGGGATCACCGCCACGCGCGAGCTGTTGGCCACGTTCCCTCACATCAAAGTCCTGGTCCTGACGACCTTCGAGGACGACGACTACATCTTCGGCGCTCTCCACGCCGGTGCCTCGGGGTTCCTCCTCAAGCGCACGAAGCCCGAGGACCTGCGCGCGGCCATCCAGACGGTCGCGGCCGGCGACTCGCTTCTCTCACCTTCCGTCACCAGCCGCGTGATCGCCCGCCTGGCCCGAGAGCCAGCCCGCGATCCCGACGCCGAGGAGCGACTGGCGGCCCTCACCGACCGCGAGCGCCAAGTGCTCGAGCTCGTCGCCGGCGGGCTCTCGAACGGCGAGATCGCCGACGCGCTGGTCATCGAGGAGTCCACTGTCAAGACCCACACAAAGCACATCCTCGCCAAGCTCGACCTCCGCGACCGCGTCCAGGCCGTCATCTTCGCCTTCGAGCACGGGCTGACGACGCCCGGCACGGACGCCTGAGGACGCCGCTCGACCCGCCGGCGCTGACAGCGGCGAACCCGGGGCTCAGCGGCTTGTCCCGGGATACAGCCATCGGTGCAGCAGCCGCGTCACGCGCGGCATCACCACCCAGGTCATCAGCGGGACCGTGAGCGCGGTCGTGATCCCCAGCCTCACGGCGGCGTGCTCTTCGTCGGCGGCCAGGGCGCTGGCTACCGAGCGTGGTTGGTACTGACGGTCGACCAGGCGGGCGCGCTCGTGGCCGGCTCGATCACGGGCGAACGCGAAGTCGCGCTGCCGGTCTGATGCAATGACGTTCGCGATGTTCGAGGTGCACCGGACGGTCCGCGCATGAGCGATGCTGTTGCGCTGTTGCGCGAGCTCTACCGCGCCTTCAACGCGCGCGAGATCGACAC
>JBKPLC010000088.1:0-28957 GCA_046731495.1 Actinomycetota bacterium | reverse complement strand
CGGTGGACCCCGAGGTCTGGATCAGGAAGGCCAGATCCGGTGGCGCGGAGCGCACCGAGGGCGCTGCGCTCCCGCCGGCTTCGGGTCGCTCGGCGACCTCAACCAGGCTCGATGGCGAGAATCCGGCGGCGAGGGCGAGCTCGCGGTGGACCCGGTCCACCAGGACCAGCTCCGCGCCTAGCTGCTCGCGGGTCCGCCGGAGGCGCTCCGCTGGCCACCGCGGATCCAGGACGACGGCTGCCCCGCCGGATTTGAGCGCCGCCAGCATCGCCGCGATCAGCGGGGCGTCGTGGCGAAGCAGGATCGGTACCCGTCCGGACTCGTCCTCGGTGCGCCGGGCGATCTCCGCGGCGAGCCGATCGGAGGCCGCGTCGAGCTCGGCGTAGGTCGGCTCCCAGGTTTCGCCCGCGATGGCGGTCTCATTCGGGCGAAGCGAGACCTGCCGCGCGAAGCTCTCCGGAATCGTCGTCTCGACGTTCGGCGCGTTCAGCGGTAGACCACCTGCGGCCGCGTGTAGAAGTCGCGATCGAAGTCGCCGTGTTCCGGCGGGCCGATCCCCGAGCCCTTCCAACCCCCGAACGGCACGTCGACCTCGGCGTCCGCGGTCGACCGCCCGAGCTTGAGGATGCCCGCCTTCGCCTCTCTGACGAAGCGCGCGGCCAGCTCCTCGGAGGAGGTGAAGAGGGCGGCGGCGAGACCCTGCGGGACGCCGTTCAGCAGCGCCATTGCCTCCTCCCAGTCGCCGGCGGTCTGGACCACGAGCAGTGGCCCGAAGCTCTCCTCCTGCACGAGCTCATGCTCTGGGTCGTCACAGACGGCGATGGTGGGCGGATACCAGGCACCTTCCCAGCCGGCGGGATCTGTCGGCTCGGATCCTTGCGGCGCCATCAGCTCGGCGCCCGGCCCGGCGCGCGCGACGAGGCGGTCCAGCCGATCCCGGTCGGCCGCGCTCACCATGGGCCCGACCTTCGTCTCGGGCAGCCGGGGGTCGCCCCAAGGCAGGGCAGCGGTCTCGCGCCCGAGCAGCTCGAGAAGCTCGTCGCGGCACTCGCGGTGTGCGATGACCCGGCGGTTCGCCGTACAGCGCTGGCCCGCCTGGGCGAAGGCGCCCTCGGCGACCTCCCGGGCAGCGAGCTCGAGGTCCGCATCGGGCCAGACCACCGCCGCGTTGTTACCGCCCAGCTCCGCCTGGAGGGGGATCCGTCGCCGGGCGCAGATCTCCTGCGCCGTGAAGCCCGCCATCGAGGAGCCGGTGATGGTCACGGCGTCGACCTCGGGGTCGGCCATCGTCGCGACCGCAGCGTCGCGGTCTCCCTCCACCAGCGCCAGCGGGAGCCCCTCGAGCATCCCGGCGATTCGACGCGAGGTCTCCGTCGCGGCGGGCGCCGGCTTCCAGACGACGGCGTTGCCGTAGACGAGGGCCGGCGCGATCTTCCCGAGGGGAATGTAGATCGGGTTGTTCCAGGGAGTGACCAGCGCGATCACACCCAGGGGCCGGCGGAGCACCTCGGCGGTGCCGTTCGCCGTGGCGCCATCGCCGGCTCGGGCCCGCGAGGCCACCGTGCGCAGCATCTCGGCGGACCGCAGCGCCTCCTGGGTTCCGTAGCGAACCGGCTTGCCGATCGTCTCGGCCATCGTACGAGCCAGGCTCTCCGCCTCCGGCTCGAGCCGGTTGGCGAGCTCGTCCAATGCCGTCGCACGTTCGGCGGCGCCGGTCCGTTGCCAGGCCTCCAGCGCCGTGCGGCAGCGGTGCGCGGCGTCGGCCGCGACGCCCCTATTCGGACCGGCCGGCGCTTCGGCCCTCAGCTTCGCTCCCAGCTCGCCGACGGTCAGGAAGCTCGCCGCCCGCGGCTCCAGGTAGCGCCGGGTGACGGCGGCGTGGAGCGGGTCGTTGCTCGCGGTCGCGTCCGCGGCGACCCAGATCTCCACCCGGTGGCGCTGGTAGGCGTCGAGGACGGCCTGCCGCACGCAGCCGTGCAGGTGGATGCCGGCGATCATCAGCGGCTTGGGAGACACCTCCCGGATCAGTTCGTCGAGCCGCGGGTCCTCGAATGGGCTGAAGCCGGTCTTGTGGAGGACGAGCTCGCCCGGCTCAGGCTGGAGCTCCGCCGGAGGCTCGTGGCCGGGAGTCCCCTCCTCGCAGAGCCAGCGGTCCTGTCGCTGCCAGTGCGGCATGCGGCGGTCGTCGCCCCGCACGACCGTGGTCCAGGCGTGGGCGACCGGGACGCCCGCTTCCCGGCAAGTGCGCAGCAGCGCCGCGGCCCGCTCGACCACTCGACCGGCGGCTGGCTCCAGTCCGGGCGAGTCGAGGTAGTCCCGTTGCAGGTCGACGAGTAGGAGCAGTGGTCTCATCCGGACGCTGCGGCGATCAGCTCTGCCGCGGTGGAGCCCACGCTCGCCGCCATCTCCTCGGTTCCCATGTCTCCACCCAAGTCGTCGGTAAGGCCCGTCTCGCGCAGGGTGCGGCGGACGGCCTCCTCGAGCGCCCATGCCTCGCGTCCGAGCGCCAGGCTCTCGCGGAGCAGGGCCGCCAGGGAGAGGATCTGCCCCAGCGGGTTGGCACGACCGGTGCCCGCGATGTCGTAGGCGGCGCCGTGGTTCGTCTGGTAGACGCCGCCGCCGGCCCGGTCGTAGCTGACGCCGAAGGAGAGCGCCCGCGACCCGAGCAGCACCGCCGCAAGGTCGCCGAGGATGTCGCCGAAGAGGTTCGGCGCCGCGATCACGTCAAATGCGTGCGGACGCTCGATCAGCTGGTAGGCCATCAGGTCGACGTCCACGAAGGAGACCTCCACGCCCTGCTCGCGCCCCACCTCTTCTGCCACGCCTTGCCACAGCTCGGCGAGTTCCGGGGTTCCGGACCGTTTCACCACGACCGTCAGATCCCCCCGCCTCGAGGCTGCCAGGCGGGCGGCCGCCGCGAGGAAGCAACGGACGCCGGACTCGCCGTACGAGAACCGATGCTCGACCAGAGCGCCGCCCTCGTCCGCCATCGTCGTCGAGCTGCCCTGATAGACACCGCCGAGGTTCTCTCGCGCCATCAGGACGTCGACGCCACCGACGGTCTCGCGACGGAGCGGAGAGGCCTCGGTGAAGCCGAGGCGGCTGGCAATTGGGCTGAGCTTGATGAAGAGCCCGAGCCGGAGCCTGAGGTCGTAGACGTAGCGCCCGCCCCCGGGGCCACTCAGGATCGCTCCGCCGTCCGCGATCACCTCCCGGCAGAAGGCCAGGACGTCGTCGGGCAGCGCGGTGCCCGCCTCTCGCTCGGCCGCCTTTCCGATCGGCCCGCCGAACTCGACCCTGACAGCGGGGCCACCGGCGGCCTCGAGCCGGCGCAGGGCGGAGAGCGCGGCGCCCACGACCTCGGGCCCGACGCCCTCGCCGGGAAGCACCCCGATCAGCGGGGCCGGCCGGCGAGCCGGCGAGCCCGGATCGCAAACACGAGTGGCCCAGTCCGGCTCTCGGATCGCTGTTGCTGGGGTGGCGGCCACCTGTGCCAAGCCTACGTCCGCCGCCCGGGCCCGGTCCAGTCGGTCTCCGGCTTCCAGCCGACCGCTCCGATCCTGGGCCAGCCGCAGTCGAAGAAGTCCGGGTCGTCGAAGCGGCTTCGCAGCCGCCTGGCCTCCTCCGCGTCCAAACCCCCCGAGGCGACCAGGCGGGCGCTGGCTCCCTCGAGCACCCTCTTGAAGAACGCGGCTTGGTCCGACCCGCCCTCGAAGAAGCGCAGGTCGGCGTCCGCCTCGATCCGCTCGAGGCCGACCTCCCGCAGAGCGAGGGGCAGGCGGCGTGCGAAGCCGCCGTCGAGGGTCTGGCCGAGCGCCTCGGCCGCCCGGGCGACAGCCGGATCGGGGGAGAGGCGGGCGACGTCGGTCCAGGGCTCCTCGGCGACCAGCGCACCGCCCGGCTTGAGCCAGGCGGCCATCCGCTCGAGGGCGCCCGGCGGATCGCTCAGGTGGACGAGGAGCGCGCGGCAGTGGATGAGGTCGAACGAATCCGGGGGGAAGTCGTCCACCAGCACGTCGTGGCGGAGCACCTCGACCCGGTCGTCCTCGAGCTGATCGAGGAGGCTCGTGTCGATATCGGTCGCGACGACCCGGCCCGTGCGGCCCACGCGATCCGCGAGCCACGAGGCGATCGATCCTCTCCCGGCTCCGATGTCGAGCGCGTGCCAGCCTGCGCCTACGCCGACCGCCTCGAGCCGGCGCGCGGTGGCGGGATCCTGGAGCTCCTCGAGCTGCGAGAGCCAGCGTTCGCGGTCGTGCCAGACCGCCATGCTCATCCGACGGTCTTCCACCCGGCTACCCGGCCGTTGCTGCGGGCACCTCCGCCTTGACCAGCAGGGCGGCCCCGATAGCGCCGCCGAGGTCGCCCAGCGCCGCCAGGCGAACGGCCGGCGGGCGCTCGTCGACGAACAGGTGCGGATGCATCCGGGCGGCGATCCGGCTCACGTACTTCTCGCCGAAGCGCACGCCCAGCCCGCCGCCGATGATCACGGCCTCGGGATCGATCACGTTGACGACGGAAGCGACCCCCGCCCCGAGTGCCTTCACGGCCCGGTCGATCAGCCGGGTGGCCAGGTCGTCGCCGTGCTTGATCGCGCGCTCCCAGACGCCGCTGGTGAGCCTGTCCCGTCCGCGCTCCTCCATGATCTCGAACAGCTTGGTCTTGGCCCCCTTGTGGACCTCCCTGCGCGCCTTGATCTCCATCGCCATCCGGCCGGCGTAAGCCTCCATGCAGCCCTTGCGACCGCACGTGCAGCGCGCTCCGCCCTGCTTCACGACGACGTGTCCGATCTCCGCGGCCGCACCCCTGCCGAGCCATGGCTTGCCGTTCAGGACCAGACCACCGCCGACGCCGGTGCCCCACCAGACGCCGAGGATCGTGTCGAATTCCTTGGCGGCGCCGAGCTCGAACTCACCCTGGACCGCGACCTGCACGTCGTTGCCGATCTTGACCGGCACGCCGAACTGGCCCGAGAGGTGCTCCCCGAGCGCGAACGGGCCGATCCAGCCCGGCAGGTTGCGGGCATCCGAGACCACGCCCGTCGTCTCGTCGGCGTCGCCGGGCGAGCCGACGCCAACGCCGCCGAGATCACCGAACTCGATCCCGGCCTGCTCGGCGGCCTCCTGCATCGCGGCGACCATCTCGCCGGCGACGTCGGGCGGGCCGCCTTCGGTAGGTGTCGGCCGGCGGGACTGGCCGAGAACCTGATTATCGGCGTCGACGATCACCGTCTGGATCTTGGTTCCGCCGAGGTCGATGCCGCCACGCGGGGCCTGCTGCGAGTCGGGGCTCACCTCGCAGACCATAACCGCGCTCTGTAAGTCTGTGCGCGTGGCGTCGCTGGAGCAATGGCGCACCTGGTGGGTGAAGCGGCGCTGGTACGAGCGCAACCATCGGTGGCGCCGGCGACTCCGCATCAACCGCCATGCCGCGCAGGGCGGCTACTTCATCCGGCACCCGATCGAGGGCGAGGTGCTCGAGGCTCTCGACTCGGGGCGGCTCGAGATCGGGGAGGGGACGTTGCTCGAGCCGGGCTGCTGGCTGACGCTCTCGGGCGACGCGCGGATCCGGATCGGCGAGGGGTGTTTCCTGAACAAGAACACGATGCTCGCGGCCCTGGAGCTGATCGAGATCGGCGACCACGTCATGTTCGCGAACAACTGCTTCGTGGGCGATTCCGATCACCGCTACGACGACCCGGACAAGCCCGTCACCTGGCAGGGGTTCGAGCCGCAGGGCCCGGTGCGAATCGGCTCGAACTGCTGGTTCGGCGTGGGGTGCGTGGTCACCGGCGGGATCGAGATCGGCGAGCGCTGCGTGATCGGGTCGAACTCGGTGATCACGCGAGACCTCCCTCCGGGCGTGATCGCCGCCGGCGTGCCCGCCAAGGTGATCCGGGAGATCGAGTTCAAGAAGCGCTCGTAGATCCGACGGCGTTCCTAAAGTCAACGGCCGTGCTTCGACTCCGGCTCGCAGTCGAGGAGGACCGCGCCGACGCGGTGACGGACGCGCTGGAGGGAACCGGGGGAGTGCATCGGATCGTCGCGCTCACTCCGGAACGGGGGGACACTGGGGTGGTTCTCGCGGCGGATGTCCTGCCGTCGGTGGCCGACCAGGTGATGGAGCTGATCCGCTCCTGGGAGGTTCCGGACCAGGACTTCCTGCTCACGCGGCAGGAGGTGATCGCGCCGATGCCCCACGTCAGCAAGCCGCTGGCCGATCAGGGCTTCGCCTGGGTCGAGGTGATGGGACAGGCGCGGACTCATGCGCGACCGCTCGGCCAGTACCTGGCGCTGATGGCCGTGGCGGCGGTGCTGGCCGCGCTGGGCGTGATCACGGACAACCCGATCCTGATCGTGGGCGCGATGGCCGTCAGCCCCGACCTGCTGCCGATCTGCGCCGCCTGCGTCGGCTTCGTGGCCGGGCGCTGGCCGCTCGCCCGCCGCGCGATGATGACGCTGCTGCTCGGCATCCTCCTGACCTGGGTCGTATCGGCGGCGATCGGCTGGGGTCTCCAGGCTGTCGACATCCTGAGCTCGAGCTTCCAGGTCCACGAGGAGGGACTCCACGGGCTCGAGAGCGTCGATTACTCCACGATCCTCGTAGCCCTGGCCGCGGGGGTGGCGGCGATGCTGTCCTTCGAGACCCGCGCAGCGGCAGCGGTGGGCGTCGCTATCTCGGTGACCACCATTCCCGCTTCCGCCCTCTTCGGGGTTTCCCTCGGCCTCGGCGAGGTGGGCGTCTCCTGGGGTGCCGCCTTGGTCCTCGGTGTCAACGTCACCCTGCTGCTGCTCTCGGGAAGCCTGACGCTGGCGCTGCAGCGCCGGCTCGCGGCGCGGGCTACGGCCTCAACGGCCGCCTGAACCGGTCCGGCTCAGGAGGTCACCTGGACGATCACGGTTCGCTCCCTGGGCCGATCGTCGAAGTCGATCAGCACGAGCTGTTGCCAGGTTCCCAGCGCCAGCCGCCCGCCGATCAGCGGTACCTGCTCGGAGGCGCCGATCAGCGAGGCGCGCTGGTGGGCGTGGGAGTTGGTGTCGTGATTGAGGCGGTTGTGCTCGTAGTCACCCTCGACCGGGATCAGCCGGTCGAGCAGTTCGCGCAGGTCGGCCACCCCGCCAGGCTCGAACTCCATGGTCGTGATGGCCGCGGTCGAGCCGCGGACGAAGGCCGTCACCAGCCCATCGCCGATCGGTCCCTCCGCCACGAGTCGCTGCACCTCGTCCGTGATGTCGATGACGTCGGCGTCCCCGCGCGTCGAGAGCTCGAGTTCGCCGCTGTGGACCGCCACCTGGATCAACCTAGCTAACGAACGAGCCGGGCAATGGCCCGGCTCGTTTCGCTGCCGATGTAGTGGTGGCTAGACGCCGCGTGGATGCGGGCCCCTGCCGATGTGCAGCGCATCCAGCAGCCTCGGGATCGCCAGCAGACCCGCGACACCGATCACCACGTAGAGCACGTTGGTGAAGGTGCCAGTCCCGAAGATGTCGGAGAGCACGTTGGTGTCGCCGTCCGTCAGGCCGACGATGCCCCAATTGAGAGCGCCGACGATCATCAGAAAGAGGACCAGCGGCTCGAACCTTCTCAGCATCTCCATCGCTCACCTCCTATAGCGAGCAAAGGGATAGTGCGAATTGCAACTAACTTACACCTAGGGGTGGGCCTGGTTACCTAGTGCAAGTCCGGCTTCGCCATAAAACGGGTTGCGCCTCGCCTTCGGCTGCGGCGCACCCTCGCACCTACCAGTCCCACGGAGTGTCGGTCCCGACCAGCGCCTCCTCCTCGAGGTAGCGCGCGAACTCCTCCAGCTGATCCGGCGGGATCGAGTAGGTGTGCTCCTCCTCGTTGGGGAAGCGGCCGGCACGAACCTCCTCGGCGTAGCTCCGGACGCCCTTCAGGGTCTCGCCACGGACGTCGGCGAAGCGCTTCACGAACTTGGGCTTGTGGCCGGCGTAGACGCCGAGCAGGTCGTGGAGGACCAGCACCTGACCATCGGTCGCCGGACCGGCGCCGATCCCGATCACCGGGATCTCCAGCTTCGGCATCAGGGCCTCGGTCACCGCGGAGGGAATCGCCTCGAAGACGATCGAGAAGCAGCCGACTGCCTGCAACGCGAGGGCCTCCTCGGTGAGCTTGGCGGCCGTCTCGGCGGTCCGGCCCTGGGCCTTGAACCCGCCGAGGGCGCTTGCCGTCTGCGGGGTGAGCCCAACGTGGCCCATCACTGGGATGCCGGAGCGGACGATCGCCCGCGCTCGGTCGACCGACGGGCCGCCGCGCTCCAGCTTGACGGCGGAGCAGCCCGCTTCCTTGACGAAGCGCTGGGCGTTCTCGATCGCCTGCTCGTTGGAGCCCTCATAGGAGCCGAAGGGCATGTCGCCGATCAGGAGCGGGTGCTCGAGCCCGCGCTGGACCGCGCCGGCCATCATCAGCATCTCCTCCATGCCGACGGGGGTGGTCGCGTCGTAGCCGAGCACGACCATTGCGGCCGTGTCGCCGACCAGCACGATGTCGACGCCGGCCTCGTCGACGATCTGGGCGGAGGGGTAGTCGTAGGCGGTCACCATCACGATCTTCTCGCCGGCGCGCTTCATCTCGGCGATCTGCGGAACCGTGACCGGCTTGCGGTCGCCGCTGCCCGGCTTGTCGAGTGGCTGTGTGCTCACAGCAGTGCCTCCTCACTTGAATCGGGTGGCTCCTCGGCTTCGCCTGCGGAGCCCCCTCTCACGACGGCCTCACCGAGCAGCACGCTCGGGTCGCTGTCGACGGCGATGGCCTTGTTCTCGTCGTTGACGTGAACGACGACCGGCGAGTAGCGCTCCAGGTCGTCGGAGTCGTAGGCGCCGAAGCTGGCGATGATCACCTTGTCGCCGGTGCGCACCAGCCGGGCCGCCGCGCCGTTCACCTGGACCGTGCCGGAGCCGGGCTCCCCCTCGATGGCGTAGGTGACGAAGCGGGCGCCGTTGTCGATGTCCCAGACATGCACCTGCTCGTTCACGAGGAGGTCGGCCTGGCGCATCAGATCCGGATCGAGGGTGATGCTGCCGACGTAGTCGACGTCACAGTCGGTGATCGTCGCGCGGTGGATCTTGGACTTGAGCATCTGACGCTGCATCAGGCCTCCCTTGCCTCGTTGGCGGAAACGGTGTCGATGACGACGTTGTCGATCAGACGGGCCTTGCCGACTCGCGCGGCGACCGCGATCAGCACCGGCCGCCCGTTCAGCTCAGCGATCGGGGAGAGGTCCTCCGCCGAGCGCGCTTCCACGTACTCCGGCTCGATGTCGGCGTTGCGAAGCTCGGTTAGCGCCGCCTCGACGAGCGCAGCCGTCGAGGTCTCGCCCTCGCGCGCGGCGCGCTCGGCGGCCCGCAGCCCGCGCGAGATCGCCAGGGCCCGCGCGCGCTCGTCGGTGGAGAGGTACGAGTTGCGGGAGCTGAGCGCGAGGCCGTCGTCCTCCCGGATGGTCGGCATGACGCGGATCTCCACCGGAAAGTCGAGGTCCTCGGTCATCCGCTGGATCACCAGCGCCTGCTGGGCGTCCTTACGCCCGAAGTAGGCGGTGTCGGGCTGGACCGCGTTGAACAGCTTGGCGACCACCGTGGTGACGCCGCGGAAGTGGGAGGGGCCGCGGTGGGCCGGGTCGCCCTCGAGCACGGCGGTGAGATCGTTCGCGACCTCCACCGTCGTGGCGAATCCGTCGGGATACATCTGCTCGACGTCCGGGATCCAGAGCAGGTCGACCCCCTCGCGCTCGGCGAGCTCGGCGTCGCGGTTCTCGTCGCGGGGATAGGCCTCGAGGTCCTCGCCCGGGCCGAACTGGGTCGGGTTGACGAAGAGGCTGACGACGACCAGGTCGCATTCCGCGCGCGCAGCCCGCATCAGTGAGAGGTGGCCCTCGTGGAAGTAGCCCATCGTCGGGACGAGCCCGATCCGCACGCCCTCCCGGCGCGGCTCGACCAACGCCTCGCGTAGCTCGGCCTTCGAGCGGACGATCCTCATGGGGACATTCTGTGGACGGATTCCCAGGCGACCGCTTCCGCACGCATCGCGAGAGCGTCATAGAGGCGGACCAGCTCGGGCGCGTTCTCGGCCAGGGCAACGCGATGCCGCTGGACGGTGGCGCGGTCCCCGCGGGCGATCGGCCCCGTTAGGGCCTCCGGCCCGCGCTCGGCCCAGTTCGCCGCGGTGCGCAGCACCAGCGGGGCGAGGAGCTCCCTCGCGTCGTCCACGCCGATTCGGTCCAGCAGCTCCGCGGCGGATTCCTCCAGCGCGACGAGCAGATTGGAGGCGATCGCGGCAGCCGCGTGGTAGGCCGCGCGCTTCTCCTCCGGCACCTCGAAGGGGCGCATGCCCAACGCCTCGGCGAGCCCCCGCGCGTATTCGAGTCCAATGGCGTCGGAGCCGGCGATCGCCGCCGGGGTGCCTTCAACGGGGGTTTCCCCGTCGGGGAAGGTCTGCAGCGGGTGCAGTGAGAAGGTCCCGGCGCCACGCTGGGCGGCCGAGGCGAGGGCGTCAAGCGTCGTGGCCCCGCTCACGTGACCGACCAGCGTCGGTTCGCCTGCAGCGACCCGCGCTGCGGCCTCGCCGATCGCCTCGTCGGGGACGCAGAGCAGGACGGCCGCGCCATGGGCGTCGCCCGGCGCCTCGCCCGGGGCGAGGGTCACCTCGATCCCCGCGGCCTCGGCGGCGCCGGCGAGCGATCGCCCGACGCGTCCACGACCGACGACGATCAGCGGCGTCGCGCTCAGCCGCCCGCGGACGCGAAGCGGAGCAGGCGGCGTTGGATGATTGGAGGGGAGGTTTTCCCGTTCCAGTTCCCGCATCGGAGATACCAGACGGTTGTGTTGAGTAGACGAGGTGGGAGGTTTTCGGTGCTTTTCCCGGGTCCGCGCCGTGCTTCGGTCACGGCCCGCGGCTAGTATAGAGAGGGCTCCTGGCTGCCCAGCCAGTTCCGCTGGGCGAAGTCCCGGAGTACCCCGCTGAGCGCAAGCTCCGGGATGTTTCGCCGCTATTTGCGGCCGGAAAGCCGGCGAGGATGGTCGGGTGCCGGGACTACCATCGTCCCGGTGCCGATCTACGAATTCGAGTGCCGGTCTTGCGGTCACCGCTTCGAGGAGCTGGTGGGAGCGCACGTCGGTCTCGAGACCGCCGACGTGCGCTGCCCGGAGTGCGGATCCACGGATCCGGAGCGGATGCTTTCCACCGAGTACGCGCCGGTCTCGCGGCAGCTGACGCCCAACCAGCGCCGGCGGCTCGAGGACAAGCGCGGCGTGGACCGGGGGGGAGCCAAGGAGCGCTTCAAGCGACAGCGCGCGGCCGAGCGCCGCGGGGGTAAGAGCGGATGAGCGACGCCGAGGCGCGCCGCGAGCGGCTGGTCGAGGTCTACAACCAGGCCTCGATCTGCGAGCGCTGCCCGCTCTCCGAGACGCGCAGCCGGGTCGTCTTCGGATCAGGCAACGCCGACGCCGACCTGATGTTCGTCGGGGAGGCGCCGGGCGCCGAGGAGGACCGCCAGGGCCTGCCCTTCGTCGGGCGGGCAGGCGCCTTCCTCACGGAGCTGCTCGAGGGGATCGGGATGAAGCGCGGGGACGTCTTCATCGCGAATGTCCTCAAATGCCGGCCGCCCGGCAACCGCGATCCGCAACCCGAGGAGATCGACTCCTGCCGGCCCTATCTCGAGCAGCAGGTCGAGCTGATCCAGCCGAGGGTGATCGGCACGCTCGGCAATTTCTCGACGAAGCTGCTCACCGCCAATCCGGCCGGGATCACCAAGGTGCGGGGGATGCCGCAGGAGCACTTCATGGGCGGCCGCCACGTCTACATCCTGCCCCTCTTCCACCCGGCCGCCGGACTGCGGACGCCGCGCGTCGCCGAGCAGCTGCGCGAGGACTTCGAGCGGATTCCCGATCTGCTGGCACAGCCGCTGCCCGAGCCGGAGCCCCTCGTTATGCGAGGGGGCGCCGCAGGCGCAGCCGAGGCGCCACCCGTTTCAGGCGGCGTTCCGGAGCCGGACCAGATGGGCCTGTTCGGCGGGTGAGCGAGTGGACAAGCAGCGCAGCTGAGACCGAGGCCGTCGGCGAGCGGCTCGCCGCGGAGCTCGGCCCCGGGGATGTCGTCCTGGTCAGCGGCGAGCTCGGCTCCGGCAAGACGACCTTGATCCGAGGCGCCGCCCGCGGCCTTGGAGTGGGCGAGCCGGTCACGTCGCCCACGTTCACGATCGGGCATACCTATGAGGGGCGGCTGCCCGTCTCGCACCTTGACCTCTATCGCCTCGCAGACCTCGGGCAGGAGGACCCGGCGCTGCTCGATGATTACGTCAGGCCGGACTCGGTCGCGTTCATCGAGTGGCCGGGCGTCGCCGAGGCCTGGCTCGATCGGGTCACGCGGCGCGTGGAGATCCGCCACCGGGGCGGGGACCGGCGCGAGATCCAGCTGGATTGATCTGGGCGGCGGCTAGTAGCCGTAACCGCCGCTGTCGCTGGTCGCGGTCGAGATCTGGCTCTGGACGCTCTGAATCTGGGTCTGGGCCTGACTCTTGACGCTCTCGGCCTGCGACTGGACATTGGTGGCAGCGCTGGAGATCTGGCTCTGGACGCTTGAGGCCTGCGACTGGATGCTGTCGATCGCCTTGTTGACGTCGTCGCTGTTGTCATCGCTGCCACAGCCGGTCACGGCGACGACCGCGATCGCGAGCGCGGCAATGACCGCGAGGATCGCGGCGATCCGCGTCAACCTGCTGGACTGCTCCCACATGCGCTCTCTCCTTCTCCCGGGACTGATCTCTGAGGATCGCCTGTTGGCCGGACTCTAGTGATGGTGGTACTCGCTGTGGACACGGCTACCCCCGATGCAGTCGTCGGCGTCAGTGCCGACGGGGTACCGCTGCGCGAGGCGCAGGTTCCGCCCGGCGCGGATGGCCGGCCAAACCATGCGCGGGTCCTGCTGCCGGAGATCGATCGCAGCGTCGAGGCCGCCGGCGGCTGGGAGCGAATCGACCTGATCGCGGTCGGCATCGGACCGGGCTCCTTCACCGGGCTGCGGATCGGGATCTCAACGGCGCGCGCTCTCGCCCAGGCGCGCAAGATCCCCCTCGCGCCGGTGAGCTCCCTGGCGGCTCTTGCTCGGGGCATCTCCCGCGACGAGAGCGGGATAGGGAAGCTCGCCCTGCCAGTGGTCGATGCCCGCCGTGGCGAGGCGTTCGCCGCGCTCTACGAGGATGGGAAGGAGCTCTGGCAGCCGTTCGTGGCGCCGCCGGACCAGCTGGCGGATCGGCTGCGTCAACTGGGCAAAGCCCCCCTGGCGGCCGGAGATGGGGCGCTACGATTCGCCGCAGAGCTGGAGGCCGCCGGCGCAACGGTTGCCCCGCCCGAAGATCCGATCCACCACCTCGCCGCACGGGACGTCTGCGCGGCGGGAGAGGCGGCATCCGAGGCGCCACCCAACCAGATCCAACCGCTGTATCTGAGACCGCCGGATGCAAAGAGATGGATTGAGCGAGATCGATCGGCCCCGGGGGGATGAGCCGGGAGGGCTGAGGCTGCGGCGGCTCGGCTACGGGGACCTGCCGTCGGTGATCGCGATTGAGCGGCGCTCTTTCCCGACGCCGTGGTCGCTCGCGATGTTCGTCCTCGAGCTCTCGAAGCCGTCGGGGATCTGCCTCGCCGCCGAGGACGACCAGGGGCTGGTCGGCTACCTGGTCTGCGCGCGCTACGACGACGTGTGGCACCTGATGAACGTCGCCGTCCACCCCGAGCGGCGCCGGCGCGGCGTCGCCACGGAGCTGATCGAGCGCCTCTTCGATGAGGCCGGAGAGGGCGCGCGCTTCACGCTCGAGGTCCGCGTCTCGAACGTGCCCGCCATCGAGATGTACCGCCGCTTCGGCTTCCGCTCCGCCGGACGGCGCCGCCGCTACTACCACGACAACGGCGAGGACGCACTGATCATGTGGCTCGAGGCGGCCGAGGCTGAGAACGCCTCCGTCGCTTGATTCTCGCGATCGAGACTTCCTGCGACGACACCTGCGCCGCCGTCGTCGACGGGACGCGGATCCTCTCCAATGTCGTCTCCTCCCAGGACGCTTTCCACGAGCGCTACGGCGGTGTCGTCCCGGAGGTCGCCTCGCGCCACCACCTGGAGCTGGTCAACGCCGTCGTCGCGGCGGCGCTAGAGGAGGCGGGCGCGGAGCTCGCGGCCGTGGATTCGATCGCCGTCACACAGGGCCCCGGTCTGATCGGCGCACTGCTGGTCGGCCTGAGCACGGCCAAGGCGCTCGCGGCGGCGCATCGCAAGCCGCTGGTCCCGGTCGACCACCTGCATGGCCACGTCGCCGCCAACTTCCTCGAGCCCGACCCGCTCGAGCCGCCCTTCCTCTGCCTGATCGCGAGCGGCGGCCATACGCTGCTGGCGGGGGTCCGAGAGCACGCCGGCTTCGAGGTTCTGGGCCAGACCGTCGACGATGCGGCGGGCGAGGCCTTCGACAAGGGGGCCCGGCTGCTCGGCCTCGGCTATCCGGGCGGGCCGGCGATCCAGAGGGCGGCTGAGGGCGGCGAACCCGACGCGTTCGACTTCCCCGTCGCGATGAGCCAGCGCGGCCTCGACTTCAGCTTCAGCGGGCTGAAGACCTCGCTGGTCTACCGGGTCCGCGATCTCGGCCCGGAGGAAACCGAGCGGGGGCGGAGGGACCTGGCTGCCTCCTTCCAGCGCGCCATCACCGACCAGCTCCTCGCCAAGCTGCGCCGCGCCGCCCGTACCGGCGAGTGGCCCGCCATCGCCCTGGGCGGGGGCGTCGCGGCCAACGCCGAGCTCCGCGAGCGCACGGCGGCAGTCTGCGATGAGGTGGGCTTGCGTCTCAAGCTCGTGCCGCTCTCGCTCTGCACCGACAACGCGGCGATGATCGCCTCGGCCGCCCGCCACAGCGAGCCGATCGCCTATCCCGACTACCTCGACTTCGATGCCTTCACGAGTAGTCCGGCTGTACGGGCGGCCTGACTGCCACCTCTGCGACGAGGCGCGCGACCGGCTGCTCGAGCTCCGGTCGGACGGCCTCGACTTCGAGCTCGAGGAGATCGACATCGAGAACGACAACGCACTGCTGCGCCGCTACCTGGAACGGATCCCGGTGATTGAGCTCAACGGGGAAATCGTCTCCGAGCTGTTCCTCGACGAGGACGGGTTGCGGGCGAGGCTCGATACCTTGTCCGAATGATCGAGGACGTCTCGGCCGAGGCCCCCGAGCAACAGGAGGCCCCGGAGCTCACGGACGGGGACCGCCTCTCGCTGGGGGTTGCGGCGCGGCTCTCCCGCTACCTCCAGGTCCTGACCCAGGCGCGCAAGATGGGCAAGGACACGATCTCCTCCCAGGAGCTCTCCGACTACACCCACATCAACTCGACCCAGATCCGCCGCGATCTCTCCGGCTTCGGCAAGTTCGGCAAGCGCGGCGTCGGCTACAACGTCGAGGGCCTCGTCTCGGAGATCCGCAAGATCCTGCGGACCGCGGGGCAGCACAACATCGCGCTGTTCGGCGCCGGCAACCTCGGCCAGGCGATCGCCACCTCCGACATCTTCGCCGACCACGGCTTCCGGATCGTGGCGATGTTCGACGTCGACCCGGCTGTGATCGGCCGGCGCGTCGGCGGGCTCGAGGTCCGCTCGTTCGACCAGATCGATCAGGTCGTGAAGGACGAGCAGGTCGTGGTCGGCGTACTCGCGGTTCCGGCGGACGCTGCCCAGCAGGTTGCGGATCGGCTGGTCGACGCCGACGTCAAGATCATCTTCAACTACTCCGAGCGGCTCCTGCAGGTCCCGCCCGAGGTGACGGTTCACACCTCGAGCCCGGCGGTAGATCTGCTCTACGCCCTCTACTTCTATCTGACCTAGAGCCGAGCGCAGCCGGGTGACAACCGATCCGGAGCCACAGCACGACGGGCTCGACCTCGCGGCGGTTCGCGAGATCTTCGAGTCCTCGACCGACTTCACGGTCGGGATCGAGGAGGAGTTCGCGATCGTCGACCCGGCGATGCTCGACCTCGAGCACCGCTTCGAGGAGATGCAGGCGGCCTGTCTCCGCGACCCGCTGCTGGCGCCCGCCGTGAAGGGCGAGCTGATCGACACGGAGATCGAGATCCGCTCCGGCCGCGGCGAGACCTTCGCCGACGCCGTCGAGCGGCAGCAGGCGCGGCGCGCGCGCCTGTTCGCGATCGCCGAGGAGATGGGCCTGGGGCTGGCGGCGACCGGCACGCACCCGTGGGCGAACTACCTCGACCAGCACATCATCGACACCGAGCACTACCGCCGGCTCGAGCAGGACCTGCGCTGGGTGGCGCAGCGCAACAACACGTGGAGCCTGCACGTGCACGTCGGGATCCGCGGCGCCGACCGGGCGGTGGCGGTCTCGGACCGGATGCGTGAGCTGCTGCCTCCGCTGCTCGCGCTCTCGGCGAACTCGCCCTTCCTCGACCACCGCGAGACCGGTCTGCACTCCGTGCGCACCGAGATCTTCACGCGGGTCTTCCCGCGCTGCGGGGTGCATGAGCCCTTCGCGGACTGGACGAAGTACGCGGACTTCGTGCAACTGCTCGAGGACACGGGCTCGATCGTCGAGCCGACGCAACTGTGGTGGAGCGTGCGGCCGCACCATTCCTTCGGCACGGTCGAGGTGCGGATCTGCGACGCGCAGACGCGCGGCGACGAGTCCTTCAACCTGGCCGCGCTGATCACGGCGTGCGTCGCGCAGGCCGCCATCGACCTCGACGCGGGGCGGGCGCCCGAGCCGTTGCGCCAGCGCGAGATCGAGGAGAACCTGTGGCGGGCGATCCGCCACGGGATGGAGGGGGAGATGATCGACTTCCGCCTGCGCCGCGTCGTCCCGACGCGCGAGGTGCTCGAGGGGATCCTGGAGTGGACCGCACCGGCGCGCGACTCCCTCGGCCTGGAGGTCGAGCTGCCCGAGCGGAACGGCGCCCAGCGAGCTTATGCGGCGCTCGCCGACGGTGCGATGATCGAGGAGATCTATCGTCACGCCATCGACGAGACGAAGCGGACCTACGCACCGGAGGGAGCGGTCAGTGGAAGGTGAGCAGCAGCAGGGCGAGGGGCAGCCCAGCGAGGAAGAGCTGCGGGCGCAGCTCGAGGAGGAGATCCGCAAGGTCCGGGTGGAGGACGTGGTGCTGCAGAGCGCGGTGAGCATCCTCAACCTGTCGGCGCGGCGCATCGCCAAGGACGACGAGCGGGACCTCGACCAGGCGAAGGTGGGGATCGACGCGGCCCGGGCGCTGGTCGACCTGGCAAAACCGGAGGCGCAGCCCCAGCTGCGCCAGGCGATCTCGGAGCTGCAGCTGCTCTACGCCAAGCACGCCGGTGAGGAGACGGCGGCCGAGCCGGGCGCCGAGACCCCGGAAAGTGGCGCTGAGCAGGAAACTTCCGGGCCGCCCAAGGGCGATTCCGGCCTCTGGACGCCGCCTGGGACCTGAGGGGTAGACTCCCGCGCCGCTTTCACACGAACTGACGGGAGCCTCACTTGACTGATTTTTGGACCGATTACGGAGTCGTGGTCGCGCTCGGGTGCGCAGCCGCGGCGGTTGTGTACGGCCTGCTGGTCACCCAGCGACTGCTGGCGAAGTCGCCGGGCAACGACCAGATGCAGGAGATCTCGGGCGCGGTGCAGGAGGGGGCGAGCGCCTACCTGAAGCGCCAGTACATGATCATCGCCGGCGTCGGCGTGGTGGTCGCCATCCTGCTGATCCCGCTGCAGAACATCGAGACAGCGATCGGCTTCGCGATCGGTGGGACCCTGTCGGGCGCGGCTGGGTTCATCGGCATGAACCTGTCGGTCCGGGCGAACGCGCGCGTCGCGGAGGCGGCGCGGGGAGGGATCCCGCCAGCTCTCGACATCGCGTTCAAGGGCGGCTCGGTCACCGGACTGCTGGTCGTCGGACTCGCCCTCCTCGGCGTGGCTGGCTATTTCGGCGCGCTGCTCATCTTCACCGACCTCTCCGACAAGGAGGCGGTCGACGCCCTCGTCGGGCTTGGCTTCGGAGGCTCCCTGATCTCCGTCTTCGCCCGACTCGGCGGCGGCATCTTCACCAAGGCGGCCGACGTCGGCGCGGACCTGGTCGGCAAGATCGAGGCGGGCATTCCGGAGGACGACCCACGCAATCCGGCGGTGATCGCGGACAACGTCGGCGACAACGTCGGCGACTGCGCGGGCATGGCGGCTGACCTGTTCGAGACCTACGCTGTCACGGCCGTCGCGGTGATGCTCCTCGGCGTCATCCAGTTCCCGGACTTCACCCGCGAGGTGGCGATCTACCCGCTCGCCATCGGCGCTGTGGCGATCATCGCCTCGATCATCGGGGCGCTCTCGGTGCGTACGCGCACCGGCAACGTGGAGGCGGCGCTC
This sequence comes from Actinomycetota bacterium, assembly GCA_046731495.1. Lineage (GTDB taxonomy): Bacteria > Actinomycetota > Thermoleophilia > Solirubrobacterales > 70-9 > DASUPK01. The sequence continues at coordinate 10,560 of JBKPLC010000088.1, read as the reverse complement.
TACCGCGGGCTTGCCGTCTCGGCGGTCCTCTCGGCCGCCGCTTTCTACCCGATCACCCAGTGGCTGATGGATGACCCGCTCGGCGGAGGCGCGCTGGGGAACACCTCGGTCACGGACCTCTGGCTGTGCGGGCTGATCGGCGTCGCGGTCACCGCGCTGCTCTTCATCCTCACCGACTTCTACACGTCGACCCGCTTCCGGCCGGTGCGGACGATCTCGCGCGCCTCCCAGACCGGGCACGCGACGAACATCATCCAGGGCCTGGCTCAGGGGCTCCAGTCGACGGCTCTGCCGGTGCTGGTGATCGCGCTCGCCATTCTCGGATCGTGGAAGCTCGCCGGCAGCGGGACCGAGGGGATCTACGGCATCGGGGTCGCGGTGATGGCGCAGCTCTCCCTCACCGGGCTGATCGTGGCGCTCGACGCCTTCGGGCCGATCACGGACAACGCCGGCGGGATCGCCGAGATGGCGGACCTCCCGCAGGACGTCCGCGACATCACCGACCCGCTCGACGCGGTGGGCAACACTACGAAGGCAGTCACCAAGGGATACGCGATCGGGTCGGCGGCGCTCGCGGCCCTGGTCCTCTTCAACGCCTTCACCCACGAGGTGCAGGACGAGGCGGGCAACAAGGCGCTCAGCTTCCAGATCGCCGATCCGGCGGTCCTGATCGGCCTGCTGATCGGCGGGGTCATGGTCTACCTGTTCTCGTCGCTCGCGATCGAGGCGGTCGGCCGCGCCGGGGGAGGGGTGGTCGAGGAGGTCCGCCGGCAGTTCCGCGAGCACCCGGGGATCATGAAGGGCACCGAGAAGCCCGAATACGGGCACGCCGTCAGGATCGTCACGGCGGCGGCCCAGAAGGAGATGATCCTGCCCTCGCTGATCCCGATCCTGGTCCCGCTGATCGTCGGGGTGATCTCCTACCAAGCGCTCGGCGGCCTGTTGATCGGGGTGATCGTGGTCGGCATCTTCTCCGCGATCTCGATGACCGCCGGCGGCGGCGCGTGGGACAACGCGAAGAAGCTGATCGAGGACGGCGAGTACGGCGGCAAGGGTTCCGAGGCCCACGCCGCGGCCGTCACGGGCGACACGGTCGGCGATCCCTACAAGGACACCGCCGGGCCGGCGATCAACCCGATGATCAAGGTGGCGAACATCGTTGCCATCCTGATCATCCCCATAATCGCCTTGTAGCTCCCGAAGGGATGAACAAGCGACGGCCCTCGCCAGATGAGGGCTACCAGCTGGCTGTCCGGATCTTCTCGGTGACGATCATCGGGTTCGGAGTTGCGATGCTGATCGTCACGCTGGCGCGAGGGGGCGGGCCGCTGGCGGTGGGGGTGCTCTTCGGGCTGCTCTTCATCGCCCTCGGCTCGGGCAGGCTCTACCTATCGAAGCGCGGATGAGGGACCGATGAGGGCGACGCGTTGGCTAGGGGTGCCGTTCCTGTACGCGTCGGCGTCGGCGGCGGTCGGCTTCTCGATCTATTTCTCGATCGGTGTCGTCGCCGACCGGGGGCTCGGGCTGACCCCGCTGATCTTCCTGGCGGCCGGCCTGATGTTCGCGTTGACCACGCTCTCCTACGTTGAGGGGAGCGCGATGCTGCGGGAGCGGGGAGGCTCCGCGACCTTCGCGCGCCATGCCTTCAACGAGCTGATCAGCTTCATCGCCGGCTGGGCGATCCTGATCGACTACCTGATCGTGATCGCGGCGGCGGCGATCACAGTCTCGCATTACCTGACGCCGATCTCGAGCGACTTCGGGGGTGGCGACGCCGAGCTGGTGGTGGCGGTGATCGTGATCGGGCTGGCGGCGTACCTCAACATCGCGGACGTCACCGGCCGAAACCGCCAGATCCGGCTGGTGGCGCTGGCCCTAGTGGAGCTCGGCCTCCAGCTGCTGGTGATCGTGGTGGGGCTAATCGTCGTCCTGCACCCGGATCGGCTCACGGACCAACTCGACCTCTTCAACGCGCCGGACGCGCAGGACATCGTCTATTCCCTGGTGATCGCGACGATCGCCTATGCCGGGATCGAGGCGGCGAGCGACCTGGCGCCAGACCTCGAGTTCGAGCCGGGAGACCTGAAGCGGGTGCTGAGGATCGGCGCGATCGTGATCCCGGTGATCTACGCCGGAATCGCGGCGGTGGCGCTGATGGCCGTCCCGGTGGTGCCGGGACCGCACGGCCCGGAGACGGCGCTGGCGGGCCAGTACATCGAGGAGCCGATCCTGGGGGTGGTCTCCAACTACGACCACGGCTTCCTCGACGATTTCATGAAGTGGGCGGTGATGCTGGTCGCGGTGCCGGTGCTGTTCTGGGCCGCGAACACGGCGATGCTCGGACTCTCGCGCCACGTCTACGTCCTCGCCACCAACCGGCAGATCCCGAGCTGGGCGGGCAAGCTCGAGAAGACCTACGCGACCCCGTACATCGCGATCGTGATCGCGGCGCTCCTGGCCCTTGCCCTTGCGATCCCCGGCGACATCCGGTTCCTGGCGCGCGTCTACGCCTTCGGCGCACTGCTGGCGGTGACGATCGCGCAGATCTCGATCCTCCGATTACGGGTGGTCGAGCCGGACCTGGAGCGGCCGTACCGAGTGCCGCTCAACGTCCGGGTGGGCTCACACCAGTTGCCGGTGCCGGCGATGTTCGGCGCGGTGATCACGGGGCTCGCCTGGATCAGCGTCTTCGTGCTGCACCACAATGCCGTCTACGTGGGAGGCGGCTGGATGCTGTTCGGGCTGGTCTTCTACGTGATCTACAGGCGGTACGTGGAGGGGACGCCGCTGACGCGCCGGGTGCAGGTGCCGGAGGTCGCGCTGAAGAAGCAGCCGGCGGGCGTCGAGTACTCGACGATCCTGGTGCCGGTCTTCGGGACGGGACTGGACGACGACATCGTGAGCACGGCGGGCCGCCTGGCCGACGCGGAGGTTGGGCAGGGGGAGCGGCCGCCCCGGCTCGACGTCGTCTACGTCGCGGAGCTGCCGCTGACCGTGCCGCTCGACTCGCCGCTGCCGAAGGCCGAGAAGGAGAGAGGGGAAAAGGCTCTCGAGCGGGCCCGGGAGGTGGGGGACGAGTACGAGAACGTGGAGGTGACCACGAACCTGGTCCCGGCGCGCTCGACGGGCGCGGGGATCATCCAGGAGGCGCGGGACAAGGGCGTCGAGGTGATCGTGATGGGCGGCGAGCCGCCGACCCGAATCAGGGGAGGCGCGATCCTGGGAGGCATCGGGGGCGCGCGGCCGGAGGAGATCGGCGAGGTGACCGAGTACGTGCTGAAGAAGGCGCCGTGCCGGGTGCTCTTGACGGCGCCGCCGGAGGAGGGCTAGGCCGCCACCGTCCGCTCGCGGCGGAACCGCCTGGTGGCACCGAGCTCGCGAGCCAGCTCGTTCCAGGCGACGAGCCAGGCTGGGACCTGGCGGGCAGGGAGCGGGCCCGAGACCAAGGGACCCCGGGCGCGATCGACGCCCATGCTGCGGAGGCGGCGCCAGGTCTGGCGGTCGTCGACCCCTTCGGCGACCACCTGCATCCCGAGCTGATGGGCCAGGTGGACGCTCGAGCGGACGATCCTGGTCTCGTCGTCGGCCGCGAGGTTGCCGGTCAGGACGGGGTCGAGGCTCAGGCCGTCTATCCGGAGCCGGACCAGGCCCTCGATCGAGACGCGGCCGGTCCCGAAGCCGGTGATGGAGAAGCTGACCCCGCGTGCCCTGAGTGACTCGCTCAACGCGATGACGTCCTCACCGGTCAGGGCCCGGTCGGTGAAGCCGAGCTGGAGGGCGCGGGCCGGCAGGCCGGTGCGCTCGAGCGCCCCGCCGATCCGTTCGGCGAGTGCCGAGCCGCTCCCGGAGAGGGCGGCCGGCGAAAGCTCGATGGCGAGCTGCAGTCCGAGCCCGGACTGCCAGAGGTCCGCGGCGGCGCGGATCGGTGTCTCGAGATCGGGCGAGTCCGGGCCGAGCCGGGTCGCAATCCCGACCGCGCGGGTCGTGCGCAGGTCGACGATCGGCTGAAGTTGTCCCTGATCCTCGCTCCCCCCGATTCGAGCGTGGTGATTCAACTGTGAGCCTTCCGCGCGGGCCGACTTCCGGTCGGCCCCGTGTGGTGGGGTGGAGCCAGTCTGCTCGCCGGGCAGGGAGGCGACAAGCGGTCGAACTACTCGTCGGAACTCAGTAGTTGCCCCGGATGGTGCGGTGGGGCGACCACGGCGACGCGGGGTCCCTCTCTAACATCCGTGCCGATGTTCGTTCTCATCGTTGGTTGTGGGAGAGTCGGTTCCTCCGTCGCCCGAACGATGCTCCGCGAGGGGCACGAGGTGTCGTGCCTCGACGAGGATCCTGAGGCGCATGCCCGGCTGGAGGTCAACCTCGACCGCTCCTGGGAGGACTCGGGCGGTCAGTTCACGGTGGGGACGGGACTCGAGGAGGACGCGCTGACCGCCGCCGGGATCGAGCGGGCGGATGCGTTCATCGCGTCCACGGACGGGGACAACACGAACATCGTGATCGCGCAGATCGCGAAGCGGCGGTTCAACGTGCCGACCGTGATCGCGCGGATCCTCGATCCGCTGCGGGCGGAGTGGTACGAGAAGCAGGGCGTGAACACGATCTGCCCGACGCGAGTGGCGATCGAGATGCTGGAGAAGGAGGTACTGGAGGCGGCGGAATCGGGTGACTCCGCCGGCTCCCCGACCGAGGCGGGATCCGCGACCGGCTGATGGGCGAGGGAAGCGGGAAGTACATCATCATTGCGGGGGCGGGGAAGGTCGGTTGGAACCTGGCCCGGGAGCTGCTCGACAAGGGTCACGAGGTGACGGTGGTCGAGGACAACCGGAACCGCTATCTGGCGGTGGAGCAGGAGCTGGAGCACCACATCCAGTACGGGGACGCGTCGGAGCTGTGGGTGCTGGAGCGGGCCGGGATCTCGCGCGCGGACATGGTGATCGCGGTCACCGGCGATGACGAGGACAACATGCTGATCTGCCAGGTGGCGAAGGAGAAGTACCTGGTGGACCGGATCATCGCGCGGGTCAACAACCCGCGGAACCGGCCGCACTTCGAGCTGCTCGGGATCAAGCCGTATGTGTCGGCGACGGATCTGATCCTGCGGCTGCTGGAGCACGAGGTGCCGGAGTACGGGCTGGTGCACCTGCTCGACCTGCCGGAGGAGCGGCTGGAGATCATCGAGATGCTGCTGGCGGACGACAGCCGGGTCGCGGGGATGCGGGTCGGCGATCTGAACATGCCGGAGGGGAGCCTGCTGATCTCGATCCTGCGGGAGGGGCAGGGTGGCTTCGTGCCGACGCCGGACACCGTGCTGGAGGCGGGGGACGAGGTGCTGGCGGTCCTCGATCCGGGGCTCGAGGAGGAGCTCAAGGTCTTCTTCGGTTCTGATGGCGCCGCCGCCGGGTAAGGAATCCGGTTCGAGGGACGCCAACTTAGAGATGAGAACTGTCCAGTACCTGCTGATTGGCGGGTTCGCCTCCGCCTACGCCGCCGCCGAGCTGCGCAAGCGCGGGGCGGATGGATCGATCGTGTTGGTGGGGCGGGAGACGGAGCCGCCGTACGAGCGGCCGCCGCTGTCCAAGGAGTACCTGCGCGGAGAGGCGAAGCGGGAGGACGGGTACGTCAATCCGGCCGACTGGTACGAGGAAAACGGGGTCGAGCTGCGGACCGGGACGAACGTGATGTCGCTGGACGCCGAGGCGCGGACGGCGAAGCTGCAGGGCGGGGACGAGATCGGGTTCGAGAAGGCGCTGATCGCCACCGGGGCGAACGTGAACATCCTGCGCGTCGAGGGGGCCAACCTGGATCGGATCCACTATCTGCGGGCGTTCGGCAATTCGGACAACATCCGGGCCGATGCGGAGAAGGCCGACAAGGTGGTGTTGGTGGGTGGGAGCTACATCGCCTGCGAGGTGGCGGCGTCCCTGAAGTCGAAGGGGACCGACTGCGCGCTGGTGATGATGGAAGACGTGGCGCTCTCCCGGACCTTCGGCGAGGAGGTGGGGCGGTGGTTCCACGAGCTGCTCGAGTCGAAGGGGATCGAGATCCATGGGGGAGAAACGCTGGCGGCGTTCGAGGGGGATGACCACGCGAGTGCGGTGGTGACCGAGAGCGGCGAGACGGTGGAGGGGGACATGGTCGTGGTCGGGGCGGGGGTGAACCCGGACGTGATGCTGGCGGAGCGAGCGGGACTGGAGATCGACGAGGACAACGGCGGCATTCGCTGCGACGAGACGTTGCAGACCTCGGTGGAGGGGATCTATGCGGCGGGTGACAATTGCTCGTACCCGAGCGGGATTCACGACCGTCGGCTGCGCGTGGAGCACTGGGATGTGGCGATGCAGCAGGGGCAGCACGCGGCGCGCTCGATGCTGGGTGACGCGAAGCCGTATGAGGTGGTGCCGTACTTCTTCAGCGACCTGGCCGACTGGGTCGGGCTCGAGTACGTGGGGCCGGCGACCGATTGGGACGAGGTGGTCTGGCGGGGCGACCGGGACAGCGGTGAGTTCGCGGCCTTCTATCTCAAGGATGGAAAGGTCGCCGGGGCCCTGACGGTGGAGAAGTCCGAGGAGCTGGCGCACGCGCGGACGCTGCTGGCGGAGGGCGTGGACGTCGGCGGCGAGAAGGCGAAGGCGCTGCTCGGGGACTCAGGCTCGGACTTAGCCGAGCTGACGCCCTGAGCCGGCCTGATCTCGGGCGTTCCGCGTCCTAAACTGGCGCTCGCCTCGTCGCGAGGCACCTTGCGGGATCGTCTAATGGCAAGACGCTCGGCTCTGGACCGAGAAATCGGGGTTCGAATCCCTGTCCCGCAGTTTTGGTCGCTTCGGATCGCCATAGCGAGCCCTAGGGACCAAAACCCGCTTTCGGAATGGCTCCTGGGCGCTCCGAGATAGTTGCTACCTTGCGCCGCCGTATGTGGCGGATGCGGCATGCCCTCGTCCCCGTCGCCGCGGTCGGCGCGGCGCTCGCGCTGGCGGCCTGTGGCGGCGACAGCTCGCCGGAGACCCCGATCGTGGTCCCGACCGAGACGACGCAGTCCCTGGACAAGGCCCAGTTCATCGCCCAGGCGGACTCCGCCTGCTCCGAGGTCAACGCACAAATCTCGCAGTTCGCGGCCGCCGGCCAGGGTGAGACGGAGGCTGACCAGATCGCCCAGCTGCGCCAGGGCGTGATCGATCAGATCAAGCAGCTCGACGCGCCCTCCGACCCCGACCTGGATCAGTTCCTGACCGCGATGGACGACCAGGTCACCGCCGGACAGAAGATCGGGCTCGCCGTCCAGCGCGGGGAGGACCCGAGCCAATACGAGACCGAGCTGGAGGCCGCCAAGTCCGAGGCGCAGACCGCCGCCTCCTCCTATGGCTTCAAGGAGTGCGGCTCGCCGATCAGCGGTTCGAGCTCCAGCAGCAGCAGCAGCTCGGGCGCGACCGCCGGCACCGGCGGGACCGTCACCCCGAGCGCACCCAGCACCGGCTCCTCCAGCGGCACGGCCGGAGGCACCGCGGGCGGGACCTCGGGCACGAGCGGCAGCACCGGGTCCGGCACCTCCGGCGGCGGCTCCACCGGCGGCACCAGCGGCTCCAGCGGTGGAGTGGGTCCCGGCCAGTGATGCGAGGGTGCGCCGCTAGGCGCAACCCGTTTAGCTAAGCCGCGGCCAACTCGGCCCAGGTCCCGTACAGCTCGGCGTACCGCCCGCCCGCGGCGATCAGCTCGTCGTGGGTCCCGCTCTCCGCGATCCTGCCGTGCTCCAGCACCGCGATCCGGTCCGCGCCCCTGATGGTGGAAAGCCGGTGCGCGATCACGATCGCCGTCCGGCCCTGCAGCAGCCGCTCCAGCCCCACCTCGATCGTGCGCTCGGTCCGGACGTCGACGTTCGAGGTCGCCTCGTCCAGGATCAGGATTCGCGGCTCGGCGAGCAGCGCCCGAGCGAACGCGATCAGCTGCCGCTGCCCGGCGGACAGCGCCACGCCCCGCTCGCCCACCTCCGTATCGAATCCATCCGCAAGGCGCCGGATGAAGTCACCCGCTCCGATCGCATCCGCGGCTGCCTCGATCTCCTCAGCGGTCGCGTCCGGCCGCCCGAAGGCGATGTTCTCGCGCACGCTCCCCGAGAACAGGAAACCCTCCTGCGGCACGATCCCCAGCTGGCTCCGCAGGCAGCTCGACTTCAGGTCCCGCAGGTCATGGCCATCCACGAGCACCCGCCCCCGCTGCGGGTCGTAGAAGCGCGAGACCAGCTTCGCGAACGTGGACTTGCCGGCGCCCGTCTCGCCGACCAGCGCGAGGGTCTGGCCGGCCGGGATCCGGATCGAGACGTCCTCGAGCGCCCAGGCGGCGTCGTCCTCCAGCACATCACGGGTCGCGCTGTCGCGCGCCCTCGCATCTATGCGCTCGATCTTCCCGCTGGAGCGCTTCAACCCCGCGGTCCGATCGAGCCCATACGAGAACCACACGCCCTGCATTTCGATCTCGCCCCGCAGCGTTCCCGGGTCGGCCGCCTCCGGCTTGTCGACCATGTCCGGCTCGGTGTCCAGCAGGTCGAAGATCTTGTCGAGCGCGGCCATCCCCTGCTGGTAGGTCGTGTAGAGGTTGGAGAGCTGCTGGATCGGGTCGAAGAACGTCGACAGGTACCCGACGAACGCCACCACGATGCCGATCTGAGCATGGCGCGCCGACTCCGTCGCCAGGTCCAGGGCCTGGTAGCCGCCGTAGAGCAGGATCACCGCCGTCCCGACCGCCGAGAGCAGCTCGACGGCCGGGAAGTACGAGGCGTTCAGGTAGACCGTCTTCATGTTCGCCTGCCGGTTGAGCTCGTTGAGCTCGCCCATCCGCGCCACGTGCCGCTCCTCCTGCGCGAAGCTCCTCACCGCCCTGATCCCGCTCAGGGTCTCCTGCAGGTAGGCGGTCACCTCCGCGATCCGCTCGCGCGTGATCCGGTAGGCGCTGGCGGCGACGATCCGGAAGACGAGGCTCGCGATCGCGAGCAGCGGCAGGGTGAGGAAGACCACGAGCGCCAGCTGGACGTCCGCGATCAGCATGATCACCACCACCCCGACCAGCGTGAGGGTGCTCGAGAAGAGCGTCACCACGCCCGTGCTGATCAGCTGGTCGAGCGCGTCGACGTCGTTCGTGATCCGCGAGATGAGCACGCCCGGCCGGTTGCGGGTGAAGAACCCGATCGACATCGCCTGAAGATGAGTGAAGATCCTGATCCGCAGGTCCTGCAGCGCCCGCTCGCCGACCCATCCGATCAGGTAGGTCTGCAGGTAGCTCGTGCCCCAGCCGATCAGCGCGGCGACCAGGAATCCGGCGACGATCAGGACGAGCGCACCGGAGTCTCCGTTCAGGGCCGCTGAGATCGCCTTGCCGACGAGGAAGGGAGGCGCGAGCGTCGCGCCGGTGGCGAGAACCAGCGCGCCGAGCATCATCAGGACCTGCCGTCGGTAGGGCCGGAGGAGCGAGAAGAGCCAGCGCACCTTGCGCCAGCGGTTGTCCTCCCCGCGGATCAGTCGCCAGAGCGAGCGGAAGAGAGCGAAGAAGTTCTGGGCGCCGTTTGTCTCGTTCACAGCCTGGCCAGCTCCTCGCGCTCCTCGAGGTCCCGCTGCAGGTAGACCGAGTCCTCGAGCCCCTTCTCCGCGATCTCCTCGTACAGCGGGCAGCGCTCGAGCAGCTCCTCGTGCGTGCCGCGATCCACGATCCGCCCGCGGTCGAGCACCACGATCTCGTCGGCCAGCGAGATCGTGGAGAGGCGGTGGGCGACGATGAACGTGGTTCGGCCCTCCATCGCCTCGCGCAACCCGGCCTTGATCTGCGCCTCGGTCCGCGCGTCGACCGACGAGGTCGCGTCATCCAAGATCAGGATCCGCGGCTCCGCCAGGAGCGCCCGCGCGATCGCCACGCGCTGGCGCTGCCCGCCGGAGAGCGTCAGCCCCCGCTCGCCGATCACCGTGTCATAGCCATCCGGTAGACGCGTGATGAATCCGTGGGCCTGAGCCCTACGCGCGGCCGATTCGATCTCCTCCTGCGTGGCGTCCGGGCGCGCGTACGCGATGTTGCCCATGACCGTGTCGGAGAAGAGGAAGCTGTCGTCGGCGACGAAGGCGATCTCGCGTCGCAGTGAGGCCAGATCGACGTCCTTGATGTCAGCACCGTCGATCACCACTCTGCCTTCGCTCGGGTCGTAGAGGCGGGCCAGCAGCCCGACCAGGCTCGTTTTGCCCGATGCGGTCGGGCCGACGAGCGCCACGGTGCGGCCCGGCTCGACCTCCAGATCGATACCGGTCAGTGCCGGCTCCGATCCGTCGTAGCGCAGCGTGATCCGCTGCAGCGAGACCCGTCCGTGCCCCTCCGGAAGCGGCGGCGCGTCCGGCGGGCTCTGCATCGATGGCTCCCGGTCGAGGATCTCGAACATCCGGTTGCCGGACGCGACCGCGCGCTGGGCCATGCTCAGTGACATCCCGAGCCAGCGCACCGGCCCGGAGAGCATCACCACGTAGAGGTAGAAGGCGGTCAGATGGCCGATGTTGGTGTGGCCGTGGATCACCTGGAGCCCGCCCACCA
>JBKPLC010000087.1:0-34710 GCA_046731495.1 Actinomycetota bacterium | reverse complement strand
TCCCCTTCATGCCCGAACAAACCCTACGATCCCCGCGGATGAAGCTGATCATCCAGATTCCCTGCCTCAATGAGGAGGAATCGCTGCCGCGGGTGCTCGCCGAGCTTCCCCGTGAGGTCGTCGGCTTCGATCGCGTCGAGTGGCTGGTGATCGACGACGGCTCGACGGACGGCACCGTGGAGGTGGCGCGCAGGCAGGGCGTCGACCACGTGGTCCGGCTCACCACGAACAAGGGGCTCGCCACCGCCTTTCAGGCGGGACTCGATGCGGCGCTCAAGCTCGGCGCCGACGTGATCGTCAACACCGACGCGGACAACCAGTACCGCTCGAGCGACATCCCGCGGCTGGTCGAGCCGATCCTCGCGGGGCGCGCCGACATGGTCGTGGGCGACCGCCAGGTGCAGACGGTCGATCACTTCTCGTTCACGAAGAAACTGCTCCAGCGACTTGGCAGCTGGGTGGTCAGACGCGCGTCGGGGACCAAGGTGCCCGACACCACCTCCGGCTTCCGCGCCTACAACCGCGAGGCGGCCCTCCAGCTGATCGTCGTCTCCCGGTACACGTACACGCTCGAGAGCCTGATCCAGGCGGGCAAGATGTCGGTCGCGATCGAGGACGTTTCCATCACCCCCAATCCGACCGAGCGCAGCTCGCGCCTCTTCGGCTCCACCTCCGCCTACATCCGGCACAACGCGTTCGCGATCTTCCGCGCCTACACGCTCTACGAGCCGCTCCGCGTCTTCATGCTTCTCGCCCTCGCCTTCGGCGCTCTGGCCGTGGCCGCCTGGTCCCCCTTCCTGATCGACTGGATCTTCAACGGCGACCGCAGCGGCCACATCCAGTCGCTGATCCTCGGTGCCGTGCTGATGCTGGCCGCCGTCCAGATGTTCGCCCTCGGCATCATCGGGGACGCCCTCGCCGGCCAGCGTGCAATCGCGCAACGGGTCTACGAGCGGGTCCGGCGGCTCGAGCTCGAGGCCGGGATCGAGCCGACCAACTACGAGGCCGGCGATCGCGCCGCCGCCCGCCCCCTCACCGTCGAGACGATCGAGACCGCCGCAAGGTGAACTCCCCCGCCGCCGAGGCGGGCGGGAACGTCTACGACAAGTACGGCACCTCCAATCCGGTCGCCCGCCGGCTCATGGACGGTTTCCTCGGGCGGCTCGATCAGCTGGTGGAGCGCACGGGCGCCCAGCAAGCGCACGAGGTCGGTTGCGGCGAGGGCGAGCTGGCGATCCGCCTCGCGCGCGGCGGTCTGCGAGTGCGCGGCACGGACGCCTTCCCGCAGGTACTGGACGATGCGCGGAACCGCGCCCACGCGGCCGGCGTCGAGATCGAGTTCGAGGCGAAGCCGGTCGAGGAGCTCGAGCCCGGGCGAGACGCGGCGGAGCTGGTGCTCTGCTGCGAGGTGCTCGAGCACCTGGACGACCCGGAGCGGGCACTGGACGTGCTCGCGGAGCTGGCCCGGCCCTGGCTGATCGCGAGCGTGCCCCGCGAGCCTCTTTGGCGGGGGCTCAACCTCGCGCGGCTCGCCTACGTGCGCGAGCTCGGCAACACTCCTGGCCACCTCAACCACTGGTCTAAGCGGGAGTTCGTGCGGTTTCTCACGCGCCGGTTCGAGGTAGTCCAGGTGACGAGCCCGTTGCCCTGGACGATGGCGCTCTGCCACGCAACCTAGAATCCACCGCCCTCATGCGCTCAAGACAAGCGCTACAGAGACTTCGAGCCCGGCCGGGGATCGCGGCGATCGTCTGCCTGGGCTTCGCCTGGGCGATGGTCATGCACCAGATGGGCTGGGCCCAGCTCGGCCACTTCGACCAGGTGCAGGCGTTCTCCAAGGGCCAGCCCGAGATCGATCAGTGGCACTGGAACACCAACGACAAGGCCTGGGTGGACGGCCACTTCTACTCCGTGAAGAGCCCCGGGGTGGCGGCGTTGACCACGCTCCCCTACATGGCGATCGAGGCGCTCGACGGCGACAAGCTCGCGCGCGCCGCGGTGAACAACGAGAAGCGCACGGCGCATCATCAGTGGTACTCGGACAACGTCATCCCGCTGGAGAACTACGGCTACGACGTCGAGCGCGGGCAACGCGTGCAGACGATCGTCCAGTACGACACCCCGATCGTCTGGGCTCTGACCCTGATCGCGGCGGTGATCCCGGCGATGCTCATGCTGCTGCTGGTCCGCTGGGCCGCCGACCGCTTCGTGCCCGGCTTCGGCACCGCGGCCGCGATCACGCTGGGCATCTGCACGATCGTGATGACCTTCGCCGCCGAGTTCTTCTCGCATGTGATCTCGGCCGGCATCGCCTTCGCCGCCTTCTGCGTCCTGATGAAGGAGCGCGACGGGCCTCCCAGCTGGAAGCGGGTCGCGGTCGCGGGACTGCTCGCCGGGCTCGCGGTCACCTTCGAGTTCCAGACGGGGCTGGTCGGCGTGGTCCTGTTCGGCTACGCGCTCGCACGGCGCGACCAACTTGAAACGGGTCGCGCTGGCGCGCGCCCTCGCATCAACAGGGCAATCGCCTACGGCGCCGGCGCCGTAGCGGGCGCCCTGCCGATGCTCGCCTTCAACTTCTGGGCCTTCGGCAACCCGCTCAAGCTCGCCTACGGCGACGCGGTCGCCTTCCCAGGTGCCAGCGGGCACGACGTGCTCGGGCTCAACTCCCACGGCTTCTTCGGCATCACGGCACCCCGCCTCGACAGCGCCATCGACCTGCTGATCGCGGGCCGCGGTCTGCTGGTCCTGACCCCGATCGTGGTGATGGCGGTGATCGGCGTGTTCCTGATGCGCCGCGAAGGCCACCGCGCGGAGGCGAACACGATCCTGGCGGTCGCCGCCGTCTACTTCCTCTACAACGCCGGCTACTGGCTGCCCTTCGGCGGCGGCACCCCGGGCCCACGTTTCCTGATCCCGGCGCTGCCGTTCGTGGCGATCGGCCTCGGCTACGGGTACAAGCGCCTCCCGGCGCTCACGCTCGGACTCGCCATCCCCTCGGGTCTGATGATGGTGATCGGGACGATCACCTACGCGCTGATCGGCAGGCAGGGCATCGGCACCTGGGCCGATTGGCTCATGGAGGGCAAGCTCGAGCACACCGTGCTGACCGCCTTCGGAGTGAGCAACGCCTGGCTCGCGATCGCGCCCTTCGTGGCCGCGGTGCTGACCGCGATCGTGCTCGCCGTTCGCGCCACGCCCGCCCTCTCGTTCTCCGACTTCCGCCTTGCCGTGCCCGCGGTCCTGGCCTGGTCGTGTGTGTCGGCGGCAGCGCCGAGCCTCACGGACTACGAGATCGCTCCGCTCGACCGCGGCGACGCCTCGGCCCTGTGGCTGGTGGCAGCGGGCCTGGTGCTCTCAGTGGCGACGCTCACCGTCATCCGGGTGCGGGAGCGCCGGACTCAGTCCGGACCCGATCGCTCGGCCGTGCGGGAGCCCGCGCTCGGCCCCGAGCTGGCGCTCGAAGAGCCGACCTCGTAGAAGACGAGACCCGGCCGGTCGGGGAGCCGGTAGCGACGTAGCGGCAGGCCCGTGATCGACCTCCGAGCGGCGCCCGCCTGAGGGGTGTTCTCGGTCAGACCGACGTGGATGATCACCGTCCGGACGCCGTACTCCTGCAGCTCGCGGACGGTCGCGGCGTCGGGGAAGTTGGCCATGTGCTTCACCAGGTCCAGCACCACGGCCGGATTGGTGCTGGCTCGGCCATTGACGATGTCGGGGAACCCCTGGGTGGACTCCAGCTGGAAGGCCCGGTTCTGCTTGGCGGTGAGGGCCGGGAGGTGCAGCTGGGGCTGCGGGATGTCGGCGGTCGAGGGACCGGACGGCGGCACGTCGGGCATCGCCTGGTTGTCGAAGGGATCGAAGGGCAGGCTCCGGCCCTCGGTGACGATCGCCAGCGCGAGGACGCCGCTGATTGCCACCGCGGACCAGGCCGGCCATCGTCTTCGCCCGGCGGCGCGTATGGCGGTCTCGGCGCCCGCCGCCGCGAGCAGGGCCAGCGCAAGGGAGGTGAAGGTCGTCATGCGGCCCGGGGTACGGATTCCGTTCCAGCCGGGAAATGCCTCGTAGAGGACGCGATAGGGCCAGAGCAGACCGCCCTCCTCGCGAAAGCCGAGCGAGAGCACCGCAAATGCGACGGCCACGATTCCAAGCGCGATGCGCCAGCTCTTGGTGAGGCTGCTCGACCACAGGCCGACGATGGCGAGCAGCAGGATCACCGCGCCGGGGAAGAGGGTCTTCTCCTGCCAGGTGGTGAGCGTGTCCCGGATGCCGGCCGTCGCCCCGCCCCAGACGAAGTTCTCCTCGGGTGCGGTGAGAAACGCCTTGAGCGGCCCTGAGAAGGCCGCCACCTCGTGGGGGCTTCGCTTCGACGCCGGGAAGTGGTCCCCGATGTAGAGGTATGCGTGCGCGATCCAGTAGGAGAACAGCGTGAAGACGACGGCGCCCGCCACGCCGGCGACGATCATCCGACGGGGGACCGGGGGCCGCCCGCGAATCAGCCAGACGATCACCGCGATAAGCACGGCTCCGGCGATCGCATAGGCGAATGGAAGGCCAAGCGCCCAGCCGATCGAGAGCTGCCAGGCCGCCACGATCCAGGCGCAGAACAGCCACCAGTGGCTCCGCCGCCGAACGCCGCGGACGGCGAAGGCGAGGGCCAACGGAATACCGCCGCTGGAGATCACCTGGAGATGGCCGTCCTGCTCCAGCCGGTAGGGGGCGAAGGCGAACGCCGCGCCGGCGACCGCCGCGCCGGCGGGCCCGAGTCCGAGCTCACGAGCGAGCAGATAGGCGCCGAAAAAGGCGAGCGCGTAGGCGAAGATGAAGAGCAGGTCGTAGCGGACCATGGCCGCGTGTGGACCGCTGCCGATGATCCCCGTGGGCGCGTACCCGATCAGCGCGTCCCCGAAGGCGAGCGAGTACTCGGTCGGCCAGAAGCGATTGGCGTCGAAGAAGTGAAGGGGCTGGTGGAGCAGGGCATGACCGCCCCAGGCCGGCTGCCAGGCCTCCGCCAGGGGATCGCCGATGTCGCGGGGGACGACGTTCCCGACGTGGATCAGGAGGGGCCAGGTCATCACGATCGCGAGCAGGGCCGCGCCCGCGGCCGCGATCAGCACCTCCCGGCGAGTGATGTCTCCGGCGCGCATGAGCCGGGCATCCTCGCAATTAGTGATTTACGGCGGCGCGCTCAGGACATAGGCTGCCGCCATGGTCGTGGCCCTGATCGTGATCGGCGTGATCGTCTTCCTGGCGGTCGACGCCTACATCCTCTACCGCGTCTTCGCCAGCCGGGCCAGCGCCGACGACTACGGAGGGTTCATGGTCCCCGGCCAGGCGACGCTGGCCGTGCCCGCCGGGAAGCTGAAGATCTCCTACCAGGAGGAGTACAAGGCGGGCGGAACCGGGGACAGCATCGACTTCGCTGTGCCGAACGCCCTGCAGGTCACGATCACCAACGACGCCAGCGGCGAGCCGATCGAGATCAAGGGGCCGGGCTTCCGCGGGATGGGCGAGTCACTCAACACCGGCAGCGGCTGGAGCCGTGCGCTCGTGGGCACGGTCCAGATCACCGAGCCCGGCAGCTACACCGTGACGGCCGGGCCGGCGATCGAGGGCGGCGTCGAGCCGAAAATCCTTCTGGGTAAGTAGGCCTGACTACTTGTCCGGCCGGTCGGGGTAGAGCTCGTCGATGGTGACGAGCGGCCGGTAAGGGGCACCTCCGGATGCTTCGCTGATCGCCTCCGCCCCACCGGCCAGCCGGTCGACGACGGAGGTCACGCCCGCGATCTCGTGCCCCTCCTCGATGATCCGCTCGATCGCGCGCACCGTCGACCCGCCGGTGGTGACCACGTCCTCGACCACCAGGCAGCGCGTGCCCTGCTCCAGCACCGGCCCCTCGATCCAGCGCTGCAATCCGTGCTGCTTGCGTTCCTTGCGGACGAAGAAGGCCACCAAGCCGTTTGATTCCTCGGCGCCGAGCGCGGCGCAGGCGAGCGGATCGGCGCCCATGGTCATCCCTCCGATCGCGGTGGCCCCACGCTCACGGGCCTCGGCCGCGATCAGCTCGCCGACGACGCGGTAGGCGGGCGGTCGGAGCAGCGCCCGCTTCGCATCCACGTAGTACTGGGCGGTCTGCCCGCTCGAGAGGGTGACCTCGCCGATCACCAAGGCGTGCTCACGAAGCTCGGCGAGCAGACTCTCACGTGCGCTTTCGAGGTCCGCCGCCATCGGTCTCGCATCGTATGAGTGACGGCGACGCGGCAGTGGGGCGGCCGCTAGTTGTACACGTGGATCGCGTCGCCCAGGTTGATCCAGTTGTAGATGTAGACCGAGAACGGGATCGGGTTGCGCACGCAGCCGTGGCTCGCCGCCTCGTGCATCGGGACCGACGGGTAGCCGTGCGTGGCGTAACCCCGGATGAAGTACACGGACATGTACATCCCGTGCGAATTCGTTCCGGGCTCCTTGCGGTAGAAGTGGAAGGTGCCGCGGACCGTCGGGGTCGACGACTTGCCGGTCGAGACATGGAAGGTCGCGACCACGTCCTCGCCGTTCACCAAGGCCATCACCTGCCGTGAGATGTCGACCTCGACGTGATGCCCGGTGTCGTAGCGCGGCTGAAACGCACCACGGCCCATCAGCAGCTTCCGGAAGATGCCCGGCTTGTACTGCATGTTCCGGGCCATGCCGTTGACCTTGCGGAACGCGGCAGTGGCGAGATGCGTGCCGAGCGTGAAGCGGCTACTCACGTTCCGGCCGATGTAGTAGCCCTGCTTCACCAAGGATTCGTTGTAGAGCCGGGTCATCGCCCCCTTACCGAGATGCCGGGGAACCCGGACCGAGAAGCGCTGGGCGCCCGAGCTCTGCCCGTTGTGGGTTGCGGTGACCTGGTAGTTGCAGCAGGCATTCACCACGAACGGCAGCGAGAACTTGCCGCCCGCGGCATCGATCTGCTTCTTAACGAGGGTGCGGCCGCTTGCCTCGACCGTGACCACCACGCTGTCGCCTGCGACGGCGCCGGGCAGCGTGCCGACGGCGTTCACCTTGTCGAGGAGCCCAAGCTTCTTCGGGCCGTTCAGCTCGAGGGTCGGCGGGCCGGTGGCGGCGCTCGCGGAGGCCATCGGCAACACGAGGGCAGCCCCCAAGGCAACCAGGAGAATGGCTATCCCTGCCCTGCGAATCACGACCGCGGCATTGTGCAGCATCGGCCGGTCGCGTGCGTTTGCGCGAGCAAGCAATCCCGCAGCTTGCGAGCTCAGGTCACCAGCTTCTTGCGGAGCGCCCGCACCGGGACCGTGAACAACAGCGCGGTGACCGCCGCGAGCCAGGCGGCGTTGCCGACGATCGACCAGAACTCGGGTCCGGTCGCCAGCCCGCGCGTGATCTCGACCAGGTGATAGAGCGGCATGAACCACGCCACCACATGCACCCAGTCGGGCAGCTGGTTGAACGGGAAGAAGAGTCCCGAGAACAGAAACATGGGGGTGATGAAGAGGGTGAAGAAGTAGGAGTACAGATCGATCTTCGGGATCAGCGTTGTGAACGCGTAGCCGATCACCGAGAAGCAGAGGCCGCCGAGCACGACGAAGGGCGGGATGAGCAGCGCCCACCAGGAGGAGACCAGCCCGAAGATCGCGATCACGCCGAGGACGACGACCCCGTAGACCGTCGCCCGGGTGGCGCTCCAGGCCAGGTCTCCGGCGACCAGGTCCTGGACCTCGACCGGCGTCGAGAGGACGTTGTCGTAGAGCTTCAGCTCGTTCATCCGGAAGTAGACGTTGTAGGTCGTCTCGAAGGCGGAGCTCCACATCGCCGCCGAGGCAATCAGCCCCGGCGCGATGAAGTCCTTGTACGGGATGCCGTTGATGTGGGCTACGTAGGTGCCGAGACCGAAGCCGAGCGCCAGCAGGTAGAGGAACGGGTCCAGGAAGGTCGGCAGCAGCGCCCCGCGCCAGAGCTTCGAGAAGACGCGCGCGTTGCGAAGCCAGACCGACGCCGCCAGGCGCGGCACGGGCACCATCTCGCGCAAGGGGATCCGCGGGCCGATGCCGGCGAAGCCGGGTTCCTCGAGCATGGCCATTACTCCCGCAGGCTCCTTCCGGTCAGCCTGAGGAAGACGTCCTCGAGCGTCGCGCGCCGGACCAGCGCCGACTCGGTCGGGAAGGCATCGTGGTCGAGCTCCTCGAGCACCGACTCGGCGTCGTCGGCGTAGAGCATCAGTGTGCGCTCGGAGAGGTCGTGGCCCTGGATACGGCCGTCCAGCGACCCGACCAGCCGCTCCGCGTCGCAGCCCGCGTCGAGACTGAGCTCGAGCACCTCCCGGCCCACGTGATGGCGGATCAGCTCCGACGGCCTGCCGTCCGCAACGATCCGTCCCTCGTCCATGATCACCAGGCGGTCGCAGAGCCGCTCGGCCTCCTCCATGTAGTGGGTGGTGAGCAGCAGCGTCACGCCGCGCCGGCGTAGCCGGTCGAGCGCCCCCCAGACGGCGAGCCGCGCCTGCGGATCGAGACCGGTGGTGGGCTCGTCCAGGACGACGAGCTCCGGATCGCCGACCAGGGCGCGGGAGATCAGCAGCCGTCGCTTCATCCCGCCTGAGAGGGCGTGGATGCGCTCGTCCGCCCGGTCGCCGAGCAGGGCGAACTCGAGCAGCTCGCCCGTTCGCTCGGCCGCCTTGTGCGAGTCGATGCCGAAGTAGCGGGCCTGCTGGAGCAGGTTCTCCCGCACGGTCAGGTCGCCGTCCAGGTTGGTCTCCTGCGGCACGACGCCAATCCGGCTCTTGATCGCTCGCCGCTCGCGGTTCGAGTCGAGCCCGAGCACGGTGAGCTCTCCCCCGTCCACGGTCGCGAGCCCGTAGATCATCTTCATCGTCGTCGTCTTGCCGGCGCCGTTCGGCCCGAGAAAGCCGAAGCAGATCCCGGGCTCGACCTCGAAGTCGATGCCGTCGACGGCGACGCGCTCCCCGTAGCTCTTGCTGACGGCCTGTGCGCTGACGGCAGCCGGGATCTCGCTGTTCAGCACTGCGTGATCACGACGCTGATCGCCAGGGCGTTGTTGAGGAAGTGAGCGAGCATGCATGGAATTACGGAGTCGGTCTTGTTGTAGAGCCAGGCTAGTCCCACGCCGAGCCCGGCCAGAGGGATCGCCGCCGTCGGGCCCGTGGGGGCGTGCACCAGGCCGAAGATCGCGCCGGACAGCAGCGCGGACGGCCACAGCGACCACTTGCTCCGCAATCCCGCGAAGAAGAACCCCCGGAAGAAGATCTCCTCGGCCACCGGCGCGAGCACGACGATCGCCAGCACGGCCGCCACGACGATTCCGATCCCCGGGTTGCAGACCCCGAGCTCCTTGCCGATGTCCTCCTGGTCGGGCTGCAGGATGAGGGCCGAGAACGCGATCGCACCGGCGTAGTAGATCCCGAGCACGGCGAAGATCCAGCCGAACGCCGACAGCTCGAAGCGCCTCAGGCCGAGCAGCGGCAGGGCCTCCCGCAGCCGGAAGCGACCGCCGGAGGCCATCCCGATCGCGACGAGGACGAGGAACAGGTCGAAGAGCGCCTGGGTCGCGAGGATCGCGGCGTCGCTGGCCTTGTCCGGGTCCGCAAGGTTCGGGTCGAAGGGCAGGACAAGCAGGGGCGGCACGATCACCACCAGCAGCAGGCCGCCGATCAGACCCCAGATCGATCCCGAGAAGCCCCAGGGGACCGGTCGTATCGGCTGCGCCTCAGCTTCCATCTCAGAGATGCTCACCGATCTGCTCGAGGGATGAGATGTCGCCGTCGCTGCCGTCCCGGTCGATCAGCAGCGGCCTGATCCCCGCCGCGCGCGCTCCGGCGACGTCCTCCTCAGCCGTGTCCCCGACGTGCAGCGCCTCGGCCGGCTCGCAGGCGGCCAGCTCGAGCGCCGCCTCGAAGATTCCCGGGTCGGGCTTCCGCGAGCCGGTCTCGGCCGAGGTCACGGTCCCATCGAGCAGCCCGTCGAGGCCGCAGCGCTCCAGGACCCGTGGCAGCGAGCAGTCCCAGTTCGAGACGGCCACCAGCGTGAGGCCGCGGTCGTGCAGCACTGAGAGAGCGGGCAGCACGTCCGGATATGCGGAGAAACGGATCGCCTCGACCAGCTCGTCGACCGTGATCTGCATGCCGAGCTTCTCCGAGACGATCGCCGCGCAGCGCTCTCGCAGCTCGGCCAGCGAGGCCTCGTCGCGGCCCTCGTGGGCGTGCTCGCGGTAGTAGGCCATCTCCGCCCGGAGCGCCGACATCAGTCGCTCGTCGCTCACCTCGGGCGGGACCCGGTCCCGCAGAGAGATCCAGGGTGGTTCGAGCTCGAGCAGGGTGCCGAGCGCGTCGAGGAAGACAGCGCGCGTCATCAGTCGAAATACTGACCGACCGCATGCTCGTAGCCGTCGAACAAACCTTCTGGCAGCGACACGGGGACGAGATCTCCGCCGCCGTCACCATGCTCGTGGCGATCGCGATCGCGATCATCGTCGACCGCCTGCTGATGGGGCGCGCCGTCAAGGCGGCGGTCCGGATGGACACGGGAGAGCTCTCCCGCGAGGCCCGGACGAGGCTACGGCTGATCCGGCGCCTGCTCTTCCTGGCGATCATCCTGATCGGGGTGGCGCTGGCGCTCAGCCAGTTCGCCTCGATCAAGCGCTTCGCGACCGGCGTGCTCGCCTCGACGGCCGTGCTCGGGATCATCATCGGCTTCGCGGGGCGGCAGGTGATCGCGAACTTCGTCTCGGGCGTGCTGATCGCCTTCACGCAGCCGATCCGGATCGGCGACCTGGTCACGATCGGCGACGAGGTCCATGGCAGGGTGGTCGACATCGCGCTCACCTACACGCGGGTTGACCCCGGCGACGGCAGCCTGATCGTGGTGCCGAACGAGAAGGTCGCGACGGATGTGGTGGTCAACCAGTCGGCCGGAAACAGCGCCGCGCCCGTCACCGTCGACGTCTGGTTACGCCCGGACGCCGACGTCGATCAGGCGCGGGGTACGCTCGAGAAGGGCGAGGTCACCTCGGCCCGGCTCATCGAGGTGACGCCCGAGGGAGCCAGGTTGCAGATCAAGGCCGCGGTCGACGCGGGCGTGGATCGAGAGGCACACGAGGCGGAGCTGCGCGAACAGGCGCAAGGCGCCCTGCGGGAGGCGGGACTACTTAGATCCGCCTGATCCAGGCGATTACCCTGTTCGCGGCGTATGAGCCAGCGAGCGCGCAGACGACGCCGGCGTCTTCGGGACTCGGGCAGGAAGAAGATTCTCTTGGCGCTCGGCGTCCCGCTCGCGCTGGCCGGGATCACCGTCGCCGTCGGTGTCGCGTGGCTGGTCAGCATCTACAACTCGGCGCCCTCGCTGGCTTCGCTCCAGCCGATCACGAAGGGGGCCGTCTCGAAGGTCTACGCCGCCGATGGTTCCCTGCTCGGGGTGATCCACTCCGACAACATCCGCCAGCCGGTCGCCAGCGACAGGATCCCACAGGACCTCAAGGACGCGACGGTCGCGATCGAGGACAAGAGGTTCTACGACCACGGCGGCATCGATCCCTCGGCGATCGTCCGCGCCGGCTGGGAGGACCTGACCGCCGGAGGCAAGCCGGTGGAGGGCGGATCCACGATCACCCAGCAGCTCGTCCGCAACCTCTACATCGAGGACCCGGAGGACACTCTCAAGCGCAAGATCATCGAGGCGCACCTGGCCAACCAGGAGGAGGACCAGCACTCGAAGGACTGGATCCTGACCGCGTACCTGAATACCGCCCCCTACGGGACCAACGAAGGCGCCACCGCGATCGGGGCCGAGGCGGCGGCCGAGACCTACTACTCGAAGCACGCGCGGGACCTGACCCTGCCCCAGGCGGCGATGATCGCGGGGCTGCCGCAGGCGCCCTCCCAGTACAACCCGTTCCTCAACCCGCGCGCGGCGCTGGCCCGGCGCAACGAGGTCCTTAAAGCCATGGAGCAACAGGGCTACATCAGCGCGGACGAGTACCTCGATGCCGTCGGCCAGGATCTGGGCCTGGACGCGGGGCACAAGTACACACGGATCCGCCAGCCCTACATCTTCGACCTCGTCAAGCAGGAGCTGCAGGACCGCTACGGGGTCAACACCGTGCAGAACGGCGGCCTCAAGGTCTACACGACGATTCAGCCCCGTCTCCAGGCGGCGGCGCAGAACGCGGTGGACTCCTGCTCGGTCTGCTACTCGGGCGGAGGACCGCAGTCGGCTCTGGCCTCGGTCGACCCGTCGAACGGCGAGATCGTCGCACTGGCGTCGTCCCAGCCCTACTCGGAGACCAGCCAGTTCAACTTCGCCGCCCATGCTCAGCGCCAGCCCGGCTCCTCGTTCAAGGCCTACGACCTGACGGCGGCGATCAAGCAGGGCATCGACCCGGACTCCACCTACTACGACGGCAGCTCCCCCGCCACCCTGACCACACCCGGCGGCGGGACCTGGACGGTCAACAACGCCGAGCCCGGCGGCGGCACCATGTCGCTCGAGGAGGCGACCTGGGACTCGGTCAACGTGATCTTCGCGAAGCTCGGCCTCGACGTCGGCCCCGAGAACATCGCCAGGACCGCCTACCAGATGGGGATCACCTCACCTCTCGGAGTCAAGGGCGCACGCGACATTCCCTGCAAGGGCGGGCCGAACTGCTTCATCCCGCCGGCCGACGCGATCGGCGGGCTCAGCGTGGGCGTCACCCCGCTCGAGCAGGCGGTCGCCTACGCCACGCTCGCCAGCGGCGGCGTCCACCATGACGCGACCGCGATCGACCGGGTCGTCTTCCCCGGCGGCAAGGTCGATGAGCCGGGTGCAAGCGAGGGCAAGCGCGTGCTGACCGCGGGGCAGGCCTACGAGGTCACCAAGGTGCTCGAAGGGGTGATCACCAGCGGCACCGGCGCCGGCTACACCTACATGGGTTGTCAGTCGGAGGCGGGCAAGACCGGGACCAGCGAAGATCTCTCCGACGCCTGGTTCGTCGGCTACACGCCGATGTATTCCACCGCCGTTTGGACCGGGCACCCGCTCTCGCGGGCGTCCACGGGTTTCGGCGGCCCCACCTCCGGCCCGATCTGGCGCTCGTACATGGAGGCCGCGCAGGGCGGCAACTGCCCCGACTTCGAGGTGCCGTCGAGCTTGCCGACCCTGTCCGCATACCACGGGGAACACACGGCGTCGAGCTCGAGCTCCTCGTCGAGCTACTCGACCCCGAGCTACAGCTCTGGCGGCGACAGCGGTAGCGACAACCACGACCAGGGCGCATATGCGCCCGGCGTGGGACAGAAACCGGCGCCCTCGCCGAAGCCGAAACCGACGCCACCGCCCGCGGCACCGCCTGCGCCACCGGCCCCGAACGGCGGCGTGGGGCAGTAGCCCCACGGCCGGGTTCGACGCTTAGCCTAGGGCCATGCCAGCGGGCGAATTCGACCTGATCGCCGCCATCAGGGATCGGCTCCCGGCGCCCGGCCCGCGGGTCAGGCTCGCCAGCGGAGACGACGCCGCCGTGGTCGAACCGCGGGCCGCGAGCGCGATCACGGTCGACGCCGTGGTCGATGGAGTCCACTTCCGCCTCGATCAGTTCGGCGCGAAGGCCGCCGGACGCAAGGCGCTGGCCGCCGCGCTCTCCGATCTGGCGGCGATGGGGGCTGCGCAGGGAGAGGCCTACGCGGTCGTCGGGGCGCCCGCCGAGCTCGCCGACGACGAGCTGCTGAAGATCGCCGACGGGCTGGCTGAGGTCGCGGAGCGCGAAACCGTCTCAATCGCAGGCGGCGATCTGGTCAGATCGCCGGTCCTGATCATCTCCATCACCGCGATCGGCTACGAGCCCGGGACGGCGCGCCTCGTGTCGAGGGCCGGCGCCCGACCCCGGGACGTGCTCGCCGTCACCGGCGACCTGGGGGGCGCGGCTGCGGCCGTCGAGCTCCTCGACGGGGTGGAGCCGAGCGGCGAGCTCCCGGCGGACCAACGCGATTCGCTGCTCGCCCGGCAGCTCAATCCGATCCCGAGGCTGCGGGAGGGCCGCGCGATCGCGGCTGCCGGAGCACGGGCGATGATCGACATCAGCGACGGCCTCGGTGCCGATGCGGGTCACCTCGCCGAGGCGAGCGAGTGCCGTCTGGAGATCGACCTCGGCAAGGTTCCGCTCGCCCCCGGGACGGAGGCGGTGGCCGGGGATCGCCAGTCCGCGCTGGAGTTCGCGGCCGCCGGCGGCGAGGACTACGAGCTGCTGATCGCGCTCCCTCCGGAGAAGCTCGAGGAGACCACCCGCGCGGTCGCCGAGGCCGGGTCGAAGCTGACCGAGATCGGCTACGCCACCGAGGGCCATGGAGTGGCCCTGTGGCTCCCCGGGGGCGGGGAGCTGGCGCCGAGCGGCTTCGACCAGAGGCGCGGGTCCCTCTCCGGCTCCGGCTGAGACGGCTCCGGCTTCTCGGGCGCCTCTGTGCCGTTCGCGGGCGCTTCGCCGGGCTCGGGTTCCGGCTCCATGCGCGGGGGAACGGCCTGGCCGGGACGCCTCCGCACGGAGATCTCGCCGTCGATCTGAAGGTCGGGTTCGGGCCGCTGCGGACGTCCACCGGCCGCGGCCACCAGTGCCACGCCGCAGCCCGCCAGCAGGCAGCCCAGCACGGCCAGCCAGGCTCCGATCTGTCCGTCCGCCAGCATCAGCAACAGGTCGTGCCAGACGCCCAGCCCGGCGTCGAACCGACTCGCCAGGTTGGCGACCAGGACGACGAGCGGCAAGAGTCCGAGCAGGACGAACCCGGTGGCCGCCAGCTTCCCTCTCTCGGTCGCCGCGGCCCCCACCCAGGCCTGCAGCCCAAGCGCGACCAGCAGGGCGAGATAGGGGTTCACGACCCAGACCCCGACCGCCACCGCGGACGCCAGCAGCAGGGCCGCGGACGAGGCGAGGGGCCCCGCCTTCGGAGCGGGAGCCCGCAGCGGCCGGAGGAAGAAGGCGACCGCGCAGTAGGCGAGCACGGCGAGGATCACGGTGATCGTCCCGCCCGCACCCAGACTCTCGCTCTGGGGGTCGAAGGGGAAGTTGGGGCTCGGCATCAGTCCGGTCAGCGTCGCGATGCCGAACAGGACGAGCGCGGCGAGGAAGGGCAGCGCGCGCAGCGCGCCCCACAGGGCCATGCGCGCCGCCCGCAGCGGGCTCTCGGCAGCGAGAAGGAGGCCGGAGCCCGCCCCGAGCGCGACGGGCAGGAGCAGAGCGAGCGCGAGCATGGCGATCGTCCAGCCGGGCAGCAGGTTGCCGGCGAGGCCGATGTAGCCCTTCGGGCCGTGTTCGACGGCGCCGGGCGAGGCGTCGAGAGAAAGGATCAGTGAGAGGGCGGCGCGCCCGAAGCGATCGAAGTTCTCAGGGTCGAACCGCTCGGGGGTGTCTTGCGAAGGATCGAGCGGCAGCTCGCCGTCGCCGGAGAGCCGGACGGCGGGCAGCCCGGCCTCGATCAGCGGCCCCTGCTCCCCGAGGCCGGCCGGCAGGGCCAGCCGGAAGAGGTCGCCGAGCGGGCCCTCGTCGCCCGCCGGAACGTCGACCTCCTTCGAGACGGTCGCGTTCGCCGTGTCGGCCAGCTGGCTGGCGGTGCTCTGCGGCCCGGTCGACCACGGGATGACGAGTGGGGCAGCGGGTTGCTCGACCGCCGGCTGGCTGAGCACGATCGCGGCGTCCAGCAGCCCGGCGTCGCTGTAGTCGCGGATGAACCGCTTCACTCCCTGCGCGCCGATGCTGGAGCCGTCGGTCGAGACGAAGACCAGCGTCTTGTGATGCGTCGTGCCCGAGAAGCCCTGGGCGATCTCCAGCATCGCGGCGGTCGCCGCCGAGCTGGTGACGGCGCCGCTGCCGTGGGCGACGTCGCGGGGCGCGATCAGCGCGATCTGGCGGTTCGACTCGCCGGGCAGCGTGGCGATCAGGTTGCGCAGGTGGACGTCGTGACCACCGAAGGACGAGTCGAAGCGCTGCTCCGAGACGGTCACGCCGCCGATCTCGGAGAAGCTCGCCTTCACCTGCTCCGCCAGCGCATCGTCGGAGGCGGACCCCGGCGTCGGGTCGGGGGCCTTCTCGGCAAGTTCCCTGGCGAGCGGCACGGCGACCGTCGCGTCGAACGCGTCGGGCGGGATGCCCTCGGACAGCGGCGAGGGGACCCCCTGCAGGGAGAACATGGCGATGATCGCGGCCACCGGGACCGCCAGCAGGGCGTATCTGTAGAGACGGAAATCGATCATTGGCCGAGGCCCATGCTCCCTAACCTTCAGGCATGGCGCGAGGACAGGCGCGGATCCTGCTCGTGGACGATGAACAGGCCGTGCAGACGCTTCTCACCTACCCGCTCCGCAAGGAAGGGTATGAAGTGGTGGGGGCCACTGACGGGCAGGAGGCCCTGAATCGTTTCAGCGAGGAGCGGTTCGACCTGGTGGTCCTCGACATCATGCTTCCGAAGCTGGATGGGATTGAGGTGTGCAGGCGCCTTCGCACGCGCAGCCAGGTGCCGATCATCATGCTGACGGCAAAGGGGGACGAGATCGACAAGGTCGCCGGGCTCGAGATGGGCGCCGATGACTACATCACCAAGCCCTTCTCGGTGCGGGAGTTCCGTAGCCGGGTGAAGGCGGCGCTACGGCGGGGACAGATGGCCGGTCTGCAGCTCGCCGGAGGGGAGCCGATCAAGGCCGGGGACCTCGAGATCGACTTCGAGCGCCGCTCGGTGACGCTCGGCGGCGACGAGATCCAGCTCACCTACGTCGAGTTCGAGATCCTCGCCGCGCTGGCAGGCTCCCCGGGCCGGGTCTTCACCCGCGAGATGCTGCTCGAGCACATCTGGGGCGACTCGACCTACCGCGATCCCCGCACCGTCGACGTTCACATCAGGCACCTTCGCGAGAAGCTGGAGTCCGACCCGAAGAGTCCCGAGTACCTGTTCACGGTGCGCGGGGTCGGCTACCGCTTCCGCGACGCCGACCGCGATTGAGAGTCCCTCGGCTCAACACGCTCCGCAACCGCCTGGTGGTCCTGATCACCCTGATCACCGCCGGCGCAATCGCGTTCGTCTACCTCTACGTGGTCCCGCAGCTCGAGTCGAACCTGACCGCGGAGAAACTTCGCCGGCTCGAGCGCCTCGGGACCGAACGGGCGCCTCAGCTGGCGAACGCCCTGCAGTCCGGCGAATCTCAGCAGCAGATCGACGAGCTGGTCGGCGCAACGGCGCAGTCCACCGAGAGCCGTGTAACCCTGCTCGCCGTCCGAGACCAGGCGGGCGGCCCCGTGCCCGCCTTCGTGATCGCCGACTCGCAGGCTGAGGCCACGGCGATCCAGGGGCACTACCTGACGGCCGACGCGGCGATCTCGGACGGGCATGTCGCGTCCGGGGTCGAGCACGTCGCCGGGACCCGCGTCGGAACCTCGGCGGTGCCCCTCAAGCTCGCTGGGCGGACGCGGTGGGTACAGGTGCTGTCCACGCCGCTTGCGGACGTCAACGACGACGTCGCCCTCGTCCGCCGCCAGATCCTGATCGCGGGGCTGATCGCGCTGGTGGCGGCATCGCTGATCGGCTTCTGGGCGTCGGGCGCGGTCTCGCGGCGGCTGCGCCGGATGCGGCGGGCCGCCGAGGCGGTGGCGGAGGGCCACTTCGACCAGCCGATCCCGGTCGATTCCTCGGACGAGCTCGGTCAGCTGGCCCGCAGCTTCAACGAGATGCAGCGACGGCTCGCCCGGCTGGACTCGTCGCGAAAGGACTTCATCGCCAACGCCTCGCACGAGCTCCGCACCCCGATCTTCTCGCTCGGCGGCTTCGTCGAGCTGCTCGAGACCGAGAACCCGAGCGCCGCCGAGCGGCGGGCCTTCGTGGCCGAGATGCGCGCCCAGATCGAGCGCCTCCAGAAGCTCACCATCGACCTCCTGGATCTCTCCCGCCTGGACGCCGACGTGATGGAGATCAAGCGGGAGCAGGTGGACCTGAAGGAGGCGGCCAGGGCCGTGGCGGACGAGTTCCGGCCGGTCGCCAAGGCGCATCGCTCGTCGCTTCAGGTGCGTGGACGAGGCTCGGTCGTGGCCGTGGCTGACCTAAATCGAGTCTCACAAATCATCCGTATTCTGATCGACAATGCCCTCACCCATACGCCGCAGGGAACGAACGTGACGGTCACGGCTGTCCGCTCGGACGGTGTGGCCGATCTGATCGTCGGGGACGACGCCAAGAAGGGGATCGACCCCCGTGCCATCCCAAAGGTCTTCGATCGCTTCTACACGGGCGACGCGTCCACCGGATCGGGACTCGGCCTGGCGATCGCCGACGAGCTGGCGACCCGGATGGGCGGCAACCTCGCGGTGGTCTCTCGCCGCGGGCACACCGCCTTCACGCTCAGCCTGCCGCTGGCCAAGGGCCGTCGCCGGCAGCGCGAGCCCGCCGGGGTGGCTGCATGAGAAAGGCGACCCTGGCCGCGGTCCTCGCGGCCGCGCTGATCGCGGGCTGCGGCGGCGGCGGGGACAACTCCGGCGACACGTCCGCGGCATCCACTCCCTCGGCGACGCAGGTCGTTGTGCAGGCGAGCGACGGCAGCTTCAACCCGGCCCAGATCTACAAGGACGTCTCGCCCGGCGTGGTCACGGTGATCTCGGTCTTCGACACCAGCGGCGCCGATCTGCTCGGGGGCGGAGGCGGATCCGCCGGACAGGGCTCGGGGTTCGTGGTCGACAAGGACGGCGACATCGTCACCAATGCCCACGTCGTGACGAGCGGCGGCCACCTCAACGGCGGCGGGACGCCTCACGAGGCGAAGCAGGTCTTCGTCGAGTTCGGGAACCGCAACCGGGTCCCGGCCGAGATCAAGGGCTTCGACGCCGACGCGGACGTGGCTCTGATCAAGGTCGATCCGGACGGCCTCGACCTCGAGCCGGTGACCCTCTCCGACCGCTCCAGCTTCGCGGTGGGCGAGCCCGTCGCGGCGATCGGCAGCCCGTTCGGGGAGGAGCAGTCGCTCTCGGTCGGCGTCGTCTCAGCGACCGACCGCACGGTCGAGGGCCTGACCAACTTCGGGATCGACAACGCCATCCAGACCGACGCCTCCATCAACCCCGGCAACTCCGGCGGCCCACTGCTGGATGCCAAGGGCGAGGTCATCGGGATCAACGAGCAGATCGCTTCCAGCTCGGGGAGCAACTCGGGGGTCGGCTTCGCGATTCCGGTGACCTCGGTGCGCTTCTCGCTCGATCAGCTCAAGGCGAACGGGGAGGTCGATTACGCCTTCCTCGGCGTGACCAGCGAGTCGCTCTATCCGCAGCTCGCCGAGCACCTCGGACTGGACACCGAGAGCGGCGCACTGATCACCGATGTGGTCGGCGGCAGCCCGGCTGACGACGCTGGGCTCAAGGGCTCCACCGACCAGACGACGTTCCAGCTTCAGCAGGTGAAGACGGGCGGCGATGTGGTGATCGCGGTCGACGGCAAGCCCGTGCTCCAGAACAACGATCTCTCCGAGCTGATCGCGGCGAAGAAGCCCGGGGACAGCGTCAAGCTCGACATCATCCGCGACGGGCAGCACGCGACGGTGGACGTCACCCTCGGCTCCCGGCCGGCGGACGTGAACCAGTAGGTCTCTAGGCGGGGACGCCGGCCAGATGCCGGTGGATCAGGCCGACCACGGCCGCTCCCTCCCCAACCGCCGTCGCGCAGCGCTTGGTGGAGCCCGAGCGAACGTCGCCCGCCGCGTAGATGCCGGGGACGCTCGTCTCGAGCAGTCCGGCGGCGCCGGCCTCGCTGCCGGTGCGGATGAAGCCGTGCTCGTCGCGGGCCAGCGTGTTGCCGACCCAATCGGTGCACGGGTCCGCGCCGAGGAAGAAGAACAGGTAGCTGAACGGGACCTGCTCGCCGTCCTTCAGCGTCACCGCCTCGAGCTGGCCGTCGGTACCGTGCACCCCGACGACCTCGGTGCGGGCGCGGACGGCGACGCCGTAGCGGTCGAGCTCGGCGATCAGGTAGTCCGACATCGTCTCTCGCAGTTCGGCACGACGGTGCATGAGGGTCACGAGAGCGCCGCCGCGCGCCAGCCAGACGGCGGCCTGACCGGCTGAGTTGCCACCGCCGACGACTCCCACCCGGGTGCCGCCGCAGGAGCGGGCCTCGGGGGGACCGGCGGCGTAGAAGACGCTCAGGCCCTCGTACTCCTCGAGGCTCTTGCATGGAATGCGCCGGTAGTCGGCGCCGGTGGCCAGGACGACGGCGCGGGCGATGATCTCGCGTCCCTCGTCGAGCTCGATGCGGTGGGTGCCGTTGCCGGGCTCGAGCGACAGCGCCCGGTAGGGCGTCGCCGTCCGCGCGCCGAACTTCCGCGCCTGGGTGATCGCACGACTGGTCAACTCGGTGCCGCTGATGCCAGCCGGAAAGCCGAGGTAGTTCTCGATCCGGCGCGAGGCGCCGGCCTGCCCTCCGAGCACGGTGCTCTCGACGACCAGGGTGTTCAGTCCCTCGGAGGCGCCGTAGACGGCCGCGCCCAGACCCGCGGGACCACCTCCGATCACCGCAACGTCCACCTCCTCGCGGGGCCCGAGCTCCAGTCCGATCCCGAGCGCCCGCCAAAGCTGGCCGTTGCTCGGGTTCCGAAGCTCGGTCCCGCCCGGCAGGCGGACCAGCGGGAGCTCCGCCGGCTGCAGCGCGACCGCAATGGCCGCCACCTCAGGATCGTCACCGCGCTCGGTGTCACGCCAGACGTGCGGGAGCCGACCCCGGCGCGCGTACTCGATCAGCCGGCGAGTTGCCGCCGAGGAGCGCGGTCCGATGACCTCGAAGCCGACGCCCTCACGCGACTGGAGAAGCTCGCGGCGCCTGATGAAGTGGCTCAGCAACATGTCCGCGAGGTCTTCGTCCTCGAACAGCAGCGGCCGCAGGTCGTCGCGGTCGACGGCGATGTAGCGCATCGGCTTGGTCACCACGCCGTCCACGAAGACCGTCTGCCCGGTGAGCAGGTTCATCTCGCCGAGGAACCCGCCCGGGCCCTGGCGGGCGATCTCGTTACCGGCGCCGTCCAGGATCGCCGCCTCGCCCTCGAGGACGACGATGAACGGATAGCGCGCGTCGCCGATCCGAAACAGATAGTCGCCCTCGGCGGCGGTCTGCTCCTGGCCGAGCTCGGCGAGCGTCTTGAGCTGCCCGGAGGAAAGCGGGGGGCTGAGCGGACTGGTCGGACTCGTCATTCGAGCGAGGGTAACGTCCGGGCGACTCCGACCGATGACCTCGGCCATCCGAACACTCGTCCGCGACCTCGCAACCGCCCTGCGCGAGGAGGTCCTCCCCCACCTCGGCGCCCACGCCGCCCGGGCCCACTCCGGCGCGGCGGAGGGCGGCGACGTCACCTTCCAGATCGACGAGCACGCCGAGACCCGGATGGAGGAGTTCCTCGCCGAGCGAGCGCCGAACATCTCGTTCTACTCCGAGGACCGCGGCCTGGTCTCGCCGGCGGGCGATCGTGCCGAGTGGGTACTGGTGGTCGACCCGATCGACGGGACCCGCCCGGCGCTGGCGGGACTCGAGTCGTGCTGCGTGTCGGTGGCGGCGGCGCCGCTCGACACGGATCCGACCATGGGCGACGTCCGGGTCGGCTGCGTACTGGAGCTGAAGAGCGGGGACGCCTTCGTCGCCGAGCGCGGCCAGGGGCTGGAGCCGGGGGCGAACCTCTCCGCGAACGCCTCGCTGGAGCGGATGTTCTGGACCTACGGCTTTCGCGGCCGCCCGGCCCGAGCGCTCGTCGAGGTGCTGGCCGAGCTGATCGACGCCTCCTCGGTGGGAGGCGGCACCTTCGACCTTGGCTCGGCCACCTATGACATGACCCGGATCGTCACCGGGCAGCTTGACGCCTACGTCGAGCCGGGGCCGCGGATGATCGACGACGTGCCCGCCGTCCGCGCCGAGTTCGAGCGGGTCGGCGACGGGGCGGTGCTCAACAACTCGCCCTACGACCTGGCCGCGGCGACCATCTGCCTCGAGGAATGCGGCGCGCTGGTCACCGACGCCTACGGGCAATCGCTGCGCGACCGGCCATTGCTCGGCTCCGGCCACGACTTCCAGATGTCCTGCGTCGCGGCCGCCAACCGGGAGCTCCACACGGCGATCTGCGCCGAGCTCGACGCCGGCATCGAGCGGCTGCGCAGTCAACGTTAAGCGGGTTGCGCTTACGCGCACCCTCGCATCACCGAGTACTTTTCCGCCCTTGCGTAATCAACGCCTCGATCATTCCTTGGGGGTCATGTGCTTCAAGAGGTAGCGCTGGGCAACAAGTCGCTTGCGGACTACACCCACCTCGCGGGGCGCGGCCTCGTGGACGAGATCCGCGACCTCGCCGAGAGCCTCAAGGGCAAGCGGATCCTGCACGTGAGCGCCACCGCCTTTGGAGGCGGCGTCTCGGAGATCCTCTACACGATTGTCCCGCTGATGCGGGACATCGGCCTGGAGGCGCACTGGCAGGTGATCATGGGCCGCGAGGAGTTCTTCAACGCGACCAAGCTCCTCCACAACTCGCTGCAGGGCGACCCGAACACGCTCTCCCCCAGCCAGTGGGAGCTGTTCGACCACTACAACAAGATGAACGCCGACTCGCTGGACGGCGAGTGGGACGTGATCATCGTCCACGACCCGCAGCCGGTCGCCATGCGGCACAACGCGACCGACCATGCGAAGAACTGGGTCTGGCGCTGCCACATCGACCTCTCGGAGCCGAACCCGGAGCCGATCGACCGGCTCCTTCCGCTGATCTCCGAGTACGACATCACCGTCTGGCACATGGAGCAGTACGTGCCCAACGGGCTCGACGGGCACGGTGGCGTTCGCATCGTGCCGCCGGCGATCGATCCGCTCTCGCCGAAGAACATGGCGCTCTCGCCCGACGACGCCGCCTTCGTCTGCAACCAGTTCGGCATCGACGTCGACCGGCCGATGATCACCCAGGTCTCGCGCTTCGACCCCTGGAAGGACCCGATCGGTGTGATCGACGCCTATCGGCAGGTGACCAAGGAGATCCCCGAGGTCCAGCTCGCCCTGGTCGGCTCGATGGCGACCGACGATCCCGAGGGCTGGGAGTTCTTCCACCGCACCTTCGAGTACGCCGGCTCGGACCCCGACATCAAGATCCTCAACAACCTGAACAACGTCGGCGCGATCGAGGTCAACGCGTTCCAGTCGCAGTCCGACGTCGTCCTGCAGAAGTCGATCCGGGAGGGCTTTGGGCTGACGGTCGCCGAATCGCTCTGGAAGGGGCGGCCGACGATCGGCGGCGATGTGGGCGGCATCCCCCTGCAGATCGTGGACGGAGAGGACGGCTACCTGGTCTCCACCCCGGACAAGGCCGCCGAGCGCTGCATCGAGATCCTGCGGGACCCGGAGCTGGGACGCCGTCTCGGGCGCGCCGGCAAGGAGCGCACGCGCGAACGCTTCCTGAGCCCGCGGCTGCTGCTCGACTGGGTGCGGATCTTCACCGACCTGGATTCCCGCTAGGGCCCTCGCCGTCATGGCAGAGATCACCTGGGAACAGTTCGAGGCGGTCGACATGCGGGTCGGCCGCGTGGTCGGCGTGGAGGAGTTCCCCGAAGCGCGCGTGCCCGCCTGGAAGCTCGAGATCGACTTCGGCCCCGAGATCGGCCGCAAGCGCTCGTCGGCGCAGATCACCAACTACACGCGGGAGCAGCTGGAGGGGACGCTCGTGGTCGCGGTGGTCAACTTCCCGCCGAAGCGAATCGGGCCGTTCACCTCGGAAGTGCTCGTCCTGGGCGCGCTCGACGATCAGAAGGGCGTGATCCTGCTGCGCCCGGACGAGGACGTCGAGCTGGGCGACCGGATCGCCTGACGGCGAGGAACGGAGCTGGGCGTTGGGGGTCGATCTCGGTCCCTGATACAAACGTGGCGTGCCCGAGCAGTATCCGCTGACGATCGTCTCCAACCGCGGTCCGGCCGAGTTCGGCCGGGACGAGCGGGGGAATCGGATCGTCCACCGCGGCGGCGGCGGGCTGGTGACGGCGCTCTCCGGGCTGGTCTCGCACAGGCACGCGCTCTGGATCGCCTCCGCGATGACGGAGGAGGACGTCGAGGTCGCCAACGAGACCGAGGGGCCGATCACGATCGAGGTCGACGGGGTCTCCTACGACGTCGAGCTGGTCGCCTCCAATCCCACGGCCTACGACCGCTTCTACAACGTGATCGCGAACCCGATCCTCTGGTTCATCCAGCACTACCTCTGGGACCTCTCCAACGCGCCGGACATCCGGCAGGCCGAGGTCGACGCGTGGGAGGAGGGCTACAAGGTCGTCAATGACGACATCGCCGACTGCGTCATCCGGGCGATCGAGGGCCAGGAGGACCCGGTCGTGATGCTGCACGACTACCACCTCTACACCTGCCCGGGGATCGTCCGCCGGGCCCGGCCGGACGCCTTCCTTCACTACTTCGTCCACATCCCCTGGTCGCAGCCGGACTCGTGGCGGATCCTCCCGAACCGGTGGCGGGAGGAGATCTATCTGTCGATGCTCTCCAACGACATCATCGGCTTCCACACCACCGCCTACTGCCGCAACTTCCTCGCCTGCTGCCGGGAGCTGATGGAGCTCGAGATCGACTACGACCGGATGGCGGTGATCCTCGAGGGGCGGGAGATCTGGGTGCGGGCGTATCCGCTCTCGATCGACACCAACCGGCTCTATCGCGCGGCGGAGTCCTCGGACGTGACCTTCTACGAGAGGGAGCTGCTCAAGCGAAGGCGGGACCACCTGATCATCCGGGTCGACCGCGCCGATCTGTCGAAGAACGTGCTGCGCGGCTTCACGGCTTTCGACGTCTTCCTCGAGCAGCACCCCGAGTTCCGCGAGAAGGTGACCTTCATCGCGCACCTGCAGCCCTCGCGGCAGGACGTGCCGGAGTACGCCGAATACCTGGAGCGGATCGAGGCGCTGGTCGCGGTCGTCAACCACCGGCACGGGACCACCGACTGGATGCCGATCGACCTGCGGATCTACGAGAACTTCAACGAGGCGGTGGCGCGGTACAAGCACTTCGACCTGCTGATGGTCAACTCGCTCTTCGACGGGATGAACCTGGTCGCCAAGGAGGCGCCGGCGGTCAACCAGCGGAACGGGGTGGTGATGCTCTCCGAGAACACCGGCGCGCACGAGGAGCTCGGGGACTGCGCGCTGTCCGTCAACCCGTTCGACATCCAGGAGCAGGCGGACGAGATCTACCGGGCCCTCACCATGCAGCCCGAGGAGCGTGCCCTGCGCGCCAAACGCCTCAAGGAGATCATCACCGAGCGGGATCCAGGCGACTGGGTGGACGAGCAGCTCGCGGACATCAGGGCGAAGCGCTCGCCGGCCCAGGCGGCTGCCGAGCGATGAGTTCGGGAGTGGTCGGCCGTCTCATTTGATGAGTGGCTGAGATCGAGCTGACAGGGTTCGAGCGGGAACACCTCGACGGCGCGTTGACGCTGTTCACCGCCGAAGGGTGGGACACGTACTACGAGGATCCGGAGCGCACACTCCGGGCGCTCACCTCTCCCGGGTCCACCACGCTGGTCGCGATCGATGACGGGTCCGTCGCCGGCCTGGTGCAGCTCCAATCCGACGGCGAGATCCAGGCCCATTTGTCGGCCCTTGTGGTCGGTGAAGCTTGGCGGGGCCGCGGGGTCGCCCGCGACCTGCTTCGCGAGGCCTTGATCCGAGCGGGCGGGATGCGGATCGACATCCTCACGCGAGCGGAGAGCTTCTACGAGCGGCTCGGCGCCGATCGGAGCCCGGGTTTTCGCCTCAGACTGCCGAACCTAGAAGGCTGAACCGGACAGCTAGCGCTCGATTCGGAACTCGCCGCGTGGGGTCGGCGGCACGTAGGAGTAGACAGGCGGGGCGGAGCTCGACGAGGGAACCGGCGGGGCGGGCGGGTCCGGGGAACGCTGGTGGTGCCGGCGTCGGTGCCGGGCGCGCCGGCGGGGCTCGTGACTCGGCTTCCCGGCCAGTCGGTGGGCAGGCTGCCGCGGCGGTTCTTCGACGGGCGAAGGCTTGGGGAGGGACGCAACCGGCGGGACAGCAGCCGTCGGCGGAGCAGCGGCGGGCTGGATCAGGCCCACATCCGGCGGCACCGGCGGCGGCTTCTCTCCGCCGAGCAGCGCGGGGAGGGCGGCGATGCCGGCGATCGCCGCCAGCGCGATTGCGCCGACCCGTCCGACGGTCGCCCACCTGATCTGCAAGCCGCCCATGCCTTCGTGAGCGCCCGCCGGCGCCACTTCTCCCCTATAGTCGCGCGTCGCTGTGAACCGCCACTACGAACTCGTCTTGATGCTCGACCCCCAGGCCGCCGACGACGCGCGCGAGCGGGTCGCCGGCGACGTGCGCCAGCAGATCGAGGGCGCGGGGACCCTTGACCGCGCTGACGACTGGGGCATGCGAAAGCTCGCCTACGAGATCCGTCAGCGCAATGAGGCGGATTACCGCTATTACCGCTTCCAGGCCGAGCCGCCGCTGCTCGAGCGGCTCGACCACAACCTGAAGATCGCGGATGGGGTGCTCCGGTTCCGCATCTTCAAGGTCGATCCCGATACGCCGTCCAACCCGCCGCCCGCCACGGAGCGGCCGGCCATGGTCGGCGACGGGCGGCCCGAGCGCGGCGACCGCGAGCGGCGCCCGCGCCGCGACGACCGCGACGCGGAATGAAACGGGTTGCTCCTCGGCTTCGCCTGCGGAGCACCCTCGCATAACGCAGTTTCCGGCTTTATCCCTCTCCGGGGGGAGAGATGCAGCCGGGCGGCTGCTTAAGATCGATGTTCGGAATCGAAAGGAAGAAGGGAGCATCACTTGGCGGCCTCCAACATCAACACGGTCGTGATCACCGGAAATTTGACCCGCGACCCAGAGTTGCGCTCGACCCCCAGCGGAACCTCAGTGTGCAAGCTTCGCGTGGCCGTCAACAGCCGCCGCAAGGATCAAAGCGGGAACTGGGTCGACAAGCCCAACTACTTCGACGTGACGGTCTGGGGAGCGCAGGGTGAGAACTGCGCCAACTACCTCTCCAAGGGACGGCCCGTCGCGGTCGAGGGTCGCCTTGACTGGCGCGAGTGGGAGGCGCAGGACGGCTCCAAGCGGCAGGCGGTCGAGATCATCGCGAACAGCGTCCAGTTCCTCGGCTCGCGCTCCGACAATCAGGGCGGCGGCGGAGGCAACGGCTTCCAGCCGCAGTCCGATGTCCCCGCGGATACGTCCGACTTCGAGGGCGCCACGGTCAGCTCGAGCGGCAGCTCGGACGACGACATCCCGTTCTAGCGGGCTCATTCATCTAGTTCCGCAGCACGGCCGCGTGCGGCTGTAGCTGAAAAGCTGCCCGCGTGGTCATCGACGTCTGGATGCAGCATCCGACGCAGCGGTTCCTGCGGCACGAGATGCTCGCCTCGCTACGGCGCTGGACGGGCGAGCAGATGCCGGATCAGGAGATCGGAATCGAGACGACGGTCGCTGCGATGCAGGCGGCCGGGGTTGACTTCGGCTTGCTCTCGGCATGGTCGGCTCCGCATCAGACGCCGCTGATCTCAAACGAGGAGGTCGCCGGCTGGGTCGCGGCCCATCCGGAGAGATTCGCCGGGCTTGCATGCGTCGACCTGAACAAGCCGATGGATGCGGTTCGCGAGCTGCGCCGGTGTGTGAACGAGCTTGGTTTCAGGGGTCTGCGAGTCGTGCCCTGGCTCTGGGAGGCGCCGCCGACCGACCGCCGCTACTACCCGCTCTACGCCGCATGTGTCGATCTGGGAGTGCCTTTCTTCACCCAGGTGGGCCACACCGGGCCGTTGCGCCCGTCCGAGACCGGGCGGCCGATCCCCTACATCGATCAGGTCGCACTCGACTTCCCGGAGCTCGTCATCGTCGGGGGCCACATCGGCTACCCATGGACCGAGGAGATGATCGCCGTCGCGCGCAAGCACGAGAACGTCTACATCGACACTTCCGCGTACGTCCCGAGCCGCTACCCGGCGGAGCTGGTGGACTACATGCGGAGTGGGAGTGGCCGGAGCAAGGTCATGTTCGGCACGAACTACCCGATGATCTTCCATCAGCAGGCGCTCGACGGAGTCGACTCGCTCGGCCTGGACGGGGAGGTCACGAACCTGTTCCTGAGCGGCAATGCCCGCCGCGTGCTGCAGCTCAGCCCCGGCCGCGAAACCGCTCAGGGATAGATGCTGGCGAGGTCATCGGCGACGGTGATGACCTCGTCGAGTCTGGTGCGCTCGAACGCCTGCCTCACCCCGGCCGGCGGGCGGATGACCACGAAGCGCCGGCCGACCTCGATGGCCCGGACGTGAGCGGCCGCGATTGCACCCATGCCGGTCGAGTCCATGAAGGTCAGGCGGCTCAGATCGACGACGAGCAGCTCCGGGTTGTCTGACTCGATTGCGCTCAGCGCCTCGGTCATCTGGTCGACCACCTGAAGATCCAGGTCTCCCCGGATTCGCACCAGCGCGCTGCTGCCCTCGGTCTCGGTCTCGAGATCGAAGTTGAGCATTCGGCCCATTAAAACCGACCATCGCTACCATTCGCGCCCCTCATGGCGAGACAGCAGCGACAGCAGACGCAAACCGGCGGCCGCAGGCGCCGCGGGCTGAGCGATCGCGGACGTCCGCGGAAGTACACGCGGATCAACGTCGACGCGATCGACTACAAGGACCTCAACCTGCTCCGCCGCTTCATCTCCGATCGCGGCAAGACCCGGTCGCGCCGCGTCACCGGCCTCTCCCGCAAGCATCAGCAGCAGCTGGCGCTGGCGGTGAAGCGGGCGCGGGAGCTGGCGCTGCTGCCATACGTCGGCGAGCGCTGAGATGGCCCAGGCGGTCCTGCTGAAGGACGTGGAGGGGCTTGGCGAGGCCGGCACCGCCGTCGACGTCTCGCCCGGCTACCTGCGCAACTACCTGGTGCCCCGCAAGCTGGCCCAGCCAGCGACCAAGGGCGCCCTCGAGGACGCCCAGCGGCGCCGGGAGCGCGAGGCCGAGCAGGAGCGGCAGGCGGCCGAGCGTGCGGACGAGACGGCCGCGCTCCTCGCCAAGACCGTCCTCACGATCAACCACCGGGCTGGCGAGGACGGCAAGCTCTTCGGCTCCGTCACCGCGGCGGAGATCGCCGATGCGATCCAGGCCGCCCGCGGCCTCAAGGTCGACCGCAAGAAGATCAGGCTCGAGCAGCCGATCCGCGAGACCGGCACCTTCATGGTCGAGGTCGAGGTCGGCGGTGGGGTGACGACGTCGGTCAAGACGATCGTCGCTGAGATGCGAGAGGGTCCCGAGGCGTAGCCGAGGGACCACTCGTTCTTTCTAGGGCACCGCAAAGACCGGGCTTCTTGGTCAGGCACGAACCGTGCCTGACAGAAGCGAGCCGCAAATAGCCAGAACTCGATTCGCGCCACCGGGTTCCCTGTGGTTTTCTAGCCAGGCTCGCGCGGGTTTAGTTCCACTCCGGGGCGATTGGGAATCCGCCGGGCCGCTATCCAGACTTGAGTGGAGAGACGGCCGCGAGGCCGGGTTCAACGCTGCGCGAGAGAGGAGCACTTGGCGACCAACGGAAAGGCCATCGTCCCGCCCCAGAACCTGGAGGCTGAGGAATCCGTCCTGGGGG
Source organism: Actinomycetota bacterium (assembly GCA_046731495.1). Lineage (GTDB taxonomy): Bacteria > Actinomycetota > Thermoleophilia > Solirubrobacterales > 70-9 > DASUPK01. The sequence goes on along the minus strand of JBKPLC010000087.1, from coordinate 5,100 downwards.
CGATGATGGTCTCCGAGGCGACGATCGAGCCAGTGCTGCTCGACGTCCGCCTGAAGCCGGAGGACTTCTATCGCGATCGCCACCGCACGATCTACGAGGCGATCATCCGCCTCAACGAGAACGCCGACCCGGTCGACGTCCTCACCGTCTCGGAGGCCCTCGCCCAGCACGGTCAGCTCGACGAGGTCGGGGGCCGGGACGTCGTCGCCAGCCTCGCGGCCAAGGTCCCCGCCCCCGGCAGCGCGAAGCACTACGCGCAGATCGTCAAGCAGAACTCACTGATGCGGCGCCTGGAGGGCGCCGCGAAGCAGATCCAGCAGTCGGTCGCGGAGCGGGACGGCGAGCCGAGGGCGCTGGTCGAGAACGCGGAGCGGCTGCTCTTCCAGGTCGCAAACGAGGAGCAGGCCGAGGACTTCCAGGTGATCGGCGAAATCCTCCACCGCGAGATCGACAAGCTCGAGAAGCTGGCGAGCGGCGACTCCGAGATCACCGGGACCCCGTCCGGCTTCCGCGACCTCGACGACAAGACCGGCGGCTTCCAGCCCGGCAACCTGATCGTGATCGCGGCGAGGCCGGCCATGGGAAAGTCGACGCTGGTCTGCGACTTCGCCCAGAACGTCGCCCTGAAGCACAACAAGCCGGTCGCGCTCTTCTCGCTCGAGATGTCGGAGATGGAGCTCGCGCACCGGTTCATCGGCTCGCAGTCCCGGATCTCCAGTGACCGGCTCCGCAAGGGGAAGGTCTCGACGAAGGACTGGCCCAAGGTGGTCAAGGCCTGCAACCAGCTCGAGTCGGCCCCGCTCTGGATCGACGACTCCTCGGACCTCGGCCTGCTGGAGCTGCGTGCGAAGGCGAGGCGCCTGCACGCACAGGAGCGCAGCCGCGGGCACGAGGGCCTCGGCCTGATCATCGTCGACTACCTGCAGCTGATGCGAAGCGACGACGCGCGGGCCAACCGCGTCGAGCAGGTCGCGCAGTTCAGCCGCGGGCTCAAGATCCTCGCCCGGGAGCTCGCGGTCCCGGTGATCGGCATCTCGCAGCTCTCGCGCGCCCCCGAGCAGCGCCCCGACAAGCGCCCGATCCTCTCGGACCTCCGCGAATCCGGCGCGATCGAGCAGGACGCCGACGTGGTGGGCTTCCTCTACCGCGACGACTACTACAACGCCGAGTCCGAGGATCCCGGCGGCGCCGAGCTGATCCTCGCCAAGCACCGCAACGGGCCGGTGGGCACCGTTCGCCTCGTCTTCCTCGAGCACTACCCGAAGTTCGCGGACCGGGCGCGCGAGGAGAAGCCGATCGAGCAGCCCGCCGGCGAGGGGCCGCCGCTGCAGGACGCGGCCGCGGGGGAGGAGTTCTAGATGGCGGCCACCGCTCGATCGGGGGAGCGTCAGCCGTGCCGACTCGGCATCTGCGACGGCTCCGGCTGGATCCTCGGGCCCGAGGATGTCGCGCGGCCCTGCGAGTGCCGCTCGCAGATGGTCGCCAAGGCCAGGCTGCGCGGCATCGACTCGGTGATCCCGGCCAAGTACCGCGGCGTCTCCTTCGATCGCCCGCCGGTCACGCAGATGAACGAGATCGTCGTCCGGCGGGTGCGCGAATACTGCGCCTCGATCGAGCAGAACGTCGAGGTCGGGCGCGGTCTCTGGCTCTACGGGAGCTCCGGCACCGGCAAGACGACTCTCGCCATGCTCGTCTCCCGCACCGCCTTGGAAGCCGGCCGCAGCGTCGCGATCTACTCGCTCCCGAAGCTGCTGTCGCGGATCCGCCGCACCTTCGACGCCGAGGCCGGCGAGCAGTCCTACGCGGACCTGTTCGAGCGGCTCGCGACCGTCGACCTTCTCCACATCGACGACCTGGGCGCCGAGAACCGCACCGAGTGGGTCCTGGAGCAGCTCTACGCGCTCGTCAACGAGCGCTACGAGGCCCAGCGCTCCCTCGTCGTGACCACCAACCTCGAGGAGCACGACCTGGAGGACCAGATCGGAGCGCGCGTCGTCTCCCGCCTGGTCGAGATGTGCGGAGATCCGCTCCCGCTGTTCGACGAGGACCGGCGCATGCGCGTTTCCGCGGACGTCGCCACCTCACTCGGCGAGGGCGGTGGCTCCGCTCTCGGGCCGCTCGACCACTAGACCGACCCCGCGGCTCCGACCCGGAACCTCTCATAATCCCCTGGTCATGCCCGGAATCGTCATAGTCGGCGCCCAATGGGGCGACGAGGGAAAGGGAAAGGTCACCGACCTGCTCGCGGAGCAGGCCGATGTCGTGATCCGCTTTCAGGGCGGGAACAACGCCGGCCACACCATCATCCGCGACGGTGAGACCTTCAAGTTCCACCTGATCCCGTCGGGGATCCTCTATCCGGGCAAGACCTGCGCGATCGGCAACGGGGTGGTGATCGACCCCGCCGTGCTCACCGGCGAGATCGAGGAGCTCCGTCACCGGGGGGTCGACGTGAGCGGCCTGCGCATCTCGGCCAATGCCCACCTGATCATGCCCTACCACGTGAAGCTGGACACGGCGGGCGAGCTCAAGCTGGGCAAGCTCGAGATCGGCACCACCCGGCGCGGGATCGGCCCGTGCTACTCGGACAAGGCCTCTCGGCTCGGTATCCGCGTCCAGGACCTGCTCGACCCCAAGATCCTTCGCAAGAAGATCATGGCCGCGATGGAGCCCAAGCAGCAGATGCTCCGTCCCTTCGCCAAGGATCCCGAGCTCGACCTGCACACCATGGTCGAGACCTACCTCACCTACGGACACCGTCTCGAGCCGTACATCGCCGACACGGCGAGGCTCTGCTGGGAGGCCCTCGACGCCGACCGCACCGTGCTGTTCGAGGGCGCCCAGGGGACGATGCTCGACCTCGACCACGGCACCTATCCCTTCGTCACCTCCTCGAACCCCGTGGCGGGCGCCGCGTGCATCGGCGCGGGCGTCGGGCCCGGCGACATCGACGAGGTCTGGGGGATCGCGAAGGCGTACGCGACGCGCGTCGGCGCCGGGCCGTTTCCAACCGAGCTCGAGGACGACCTCGGCGAGCTGATCCGCGAGCGCGGCGGCGAGCTGGGGACCACCACCGGGCGGCCGCGCCGCTGCGGCTGGCTCGACCTGGTGGCACTCCGCTACGCGGTCCGGCTAAACGGCATGACGGCGCTGGCGATGACGAAGCTCGACGTCCTCTCCGGGATCGACCCGCTGCGCGTCTGCGTCCGCTACCGCCACCCCGAGGGCGCGGTCTTCGACGAGTTCCCCTACCACCAGTCGATCATCCACACCGCCCGGGCCGAGTACGAGGAGCTGCCGGGGTTCGAGGGCAAGATCGGCGAGTGCCGGCGCGAGCAGGACCTCCCTCAGGAGGCCCGGAACTACCTCGCGGCCATCTCCGACCACCTCGGCATCCCGGTGCGGCTCGTCGGCGTCGGCCCCGGTCGCGACCAGGTGATCTGGATGGGGCAGGAGGCCGAGCCGCGCCTCCGCGCCGCTGCCTAGGCGAGGGCCCCGGTAGTCGCCAGCTCCTGGGTGCCGAGCTGCGGGATCAGCCCCTCCTCGATTCCCTTCTGCTCGCCGCGACGCAGCATCCGCAGGCCGAGAATCGTCGCCGCGAGGGTGGCGGTGACTCCGAGGCTCACCTGCACGCTGAGCAGCCCTTGGCGTGTCCAGTAGACGTCCTCGAGGTCGAGGAGGAGCGCCGCCTCGTCCATGGTCAGGCCCATCCCGATTCCGAACGGGATCGCCAGTGTCGCCTCCATCGTCTCGCTGCGGGTCGTGATCGCCCCGATCCCGGAGGCGAAGGCGAGCACGATGCCCGGAATGAAGTGGTGGATGTGGCGGCCGCCGACCCGCACATTCCCGCTTGGCCACCAGCCGTGACGGATCCCCCAGGTCGAGAGGCGGGCGAAGGCGAATGCCCCGAGGAAGCCCTGCAGGATGTTGAACAGAACCTCCTCGTGCTGAGGAGTCGCCCGGAGCCCTCGGCGCGCCACCGCGATCGTGTCGCGGGTGGCATGACCCGCCACGTCCACCAGCGTCCCTGGGGTCTCGGTGTCCTCGCTCTCACGTCGGCGGTTCGCCATCCGGAGCAACTCGCCGGCGATCAATGTCCCGGCCGCGCCGAGAGCGAGCACCGCAAGCCCAACAGTGACCCGCTCCGCCCCGACCCGGGCGACGACGGCACCGGCCCCGCGCTTGCGCCTTCTGCCGATCAGCATGGCCATCGCGCCGTGATGCTAGCCAGAGCGGTTTCCATGTCCGCAAAGAGGGCAAGAATTGCCTTCGGTGCAGCCAAATTCGTGGCTACTACTGGTGCGGCAGGGGGTCTCCGCAAATAGAGTTCCGGCCGTGCGCAGGTTGCTCTCCCCCGTCAACGTCGGCGTCAGCGCCGCCCGGCACGTGCTCTGGTACCTGACCTACCACTCGGGCAGCCGGCGCTAGCGGAGAGACATGGGGATCATCGCCTGGATCCTGCTCGGCCTGTTCGCCGGCGCCATCGCGAGGGCACTGGTCCCGGGCCGCACCGAGCCGGGCGGCTGCATCGGCACCACCGCGGTGGGGATCCTGGGCGCGCTGCTCGGCGGCTTCCTCGCGAGTGCCCTCGACGTCGGCGAGATCGACGAGTTCTTCGACCTCGGCACCTGGCTGATCGCGATCGCGGGCTCGATCCTCCTGCTGCTGATCATCCGCGCGGTCGCACGGCCATAAGCCGGCGACCCAGCCGGCGGCCTCCTCGCTAGGCGGGTTCCCGACCCAGGAAGGTCTGCTCGAGGGTCCCGGACTCGTGGACCGAGACCACCAGCAGCGGGACGTCGCCGATATTCCGCAGACCGTGGGGCGTGTCAGCGGGCACCACGAGCATCTGGTCGGCATTCAGCTCGCTGACGCTCTCCCCCACCGTCCAGCGGCCGTGACCGGCGAGCAGGACGAAGGTCTCCGAGTACGGGTGGACGTGCATCTCGATGAAGCGGTCGGGCGGGGTGCGAACCACGAAGATCGAGATGTCGATCCCGGCTCGCGCCTTCCCCTCGAAGAGCGCCGCGGTCGGGCTGAACTCCAGATCCGCGAAGTCGTACCTGACCACTTGTGAGGACGTATCCAGATGGGCCGTGC
>JBKPLC010000086.1:0-16548 GCA_046731495.1 Actinomycetota bacterium | reverse complement strand
CCGGGCGGGACACGCACCGCGTCCCACTCCTTGAGCTCGACGATCTCGTCGTCGAGCTTCATCCGCCCGCTCCCGCGCACGACCACGTACACCTCCTCCTGCTTCTTGTGCGTGTGGCCGTACGGAAAGCGATAGCCGGGCGGGACGCGCTGGCAGCTCAGGCCGGATTGCTCGAGCTCGAGCGCCTCGGTCGCCAAGCGGAACTCCAGGTCCGGCGCGCCGTCGAAGTTGGACCCGACGTCCTCAAGGTCCTCCCTCAGGTTCCTGAGCGTGAACGGCACGGCCGCAATCCTACGGCGCCCTGCGGGCTGGACCCCCGACCTAACGCGGTACCAGCCCGAACGCGTTACGAGGCGGTCTTCTCGCGGTGCGGCAGCTTCCAGCCCGGCCGCGGGAAGTGGCAGGTGTAGCCGTTTGGGTAGTGCTGCAGGTAGTCCTGATGCTCGGGCTCGGCCTCCCAGAAGGGGGCGGCCTCGCTGATCTCGGTGACGACCTTGCCGGGCCAGAGGCCGGAGGCGTCGACGTCGGTGATCGTGTCCTCAGCGACCTGGCGCTGCTCGTCGGTCGTATAGAAGATCTCCGAGCGGTAGCTCGAGCCGACGTCGTTGCCCTGCCGGTCCTTGGTCGTCGGATCGTGGATCTGGAAGAAGAACTCGAGGATGTCCCGGTAGGAGATCCGCTCCGGGTCGAAGACGATCTCGACTGCCTCGGCGTGGCCGGGATGGTTGCCATAGGTCGGGTTCGCGTTCTCACCGCCGGTGTAGCCGACGCGGGTGGAGATGACGCCGTCGCGCTTGCGGAGCAGCTCCTGAACTCCCCAGAAGCAGCCTCCGGCGAGGATGGCGGTCTCGGTGTTATCGGTCATGTGGCTCCTTCGGTCGAGGCTTGAAGTCGTGTGATTCGAGCTACTCCTAAGTCCATCGTAGAGCCGCCCCGTTACTCGCCCCGGCGGGGGTCAGCCGGGAAACGGCTGTCGTGAGAAGGGCCTCAGGATCCGCATCATCATGCGCCACCGGTAGCGCCGCATTGCCTTGTGGATCAGCTCCTTGTCGTGCGGATAGGTGAGCAGCCGGTCGGCCTCCTCCGGCCTCAGCCAGCGCAGCTCGTCCACCTCGCCGTGTGGCTCAAATCCGCCCGAGGCGGGCTCCATCAACCAGTAGCGGACCAGCTTCCGCCGGCCCCTGCGATCGAGATAGGAGACAGGCGGGAGCTCGATGCCCGCATCGCAGCGATACCCCGTCTCCTCCTCGACCTCCCGGAGAGCCGCCTCGAGCCAGCCCTCCCCCTCCTCCAGCTTGCCCTTCGGGAGGGACCAGTCCATGTACTTCGGGCGGTGGATCACGGCCACCTCGCGGCCGTTCCCCCCGGTGCGGACCAGCACCCCGCCGGCCGCCCTGATGTCCGGCTTCCCGTCCCCGAGCTCGAAGTCGTCGCGAGCCACCGGTGCAGGGTACGGATCGGCTGCCCTATCAAACGGGTCGCGCTGCCGCGCGCCTCGCATGACGTTTACATCGCGCCCTGGCTGAACTGCCGTAGCGCCTCCTTGCCCCCGCCGACGATCGGGTCGCCGTGGGCGAAGAGCAGGCTGTCGAAGTCGAGGTCGAGCAGCCGCGAATACGAGTCCCGCAGCCCCGCCTTGACTCCCTCGGGGTCATCGCCGAGCAGCCAGGCGGCGAAGAAGTCCATCCGCCCGCCGTAGTGCTTGACGCCGTCGGCCACCGACAGGGCCCGGGCCTCCCGGATCAGCAGCGCGCTCTCGTCGGGGCAGATCGCACCGACCTCGAGCACCTCGATCCCGGGAGCGACCTCGTCGCCGAAGTCGAAGCCCTCGACCTCCGGACCGCCCTCGAACTCATGCAGCCCGGGCTTCGAGCACTCGATCGCACACCCGAATCGCTCGGCGAATTCCTCCGCGTTCCGAAGGTGATGGCGATTGGAGAGCAGCACCCGCTCGGGCGGCTCCTCAGCGAACGCCTCGATCCCCTCGTCCGGCAGCAGCGCGTCGATCACGGCCCGGGCCGGGCGGACCCAGTAGGAGCTCACCTCGCTGCCCGTGCTCGGATGGGTCGCGGTCCAGTGCCAGACGCCGGGGAGGATCTCCTGCATTCCGCGCAGACTAGCCCTGGCTTCGCGCTCGCTCAGAGTTGAGCGGCCTGGCGCCCCCCTAGGATCGCGGCGTGAGGACCCTGGGGATCGACCTGGCGGCGCAGCCGGTCAACACCAGCACCTGCGCGGTCGACTGGAGCCAGGGAACGCCGGCGGTCACCGAGCTCCGCTCCGGGCTCGCCGACGACGAGCTGCTCGACGCGATCGGCTTTGCCGACAAGGTCGGGATCGACGCGCCGTTCGGCTGGCCCGACGAATTCGTCGAGGCGATCACCGCCCATCGGAACAGAGCGGGCTGGCCCGGCAGCGGGGAGGACCAGGACCTCTACCGCTTCCACCTCAGCTTCCGCGCGACCGACCGCCGGCTGATCGAGGGAGGCGCCCGCCGTCCGCTGAGCGTCTCCACCGACCTGATCGGCGTCGTCGCGATGCGCTGCGCCTTCCTCCTGGACCGTCTCGCCGCACGGGGTGAGCCCGTCGACCGGGCCGGCTCGGGGAAGGTGATCGAGGCCTACCCCGCCCCGGCGCTCACGGCCTGGGGCCTCTCGGCGGTCGGCTACAAGAGCCGGGTCGGCGTGGCGCGCCTCCCCGAGCTCCTCTCGCGGCTGGAGGAAGGGCTCGGCGCGATCGAGCTGAGCTTCCAGGAGCGCGAGCTCGCGGGGACCGATCACAACTGCTTCGACGCCCTCGTCTGCTCGCTGGTCGCACGCGCCTCCGCCCTGGGCCTGACCCAGCCGCCGGAGCCCGGCGAGGAATCCGACCGGGCCACCCGTGAGGGCTGGATCCACGTCCCGACGAACCCGCTGTCGCACCTCGTCGAGTCGTGACCGAGAAACGACAGGGACGGCTCTCGCCGCGGGAGGTCGTGGCCGAGATGTGGACGGTGTACCGCCGTCACTGGGCGTTCCTCGTGGTCGCCGCCGTCGTCGTCCTCCTGCCGCAGACAATCGCCGACGCGCTGCTCGAGGGCGGCTTTGAGGTTGATCACATCCGGAGTCTGGCCGACGTCGCGACCATCGGCTTGGCTCTCCTCACGGCGGCGGTCAACCTCATGGGACAGGCCGTCTATGCAGGACTGACTGCGGCGGCAGTGGTCGATTGGCGCGCCGGTCAACCCCTGCCACCGCTCTCCGCCCTGCTCCGCTCGCTGCCGATCGGCCGCCTGATCGTGCTCGACATCATCGTCACCATCGGCGCCGCGATCGGCTTTGTCCTCCTGGTCATTCCCGCCCTGATCTTCCTCACCTACGTGGCCGCCTCGGCGCCGATCATGAAGCTGGAGCACCTCGGTGTACGCGAGTCGATCACCCGAAGCGTCGGCCTGGTCCGAGGCCAAGCCCGGCGGGTATTCGTGATCGTGGCCGGGACCATTCTGATCACCGAGATCGCGGTGCAGGCGATCATCGTGCCGCTGCACGGCACACTGCTCCTCGTCCTGGCCGGCCTCTCGGCAGAGGCGATCTTCCAGCCATTCGAGGGACTTGCGGTCGCCCTGGTGGCGGTCCACCTGCTCGAGCTGCACGGGCAGGCGCCGGCGCCCAGCGAGATGGCGAAGGCGCTGGTCGCCGAGCCCGAGTGACGCACCCCTAAAGCAAACGGGCCGCCCCCCTAGGGCGGCCCGTTGAGAGTCGAATCGGCGGCGGGCGGGTGGTGGTTTCCTACTCCCCTGACGCCTGGGAGTCTCGCCGCAGGCGGCCGCCGAATCATCGGGGTGAACTGCGGGATCGAGTCCGTAGTTCTCCTCAGAAGTCGCCCCAGACGTGCGAGGACCGGAGCGCCGGCTCCGGTCCTCCCCCCTGGCTATCGATATGGCGGGCGGTCAGTCGCGAGGGTTGCGGTCGTGACCGATTTTCTCCTTCACCTTGTCCGCGGCGTCGTCGACCTTGTCCTTGACGCTCGACACGGCGCGGTCGATCTTGCCCTCGCGCTTCAGCTTCTCGTCGTCGGTGAGGTCACCGGCCGCCTGCTTCGTGCGGCCCTTTGCCTCATCGATGCGTTCACCCATCTGAATCGCGCCTCCTTATCTCGTTCCCCCGTCGGGTACCCGCCGTTCAATCCGAGAAACGGGGTGACAGAAGGGCTCTCGCGAGAGATGATCCGGGCATGAGCCCGGCCACGCGTGAGCGGATGAGCGTCGACGACTGCGAGATCCTGCGCCTCGAGTCGTCCGCGATCAAAGGCCACACCGGCAAGGTCCTGATCATGGCCCCGGACTCCACGGGCGCGCCGCTCTCGGTGCCGGACCTGCGGACCAGGGTGGGTCAGCGGGTCGGCGCGTTCCCGCGGCTCGTGCAACGCGTGGAGGAGCCGCTCCTCGGTCTTGGCCGGCCGGTCTGGTCGCCCGTGGACTACCTCGACCTCAACTGGCACGTCGCGGAGCCCGATCACGCGGATCCGCTCTCGGACGAGGAGTTCCGCCAGGCCGTCGGCGAGCTGCTCTCGGAGCGACTCGACCACACCCGTCCGTTGTGGCGGATCGATGCGCTGCCGCTGACCGGCGATCGCGTCGGCCTGATCGCCCGGATCCACCACGCGATGGCGGACGGGATCAGCGCGATCCGGCTCTCGGCGGGGCTGCTCTGGGATGCGGATCAGCCCACCCCCGCCCGCGCGCCTGGGCGCATCGCCGACTCCCCCGCTGCGAAGGAGGCGAAGCCGGCCGCGCCGGCACCGAAGGCTCCCGGCCCGGAGGCCGCCCGCGAGGCGCGCATCCTGGTTCGGCTGCCGTCGGCCCTCTGGCGCGAGCTGCGTCCCGGGGCGAACACGGAGCTCGACTGCCACATTGGCCCCGCTCGCGAGGTCGCATGGACCACCTTCCCGCTCGAGCGGCTGAAGCGAATCGGCCACGGCTGCGGCGAGGGCGTCACGGTCAATGACGTGGTGCTGGCGGTGGTCGCCGGCGGCCTCCGCCGCTGGCTCGAGGACGACGGCGCCGAGGGCCTGCGCGTGCAGGTCCCGGTCTCCCTCCACGCGCGCGAGGAGGGGGCCGCCGACCTCGGCAACCGCGACTCCTTCATGAACGTCGACCTCCCCATCGCGGAGCCGGACCCGATCACCCGCCTGCGGCTGATCAACGCCGAGACCCGCCAGCGGAAGCTCGACCACGACCCGGACACCCTCTACGCGTTCTTCCACGCGCTCGGCCGGTTCCGGCCGCTCTACAAGGGCGTCACCCGGCTCACCTCGGGGCCGCGCCAGTTCGCGCTCTCGGTCTCGAACGTCCCTGGGCCGCGCCAGCGCGCGCTGATTCTCGGGCATGCCGTCGAGCAGTTCTGCTCCTTCGCCGAGCCGGCGGATCGCCACGCGCTCAGGGTCTCGGTGATCTCGCTCGCGGGCGAGCTCGCCTTCGGGCTCTGCTCGGACCCGGACGCGATCTCCGACCTCGATGGGCTCCGAGGCGCCTTCGCCGACTCGATCGCCGAGCTCGAGGGGGCCGTCTGATGCCACGGTCTCTCAATGAATACGAGCGCAAACGCGACTTCTCGAAGACGAAGGAGCCCAGCGCCAAGAAGAAGCGCAAATCGAAGGCGAAGCGCCGTCATCCCCGCTTCTCCTTCCAGAAGCACTCGGCCACCTCGGAGCACTACGACCTCAGACTCGAGGTCGACGGCGTGCTCGCCTCCTGGGCGATTCCGAAGGGCCCCTCACTCGATCCTCGCGACAAGCGCTTGGCGATGCGGACCGAGGACCACCCGCTCGAATACCTCGAGTGGGAGGGCGTGATCGCGGAGGGCCAGTACGGCGCCGGCCCGATGATCGTCTGGGACCGCGGCGTCTTCCAGAACATCTCCGAGACGCGGCGCGGCGAGCCGATGGAGCTCTCGGAGGCGATCGAGAAGGGCGACGTCAAGGTCTTCATGCTCGGCGAGAAGATCAAGGGCGCCTACGCGCTCGTCCGCACCGGACCGGCGGGCGACCGGGAGAAGTGGCTGCTGATCAAGAAGCGCGATGAGGGCGCCGACGCCCGCCGGAAACCGACCTCGTCGCAGCCACAATCCGTCCTGAGTGGCAGGACGATCGAGCAGGTCTTGGACGAGGAGGCAGAACCGGGGCAATTCCGCCGGCATCGCGCGCGCCGGCGCTAGTCTGGATTCATGGCCACCGCGGCCGAAGCAAGGACGCTCAAGAACTACATCGGCGGCTCGTTCGTGGATGCCGTGGCCTCGGAGAGGCTCGACGACCGAGACCCCGCCACCGGCGAGCTCGCCGCCCGCGTGCCCCTGTCCGGATCGGCCGACGTCGACGCGGCAGTGCGGGCCGCCCGCGACGCGCAGCCGGCTTGGCGCGCGGTCCCGCCACAGGAGCGGGCGCGTTCGGTCCTTGCCCTCCGGGACGCGCTGATCCGCAATCGCCAGGAGATCACCGCGTTGGTCACCGCTGACATGGGCAAGACGCTCGCGGATGCCGACGGCGAGGTGGGCCGCGGCATCGAGTCGGTGGAATCCGCCGCCGCGATCCCGCATCTGCTCAAGGGCGAGACGCTCGAGGGCGTCGCGTCGGGCATCGACGTCGAGCTGGTCCGCCAGCCGGTCGGCGTCGTCGCCGCGATCACGCCGTTCAACTTCCCGGCGATGATCCCGCTCTGGTTCCTGCCCTACGCGGTCGCCTGCGGCAATGCCTTCATCCTGAAGCCCTCGGAGCGCGACCCCCGCCCCGCCGAGCGGATCTGCGAGCTGATCGACGAAGAGGAGATCTTTCCGCCGGGCATCGTGAACCTCGTCCATGGCGGCCGCGAGGCGGTCGAGGCGATCCTCGACCACGACGGCGTCGACGCCGTCTCCTTCGTCGGGCAGGCCAGCACCGCCCGGATCATCGCGACTCGATCGGCGCAGACCGGTAAACGCGTGCAGGCCCTCGGTGGCGCCAAGAACTCCATGATCGTCGCGGAGGACGCGGACCTGGAGACGTCCGTGCCGGCGATCATGGCATCGGCCTTCGGGGCGGCCGGCCAGCGCTGTCTGGCCGGGTCCGTCTGCGTGATCGCGGGCGACGAGGCCCGCCAGGCCGAGGTTCGGGATGCGCTCCGAGCCGCCGCGGAGAACCTGTCAATCGGCCCGGGAGCCGATCCCGGCACCGATGTCTCCCCGATGGTCTCGCCCGAGGCGCGCGAGCGAGCGGAGGCGGCCGTCGCCTCCGCCGAGTCCGACGGCGCCAGCGTCCTGCTCGACGGCCGCGTCGGAGGCGGAGATGCCGGCGCGATGCTGGGTCCGACACTGGTCGAGGTGTCGCATCACGAGTCTCATCTCGCCCGCGAGGAGGTCTTCGGCCCGGTGCTGGCGCTGGTGAGCGCTCCCGACCTGGAGGCCGCGATCGAATTCGCCAACGGCTCGCGCTACGGCAACGCCGGCTCGATCTTCACCACGTCCGGCTCCGCCGCCCGCGCCTACCGCTGGGGCATCGAGGCCGGGATGCTCGGCGTCAACATCGGGGTGCCCGCGCCCGTGGCCTGGTTCCCGTTCTCGGGCTGGAAGGACTCGATCGACGGCGACCTGCACGCGAACGGCAAGGACGCCGTCGACTTCTACACGCGCAAGAAGGTCGTCACAAGCCGCTGGTAGGTCGGCTCACCAGGAGTCGACCGGGCGGCCGCTGGGCGCGGGGTCGCCGGCGGCGGCGAGGGTGCGGGCGATCGTCGGCCGGGTGTCGGCCGGGTCAATGACGTCGTCGATCTCGAAGATCTGAGCGGCGTTCAGCGCCCTGGCGTGCTCGTGCATCTGGGCGGTGAGCTCGCGGACGCGCTGCTCGCGCTCGGCCTCGTCCTCGATGGCCTCGAGGTCTCGTCGCATCGCGAGCCGCACCGCGCCCTCCAGCCCCATCGGGCCGAGCGTCGCGTCCGGCCACGCCGCGGTCAGCAGCGGCTCGTGCAGGCTGCCGAACGCCATTGCCTGCGCGCCCAGGCCGTAGGCGCGCCGCAGCAGGATGGCGATCGTGGGGACGGTGAGGGCCGCCCCGGCGATCAGCATCCGGCAGCAATGCCGGACGAGGGCCTCCCGCTCGGCATCGGGGCCGACCATGTAGCCGGGGGTGTCGATCAGCGAGACGACCGGAAGTCCGAAGGCGTCACAAAGCTGGATGAAGCGCGCGGCCTTGTCCCCCGCATCTCCGGTGACCACGCCGGCCGCGTACTTGCAGTTGTTGGCGATCACGCCGACGGGGCGTCCTTCGATGCGGGCCAGGGCGGTGACCAGCTCGGGGGCGAAGGGCTCGCGCAGCACGGTGACGGAGTCCTCGTCGGCGATCGTGCGGACGATCGGCACGACGTCATAGGCGCGCCGAGAGCTCTCGGGCACCGCGTCGCGCAGCGCCGACTGATCGGCGGCCGCCCACTCCTCGACGGGGCCGTGGAAGTAGCCGAGCAGCCGCTTCGCGGTCGCGACCGCTTCCTGCTCGTCCTCGACGACGAGATCGAGCACGCCGTTGGGCGCCTGCATCTCGACCGGCCCGACCTCCTCGGCGCGAACGTCGCCGAGGCCACCGCCCGCGATCATCGCGGGGCCCGCCATCCCGAGCGAGGCCGTCTTGGTGGCGATGATCAGGTCCGAGCACCCCGCGATCACCGCGTTGCCGGCGAAGCAGTTACCGGCGACGATGGCGATCCTCGGAACCCGGCCGGAGAGCTTGGCCCACAGAGCGAACGCCCGGACCTGCAGCGCGCTGACGACGGGATGGTCGGTGTCGCCGGGCCGGCCCCCGCCTCCCTCCGCGAAGAAGACAACCGGCAGCCGCATCCGCTCGATCAGCTCGAACATCCGGTCCTTCTTGAAGTGCCCGACGGTGCCCTGGGTCCCGGCCAGGACGGTGTAGTCGTAGGCGAGCACCGCGGTGGGCTGCCCGTTGACCGTGGCGGTTCCCGCGACCAGCCCGTCGGCGGGCGTGTTGGCGATCAGGTCCTCCTGGCTCCGCCGCTTCCGCTGCTGCGCGATGGCGTAGCGCCCGTACTCGACCCATGAGCCCTCGTCGATCAGGTCGGTGACGTTCTCGCGCGCTGTCCGCCCTCCCCGGTCGTGCCGCTTGGAGACCGCCTCGGCTCGAGCGGCATTCTCCGTGAGCGCCCGCCTCCGCTGCAGCTCCGCGAGGTCGTTCCGGGCAGGGGTGGGATCCGTCTCGTTCTGGCGCGGCATCGCCGCGGAGTATCCCTGTCGGGCGAGGACCTAAGCCTGGCCGATCAACGCGCCGGTAACGGCGACGATGAGACCACCGAGAGTCACCTGGATCAGGGAGCTTCGCAACGCGCCGGGTTCGAGCCGGACCGGGCCGAGGTCGTCGTCAGCGGGCTTTGCGCGAGCTGCGCCGCGAACTAGCCCCTGCTATCTCGGTTCAGCCATGTGCAGCTCGAGGATCGAGAAGGCCGCTCCCTGCGGGTCGAACAGGGTCGCCATCCGGCCGACTGGGATGTCCAACGGCCCGAAAATGAGCCTCCCGCCGGCGCTCTTCGTCTTCTCGACCGCCTCGTCGGCGCTCTCCACGACGAAGTAGACCTGCCAGTAGGGAGGTGCCTCGGCGGGAACGTCAGTGCCCATTTCCATCAGCCCCGCGATGCCTTCCGGCCAGCGCTGGCCCTCGACCTGCCACATCCAGACGAAGTCGGGAGCCTGCTCGTTGTGGGTCGCCGTCCAGCCGAAGACCTTGCCGTAGAAGTCCTTTGCCTGATCGAGGTTCCGCGTCAGCAGGTTGTTCCAGTTCCAGGTGCCGGGCTCGTTGACGAGCTCCGCGCCCGGATGGCTCTTCTGCTGGGTGACCGAGATGAAGGCTCCGGTCGGGTCCTGAAATACCGCCATGCGCCCGGCGTCGTTCGGGATGTCGACCGGGCCGAAGATCAGTTGCCCGCCCGCTTCCTTCGCCCTCTCGCCCGCCGCGTCGGCGTCCTCGACCTTGACGTAGCTGTTCCAGGCGGAGGGCTGTCCGTCCGCCTGCGTCGGACCGAACCCGGCGACCATCTTGCCGTTCTTGGTGAAGAACCCGTAGCCGCCGGTCTCCTCCGGATCGCCGGGGGCAAGCTCGGCGTCGACGCCGAGCAGGTCTCCATAGAAGGTCTTCGCGCCCTCCAGGTCCGATGTCGCCAGGTCGACCCAGCAGAACTCGCCGTTGGCGTACTCGGTGCGCTCGCTCATCCCGATCCTCCTTCTATCGCTTCCTGCGTGCACCCGCGAGTACTACGCGGGCGACGAGATCCGGGTCGTCCCAGGTCGGCACGTGTCCGCAACCGGGGAGCAGCACCTGCTCGACCCGCTTCGGAACCACCTTGTCCGGCAGGGGCCGGTTGCGCACAACGTTGTCGTGCTCTCCCCAGGCCAGCGTGATCGGCACCTTGATGCCCTTGAGCTCCTCGATCCGTCCCGCCCGCATCATCGCGCTCGCCTCGTCGTAGGCCGGCGCCGTGACGTAGGCGCGGGCAATCGCCTCGGCCTCGCCCGGGCTGAGCCGCTCGGGCCGGAAGATGAAGCGGCCGAGCGCCCGGCGGCGGCCGCGAGCGGTCGCCATCACCGGGCGAAAGAGAGGACGGGCGAGCCGCCCGCGGCGCCGTGCTCGGGCAACCAGGCGGTCGGATGACCCTGGCGAGCGCTTCCAGAAGCCGGCCGGGCAGATGGCGACCACAGCGCTCGCTCCGCCCTGGCGTGCGGCCTCGATCGCGACCCAGCCACCGAGCGAGATGCCGGCGATCGCAGGGGTCCCCTCGATCCCCAGGGCGTCGTAGAAGTCGAGGACGGCGGTCGCCAGGTTGGCCGCCCGGGGCGCGACCCCGTCCGGGAGCGGCGGTGACGCGCCGAAGCCCGGCATGTCGACCGCGATCACCTCGCGCTCCGCTGCGAGCCGATCCATGATCGGCGACCACTGCACCAGGGAACCACCGAGCGAGTGAAGGAGGACCAGCGGTTCGCCGTGACCCCGTCGCTCGTGGTTGAGCCAGGCGGCGCCGATCACGGCGCGCAGCTGATCGCTCACAGCTTCAGGTCGTACTCGAGATAGGTCTCGAACTCCGCGCCGGTCCGGTTGTAGACCTTCTGAGCACGGTGGTTGTCGGGGGCGGTCTGCCAAGCCATCGCGGGCATGCCGAGCTCGCGGCAGCGCTCCGCGCACACCTCAATCAGGGCGTCGGCGATCCCCTTGCCCCTGACGTCCGGATCCACAAAAAGATCCTCGAGGTAGCCCATCCGCGCCCCCTTCAGGCTCGACCACTTCCAGTCGAGACTGGCGAAACCGACGGCCCTCCCGCCGTCGCGGGCGATGAAGACCGCCCCCTGGCTTGGATCGGTTATCAGCGTCTGGAACATCTCCCGGATTCCCGCGTCGTTCGGCTCGGTCTCGTAGAACTCGCAGTAGGCGCGGATCAGCGGCAGCATCTCCTCGACCTCGTCCACCCGGGCGGGGCGTATCTCGACGCCCTCCGCGAGCTGGCGCGGGCTCTCGGCGACGGGTTCCTCTGCCATGGACCGATACTAGGGTCTGGCTGTGGTCGGCCGGCATCTCTTCCTCCCGCTCATCGCCCTGCTTCTCTCGGTGGCGGGCTGCGGAGGCAGCGGTGACGCCGTGGAGCCCGGCGCGACCGGCGACGAGGGGGTGACGAGGCAGATCGCGGGCAGGTGGACCGGGACGCTTCATCAAAAGCAGCTGGCGCCCTTCGAGATCGCGGCCGATATCTCGTCGGACGGCGCCGCGGAGGTCGCGTACACCGGCATCGAGTGCGGCGGCGAATGGAGCCTCGACGGCGTTCAGGCATCCCTGCCGCCTCGCTACGACTTCACCGAGGAGATCAACGCGGGAGCGGGCGGTACCTGCAAGGGCACCGGAACCGTGTTCCTCTCGCCGATCCAGCACAACGCACCGAACGAACCGGCCTACAGCCGGATGCACTACCGCTTCACCGGCGGCGGCGTCACCAGCCGTGGCCTCCTTCACCGCACCGACCCGCCACACCTCAAAGCGGTCTTCAAGACAGCCGGCGTCAGCGCCCCCTGAGACGCGGGTTTCGCGCCCATGTCGTGGGGGGAAGGCGATTGTCGGCCGCGAATAGAGAGGGTCGGCATGCCAAGAGTGGACTCACCGGCACGCGCGATCGCCCGCAACGTGCTCGTTGTCGCGGGCGTCGTGCTCGTGCTCTACGTCATCTACCTGCTGCGCAAGCCGATCAGCTGGCTGGTCATCGCTGCGTTCCTGGCCGTCGCCGTCGCGGGCCCGGTCAATTTCTTCCAGCGCTACATGAAACGCGGGCTGGCGATCGCGCTCGTCTACCTGGGGCTGCTCGCGATTCCGATCGGCCTCGGCGCGGTGCTGCTCCCGCCGATCGTCAACCAGGTCAGCGACGTCGCGACCAACGCGCCCAGCTACGTCCAGGACGTCGAGGACTACGTCAACGACAACAAGACGCTCCGCGACCTGAACGAGAAGTACGACATCACGCAGAAACTCTCCGACGAGGCGGAAAAGCTGCCGAGCAAGGCGGGCGACGCCGCGAAGGTCCTGCGCGACATCGGCTTCGGGCTGGTCAGCTCGATCTTCGCCGGCGTGACCATCCTGATCCTGAGCATCTTCATGGTGGCGTCGGGGCCGAGATGGATAGAGGGGTTCATCAGGATGCAGAGGCCGGAGCACGCCGAGCGGATCGAGCGGACGCTGCGGCGGATCGCGAACGCGGTGGGCAACTACGTCGGCGGAGCGCTGCTGCAGGCGACTATCGCCGGCTTCTCGGCC
Source organism: Actinomycetota bacterium (assembly GCA_046731495.1). Classification (GTDB taxonomy): domain Bacteria; phylum Actinomycetota; class Thermoleophilia; order Solirubrobacterales; family 70-9; genus DASUPK01. Next base: position 3,753 of record JBKPLC010000086.1, on the reverse strand, counting down.
TTCATCGTCTTGACGATCCTCGGCGTTCCGTTCGCGGGTCCGCTCGCAGTGATCGTCTTCGTCTTCGACCTGATCCCCGTCGTCGGCGCGACGATCGGCTCCGTGCTGGTCGCGATCGTCACCGCCTTCGTCAACTTCCCGATCGCGCTGATCATCTGGGTGGTCTTCGCGATCGTCTACCAGCAGGTCGAGAACTACGTGATCCAGCCGCAGATCCAGAAGCGCGCGACCAAGATCGAAGCGTTCATCGTGCTGGTCGCGGTGCTCTTCGGCAGCACGCTGTTCGGGGTGCTCGGCGCGATCCTGGCGATCCCGGCGGCGGCCACGATTCAGATCGCGGTGCAGGAGTACCGCGAGTACCGCCGCGAGCTGACCGCCGCCGAGGAGGAGGCGGGGGGGCCGACCCCCGCGCCGGAGGCGACCTAGTCCCTAGCTGGAAGGAGCGGCCGGCACCTTGCCGGCCAGGGCGTCGGCGACCTCGGCCTCCGAGACGTCCTCGACCGCCCGCTTCAGGATGTCGCGAAGTGCGCGCTGATCCTTCTCGGAGAGCGAGGCGATCGGCGGGGGCGGCTCCGCCATCCGCTTGGTGATCTCCGTCCGCATCCGCTCGCCGTCCTTCGTGAGGACCAGGAGCTTGACGCGGCGATCGCCCTCCGCGGCCTCGCGACGGACCAGGCCCCGCTCCTCGAGCCGGTCGACGATGCCGGTGACATTCGAGTTGTCGCAGAAGAGCGCCTGCGCGAGCTCGCTCATCTTGCGCGGCCCGGCGCCCAGCATGCGGAGGGCGATCATCTGCTGCGGCGCGAGCTCGAACTCCTGCGACATGGCGAAGAGGCGCTGCTTGTTCGTGACCATCAGCCAGTGCATCAGGCTCCATGCCTCTGAGCCCGGGTCGGTCCGACCGACCTCGCCGGCAAGCCACGAACCGGGGCCGGGGAACTTCCTCTGAGAGCTCTTCTCGCTCATGTTTGCCTCATGTTACTCGTGGTAGTGGACATTTGCAAGGTTCAAATATCTATGTATACTGCCGTCCAACTTCGCAAGCGATCGACACCCGGAGGGGGAACCCGGATGCCAAGCAGGAACGGAGTCCACTCCCAGGCCAACGGAATCGAGGTCGAAGGCCTGGTCAGAGAGTTCAAGGGCGGCGTCAAGGCCGTCGACGGAATCGACCTCGAGGTGCGACCGGGTGAGATCTACGGCTTTCTCGGTCCCAACGGTGCCGGCAAGTCCACCACCGTTCACATGCTCACCACGCTCCTCCCTCCCACCGCAGGTTCGGCCAGGGTCGCCGGCCATGACGTCGTCAAGGAAGGCGCCGCGGTGCGCGACGCGATCGGCGCCGCGCTCCAGGAGGCGGCCCTGGACCCGAACCTGTCGGCTCGCGAGCACATGCGCCTGCAGGGCGCCCTCCACGGCATGCCGAAGGCAGAGAGGACGAAGCGCGGCGACGAGCTGATCGAGCGGGTCGGGCTCTCGGACGCCGCTGACCGCAAGGTCGGCGGCTACTCAGGCGGCATGAAGCGCCGCCTCGACCTGGCGCTCGCGCTGCTGCACGGGCCGCGGGTCCTCTTCCTCGACGAGCCCACAACCGGCCTCGACATCCAGAGCCGGACGGCGCTCTGGGACGAGGTGGCCCGACTCTCGCGCGACGACGGGACGACGATCTTCCTCACCACCCAGTACCTCGAGGAGGCCGATCAGCTGGCCGACCATCTCGGAATCATCGATCACGGCAAGATCGTGGCCGCGGGCACGACCGACGCCCTCAAGGCCGAGGTCGGCCGCCCCACGGTCGAGGTCGTCCCCACCGACCACCAGGAGCGCGATCGCGCGCTCGAGCTGCTGCGGCCGTTCGGCGAGTTGGTCCCCGGCACCCCGCAGGGTGCCGCGGTCCGGCTCGACGAGGACGGCGGCGAGCAGCTCGCGAACATCATCCGGGCCTTCGACCAGGCGGACGTCAAGATCGCGAACCTCGAGCTCCACGAGGCGAGCCTGAACGACGTCTTTCTGACCAAGACCGGACGATCGCTCGAGGGCGCGCAGGCCGAAGCCGCCCAGGAGGGCGAGACCGGCGAGCAGCCCGCGCTCGAGGGAGCGCCAGCCTGATGGAGGCGGCCACAGTCACCCTCGGCCGCCCGGTCGCTCAGCGCCCCTCGATCTGGGTCCAGGCGCCCGAGCTCGCACGTCGCTCGATCATGCGGACCGTCCGGCAGCCGGCGGCGATCATCCCGGCAACCACCTTCCCCCTGATCCTGCTCGCGATCAACTCGGTGGGGCTCAAGTCCGCCACTGACCTGCCGGGCTTCCCCACGAATTCCTACGTCACCTTTGCGCTCGCCTTCGCCTTCATCCAGGCGGGCGTCTTCGCGGTGATCGGCACCGGACAGAACCTCGCGGAGGACAACCAGGGTGGGTTCTTCAACCGCCTGCAGCTGACGCCGATCCACCCGGCGGCGCTGGTGACAGGGCAGCTCGCCGGGACGCTGGTGCTCGGGCTATTCCAGGCGGGCACCTACATCGCGGTCGGGCTGCTCGCAGGCGCGCACATCGCGGCCGGCTTCAGCGGAGCCGTGGTGATGATCCTCCTCTCGATCGCGATCTCCCTCGCCTTCGGCTCGATCGGGCTCGCGGTCGGAATGCGGGTCGACGCGCCCGAGAAGGTCCAGAGCCTCTTCCCCCTGATCTTCGTCTTCCTCTTCCTGAGCTCGATGAGCCTGCCCCGGAATTTGATCGAGACCGACTGGTTCCGGACGATTGCGACCTACAACCCGGTCAGCTACATGGTCGAGGGTCTTCGAAGTCTGCTGATCACCGGCTGGGACGGTGAGGCCCTGGCGCTCGGCTTCGGCTGCGCGCTCGGCATCCTCGCGATCGGGCTGACCTTCGCCTCGCTCGGCCTCAAGGAGAGGATGGTGCGGACGTGAATCGCTACCTCTCCGTCGCCGGCGGACTCGCCTGGAGGCTGCTGCACACCCTGGTGAGCAACCCGCTGCTCTTCCTCCCGCCGATGCTGATGCCGATCTTCTTCTTCACGGCCTTCGCGGGCGGCCTCTCGGCGGTCAGCGATGTCCCCGGGTTCGACTACGGCCCCGGCTATACGTCGTTCATCTTCGCCTTCGTGCTCTGCCAGAGCGCGGCCTTCGGCGGCGTGTTCAGCGGCTTTTCGATCGCCGCCGACTTCCAGTTCGGCTTCGGCCGCCGGCTGATGTTGGCCACCCCGCACCGCAGCGCGCTGCTGCTGGGCTACGGGGTCGTCGCCCTCATTCGGGCGATGGTGACGCTCACGGCGGTCACCCTGATCGGCCTTGCCGTCGGCATGAACATCGACGGCGGCGGCCTCGACGTCTTCGGGATGTACGCACTGGCCGCGATCATCAACGTCGCGGGCCTGCTCTTCGCGGCCGGCGTCGCGCTCCGCTTCCGCAGCCTGCAGGCGACGCCGCTGATGCAGGTGCCCGTCTTCCTCTTCCTCTTCCTAGCTCCGGTCTACGTGCCCCGCGACCTGCTGGGCGGCTGGGTGCACGCCGTCGCGCCCTTCAACCCGGCGACCCACGTGATGGAGACCGTCCGCGACCTGCTTGCCGGAAGCGGCACCGAGTACCTGGGGACGCTGGGGATCATCGTCGCCCTCCTCGCCGCGGTGTTCGTCTTCGCGATCACCGGGCTGCGCCGGGCCGAAGCCGCCGGCTAGCGAGCTTCCTCCTCCCCAGATACGCGGCGGGGCCCGAGGGATGCGGGCCCCGCCGCCCA
>JBKPLC010000085.1:0-15903 GCA_046731495.1 Actinomycetota bacterium | reverse complement strand
GGTCTCGTCTCGGAGAGCGGCCACATCGAGATGCCAGCTCTGGGTCGAGGAGATCGCCCGCCAGGTCGCGTGCTCCTCCGAGAGCGGGAAGGCCGTGCCGCCGGCCACGCGAGCGACGGCACGGGCCGCGGGCTCCTCCCTTCCCGGGAGGACCGCCAGATCCGCGTCGGCCACCGGCTCGCCGAGGAGCGCATCCCGAACCGCCCCTCCCACGATCCAGGTTCGCTCCGCCTCGTCCTCCAGCGCGGTGCGCGCGGCGCGGAGCGAGGGGGCGGCAGCGAACGCGGCCTCGATCGCCTCGGTCACCCCCCCACCTCGCGCGGGACCCGTGAGGAGATCCCGCAGGTCACCTCGTAGTTGATCGTGTCCAGGCGGGTGGCCAGCTCCTCCGCCAGGATCCGCTCCCGGCCCTGTGGCCCGATCAGGACCGCAGGCGCCCCCGGCTTTACGTCGGTCTCGGAGCCGAGGTCGACGGTGATGTTGTCCATCGAGATCGTTCCGACCAACGGATACCGCCTCCCGCTGACCAGGACCTCCGCGTTGTTGGAGAGCCCGCGACGGACTCCGTCGCCGTAGCCAATCGGCAGTACCCCCACCCAGGTGTCCTGGGCCGCCCGCCAGGTCCGGCCGTAGCCGGCGCTCGCGCCGGTCTCGAAGCGCTTCACGTCCGCGACATACGAATGCAGCTCGAGGGCGGGCTCGAGGCCGTGCTCGGCGGGGTCCCGGTGGAAGGGGTCCAGGCCATAGATGGCGATGCCGCAGCGGACCATGTTCAGGTGGGTCGCGGGATCGCGCAGGGTGGCCGCGCTGTTCGCCGCGTGCACGATGCAGCCGGGCCCGATTTCGCGGACCCGGTCGGCCACCGGGGCGAACGCCGCCAGCTGCTCGCCCATGAAGGCATCGTCCGGCTCGTCCGCCGTCGCAAAATGCGTCCAGACGCCGGCGATCTCGATGCGGTCATCCGCGGCGCAAGCGCGCGCGAGCTCGATCAGGGCCTCTGGGTCGCGCTCGCCGAGCCGGCCCATGCCGCTGTCGAGCTTCAGGTGGACCCGCGCCCGGCGGCCGAGCTCCGCGGCGACCCGCGAGCAGAGCTCGCGGTAGCCCTCGCGCCAGACCGCGATGTCCGCACCTGCCACCAGCGCCTGCCGCAGCTCATCCTCGGTGAGCGCACCCATCACCAGGATCGGCGTCTCGGGGAAGTGCATCCGGAGCTCCTCGGCCTCGGAGGCCGCAGCGACTGCGAGACGCGAGGCGCCCCCGCGCAGCGCCGCCGCCGCGCAGACCGCCGACCCGTGCCCGTAGCCGTTCGCCTTCACCACGGCGCAGAGTTCGGTCTCCTCCCCGACTCGGTCCTTGAGCAGGCGGCAGTTCCGCTCCACCGCGCCCGGATCGATCACGGCGGTCGCCCGCCCTGTCCCCTCGGTCCTCAGAGCGCCAGCCCCGCGGGGATCGAGTCGATGACGTCGCCGGCGATCACGGAGTCGTGACCCACCCGCTCCCCCGCGGCCAGACCGGCACGGGAGTGGGCGACCACAGCGGCGCAGGTGGCGGCGAAGGGCTCCAGGCCCCGCGCAATCAGCGCACCGATCATGCCGGAGAGGACATCGCCGGTGCCGGCGGTGGCGAGCTGCGGGCTGGAGATCCGGTTGATCGCGACCCGCTCGCCGTCGGTCACGATCGAGTCATCCCCCTTGAGCAGCACCACTCCCCCGCTCCGGCTGGCGGCCTCCTTGGCACTCTCGACCCGCTTGGCATCGACCGCCTTGGAGTCGCGATCGAGCAGCCGGCCCATCTCGCCCGCATGGGGGGTCAGCACGAAGGGTGCCTCGCGCAGGGCGAGTTCGTCGATCCGGGCCGCGTGCGCGTTGAGCCCGTCCGCATCGATTACGAGCGGCGCCGCGATCCTCTCCGTGAGCTCGCGGACCAGCCGCTGGGTCCCCTGCTCGCGGCCCATCCCCGAGCCGAGCACCACGCTGGCGGCCCGCTCCGTCGCGCCAAGGATCTGCTCCGAGGCGGCGGGCCGCAGGCGGCCATCGCGGCTGGCGCAGCCGAGCGACATGACCTCGGTGAGCTTGATCTCGAAGATCGACTCGAGGTCCGCCGGGACCGCGACCGTCGCGTAGCCGGCGCCCGCCCGGATCGCGCCCAGCGCCGCCAGGCAGACGGCGCCGGTCAGCCCCCTTGACCCGCCGACGATCACCACCTGGCCCGAGGTGAACTTGGTCGAGCCCGGCGCGCGCGGGGGCGCCAGCTCGAGCACGCGGGGATCGATCAGGCCAGAGCTGGGATCGATGGGAGCACCGTCCGGAATGCCGATCGGCGCCACCCGAAGCTCGCCCGTGTGCTCCTTGCCAGGGGCAACCCAGTGACCGAGCTTCGGAGCATGGAAGGTGACGGTGACGTCGGCGGCGACCGCCTTCCCCTCCACCTCGCCGTTCGCCGCGTTGATGCCCGAGGCCACATCGGTGGCCACCACCGGCGCATCGGCCTCGTTCATCGCGTCGATCGCCGTGGCGGCGGGATCGCGAGGGGTCCCCGCGAAGCCGGTGCCGAAGATCGCGTCGACGACCACCCCCGTGCCTGCGATCGCTGGCCCGATCTCGCCCGGATCGACTGACCTCGCACCGTCAAAGCGCTTCAGATTGGCCTTGGCGTCATCCGAGAGCTGATCGCCCGGCGCGAGCAGCAGCGCGTCGACCTCGAAGCCCATCTCTCGCAGGATCCGCGCGGCGACCAGCCCGTCGCCGCCGTTGTTGCCCTTCCCGCAGACGACCGCGGTCCTGCTCGAGCCCGCGAGCTCCGCCGCCGCCTCGGCAACCGCCCGGCCGGCGGTCTCCATCAGCTGCAGCGAGGGGACGCCCCGATCCTGGATCGCCCAGCGATCGGTCGCCCGCATCTCCTCCGCGTCGAGGCAGGGCTCCAGCCAATCCTCCATCGCGCGGAGGCTACCCCCGGCAGTTGGCGCTCGCCGGGCGAGCGCTCGCGCTATTCGGCGATCGCCACGGCCGCGGCGTTCTCGCGCGAGTGGGTCAGCGAGACCGCGATCTCGCGTCCCGCGGCGGTCTCGGCGGCCCTCCCATGCAGCTGGACGCGGGGCGGCTCGCCCGAGATCACCTCGATCTCCCGGAGCGGGACGGACTTGCCCAGCGCCTTGATCACCGCCTCCTTCGCGGCGAAGCGAGCCGCCAGGTGGCGGCCAGGACGGGCCCGGTCGCGGGCGTAGGCGAGCTCACCGTCGGTGAAGACCCGCTGCGCCAGCCGGGGGCGTCGCTCGAGCGCGCGCTCCACGCGCTCGATCTCGATCAGGTCGATCCCGACCCCGGCGGCCATCGCCCTACTTGAGGCCGAGGACCGCCTTGACCTCGGTCTGGTCGTCCTGCGTGCCGGACCCGCTGACCAGGTAGCTGAGCGCGTCGATGTACGGCTTCGCCTGCACGAAGCCCGGGTCGGACTTGGCGCCCTCGGACTCGGCGAGCTGGAACACGGACGGGAAGTCGAGAAAGAAGTCGGTGCCCAGGTCCGAGACGTCGCCCTTGGCCGTCGAGAAAGTCGCCGCGTCGGCGAGCGTCTGGGCCGGCGCCAGGGTGCGCTCGGCGGAGTTCGCGCCGTAGCCGATCACCAGCTCGTCGCCCTGCTGGGCGATCTCCACCGGGACGGGCGCAAGGCTCGGATCGTTGATCTGGAAGCCGGTCCCGCCGCCGCTCAGCTGCAGCCGCTTGACGCCACCGCTCCCGAGCTGGAGCAGTCCCTGGAGCTGGCTGATCAGCCTGCCCGTCAGGTCCGGGTTCTCCGTCTTCACGACGAGGGCGCCGGTGAGCGTGGACTCCGTGGTCCCCTCCACGTAGACGACCGCATCCCCGAACGCGCCCGTGAGCTGGTCGATCGACGAGCCGGTGGTGGACTCGATCTGCTGCACGATCGAGTCGTAGTTCGGAATCTGATCCTTGGCCTGGTCGAGCGTCCTCTTCACGACGTCGCCCAGATTGCCGATCCCGAGAGCCAGCCATGACTGCGATGGCACGTCTCCGAGCAGCGAGCTCTCCGGGGTCTCAACCCCGTTGTCGCCGCCGATGAACTCGAGGTCGAAGCTGTTCGCCGATGCGGTGAGCGCCCCGGAGACCGGCTTGTCGAGGGCGTCGCCCGCGCTCTGCTCCAGGAACGCCTGGGTGTCCCGATCGATCTGATCCGGCCCGATCGAGTCGAGCAGGGTCCTGGGCACCGTGTAGAAGGTCCCGAGGCGGTCATCCGGGAGCTTGCCGAGGGCGTCCTTGAAGTCGCTGGAGTCGCCCAGCGAGTCGCCGCTCTGCGCGTCGACCGCGGCCTTGAACCCGGCGAGGTCGCCCTCCACCAGGAAGTCCCCGACGGTGCCGAAGACCTGGCCCTGGTTGGTGGGATCCGCCTGGTAGGAGGAGCCGTTGTAGCTCTGCGGCGCGGGGTTGGTCGCCGTGGCGCCGAGGCTCTTCTGAATCGCCGCCAGCGCCGCGCTCCGGTCCGTTGTCTCCAGGACGACGGTCCCGTTCGTCGTGTCGCCCGAGAGGCTGGGGAAGAAGACGGCGGCCTGCTTGCCCAGCCACGGCTTCACGTCCTGATCGAAGTTGATCGGATGGCCCTCCTTCTTCGCCGCGTCCTCGATCAGGGAGACGATCTTCGCTCCCGGATCGTTGGTGTCGAGCACCTTGCCGAGCGCGGCCTTGGCGTCGGATTCGGCCGTGCCGGTCGGCTCGACCGTGGCGTCGAGGTAGACCGGGGTGTTGGCGGGGACCGCGGCCGCGGGACCCACATCGACGTCGCTCGAGCCGCCGCTACCGCCGCAGCCGGCGATCAGCGCGGCCGGGACCGCAACGCAGCCGAGGATCAGGGTTGAGATACGACGGCGCCTCACCGAGCGCGGCACCTTACTCAACGGTGACGGTCTTGGCGAGATTCCGGGGCTGGTCCACGTTCAGACCCTTCTCGCGGGCGATGTAGTAGGCGAGCAGCTGCAGCGGGACGATCGCGAGGATCGGCTGCAGGATCCAGTCCGTCCGGGGGACGAACAGTGTCTGGTCCGCCACCTCCTCGACCTCCTTGGAGCCCTCGGTCGCCAGCGCGATCACGTCGGCGCCGCGCGCCCTGACCTCCTCGATGTTGGAGAGGATCTTCTCCACCACCGGGCTGTCGGTGGCGACGGCAACAACGGGCGTCGACTCGTCCAGCAGGGCGATCGGACCGTGCTTCATCTCCCCCGCCGCGTACGCGTCCGCTGGGATGTAGGAGATCTCCTTCAGCTTCAGCGCGCCCTCGAGGCAGACGGACAGGCCGATATGCCGGCCGATGTACATGAAGAAGCGCTGATCGCACTGCGAGCGAGCGATCGCCTTGACCTGGTCCTGAGTGCTGACGATCGTCTCCTGGATCTTCGACGGAAGCGCCTTGAGCTCGGCCACCAGCTCCGCGATGCGCTCAGACGGGAGCGTGCCGCGCAGCTCGGCCAGCCGCAGCCCGAGCAGGTAGATCGCCGCCACCTGGCTGACGAAGGTCTTGGTCGCCGCGACGCTGATCTCGATCCCCGAGCGGGTGAAGAGGACCGCGTCGGCGTCCCGCGTGGCCTGGCTGCCCATCACGTTGCAGATCGCGAGCACCTTGGAGCCGCTCTCCTTGGCCAGGCGCATCGCCGCCAGGGTGTCCGCCGTCTCGCCGGACTGAGTGATCCCGATGACCAGGTCGTTGGCGCGGTGCACCGGCTCGCGGTAGCGGTACTCCGAGGCGATGTCCATCTCGACCGGCACGCGCGCCCAGCGCTCGATCGCGTAGCGGCCGACGAGCCCTGCGTGGTAGGAGGTCCCGCAGGCGACGATCACGATCCGTTCGATGTTCCGCAGGAAGTCGTCGTCGATCTCCATGTCGGAGAGATCGACCCCGTGGAGAGTCGGCAGCCGGTCCGTGATCGTCTCGGCGACCGCATCCGGCTGCTCGTGGATCTCCTTGAGCATGAAGGTCGGATAGCCGCCCTTCTCGGCCGCGTCCTCGTCCCAGGTGACCTCGATCGGCTCGCGGTCTTCGATCACCGTCCCGTCCGAGTGCATCAGGGTCACGTCCCCCTTGTGGATCGTGACCAGCTCGTCGTTCTTCATCCCGAGTGCCCGGCGGGTCGAGGTCATGAAGGCGGGGATGGCGGAGGCGATGAAGTTCTCGTCCTCGCCCAGGCCGACGATCAGCGGGCACTCCTTGCGCGCGCCGACCAGGGTGTCGGGGTGGTCGCGGTGCATCGCGACGAACGCGTAGTGGCCGCGGAGATCATTGAACGCGCCCCTGACCGCCTCGGTGAAGTCGCCCTCATAGTGGCGCTCGATCAGGTGGGAGACGATCTCGGCGTCGGTCTCCGAGGTGAACTCGTGCCCCTCGGATTGGAGCTCCTTCCGCAGTTCGGCGTGGTTCTCGACGATGCCGTTGAGGACGATGTGGATCTTGTCCTCGCAGTCGCCGTGCGGGTGCGCGTTCTTCTCGGTGACGCGGCCGTGCGTGGCCCAGCGTGTGTGCCCGAGGCCGATGGTGGCGGGCGGAGCTGCCACCGCGACCGAGCCGCCGCCGTCTGCCTCGGAGGCATGCTCCTCGACGGCTGCCCGCAGGTTCGAGAGGTTGCCGACGGCGCGCACGCTGTCGATCTCACCGTCCGAGATCACCGAAACGCCGGCCGAGTCATAGCCTCGGTACTCGAGCTTCTCCAGCCCGGCAATCAGTAGGTCTCGGCACGGTCGGTCACCCACATATCCGACGATGCCGCACATGAGAGGCGCTACAGGGTAGTGCCCCTCCAGCTAAGTGCGAAATGCCTGCATGAGGAGGTGCTTCGACCGCTTCAGCCGAGCTCGGCGCGGACCAGCTGGACGAGGCGGGCGCTGACCGACTCGCATTCGTCCTCGCTCGGCGCCTCGACCATCACGCGGACCAGGGGCTCCGTGCCCGAGGGCCGGACCAGGACCCTTCCCCGTCCCTCCAGCTTCCGGTTCTCCTCCTCGACCGCGCTCCAGACCGTCCTCGCGTCCGAGATCGCCTCGCGGTTCGCAACCCGGACGTTCTCGAGCTTCTGCGGAAGCCGCTCGAAGGGCTCCGTGTCCTCGAGCCGCCGCCCGCCCAACGCGCGGAGGACGAGGAGCGAAGCCGCGATCCCGTCTCCCGTGGGCGTGAACTCCGTCCAGACGATGTGACCCGACTGCTCGCCCCCGAGCGCCCAGTCGCGCTCGAGCAGCGCTTCGATCACGTAGCGGTCGCCGACCGGTGTCTGAACCACCTCGACGCCCGCCGCCTCCATCGTCTTCAGGAAGCCGAAGTTGGTCATCACGGTCACCGCGACGCCACCACCGCGGAGCTCGCCGCCCCTCTGGAGGTCAAGGGCGATCAGCGCGATCAGGTCGTCGCCGTCGTGAAGCCGTCCCTCCCCGTCGACCGCCAGGACGCGGTCACCGTCCCCGTCATAGGCGAAACCGATCTCGGCGCCGGACGAGCGGACCAGCTCGATCAGATTCTCCGGGTGGGTCGAACCGCAGCTCTCGTTGATGTTCCGGCCGTCGGGCTCGACGGCGGTCAGCTCCAGCTCCGCCCCCAGGGCCCGGAAGATCGCGGGGGCGGCCCGATGGGTGGCGCCGTTGGCGCAGTCGAGGGCGATGCGGCGGCCGGTGAGGTCGAGGCCGAAGGTGGTCCGGAGCTCGCGGATGTAGTCGTCGAAGGCGCCCTCCAGGGTGCGGACGCCGCCAACGCGCTCGCCGGTGGGCTCGTCCATGCGGGCCTCGATGGCGAGCTCGGCGTCGTCGTCGAGCTTCGTGCCCCGCAAGTTGAAGAACTTGATGCCGTTGTCGGTGAACGGGTTGTGCGACGCGGACACGACCCCGGCGAGGTCGAAGCTGAGGCGCCGCGCGAGCACCGAGGCGGCGGGCGTGGGGAGCACGCCCCCGAGCATCGCGTCGCCGCCGCCGGCGGCCACTCCCGCCGCGAGTGCCTCCTCGAGCATCGGCCCGGACTCGCGGGTGTCCCGAATGATCAGGACCTGGGGCCGGTCGCTCTCGGCCTCGAGCGCCGCCGCTCGACCGAGGCGCACGGCTAGATCTGGGGTGAGCAGATCGCCCACCGGGCCCCGGACGCCGTCGGTCCCGAAATATCTCCTCTCCGCCACGCGGGCGGACGCTAACGCTTGGAGAACTGAGGCCTCTTGCGGGCCTTCTTGAGGCCGGCCTTGCGCCGCTCCTTGACACGCGCGTCGCGGGTCAGCATCCCGCGCCGCTTGAGCTCCGGCCGCAGCGCCGGATCGACCTCGGTGAGGGCGCGTGCGATCCCGTGGCGAACTGCGGCGGCCTGTCCCGAGATACCTCCACCGTGGACGCGGACGCGGACGTCGACGCTGCCCTCGTAGCCGGTCTGGGTGAGCGGCTGCTTGGCGACCGACTGCAGATAGGACCGCGGGAAGTACTCCTCCAGCTGGCGCTTGTTGACCTCGATGCTGCCGCTCCCCTGCCGCAGGATCACCCGGGCGACCGAGGACTTGCGCTTCCCGGTCGCGGCGTAGGTCGCGTCACCGGAGAGCTGTGCCGGCTTGGCGGCAACCGGTGCGGCCTCATCGTCGACGTCGCCGATCAGCTCGCGCTCGCGGCGGAGGCGCTCCTCCTCCTCGGCCTCGCGGCGGGCGCGCTCCTCGGCGTCGAGCTCGCGCTCCGGCTCGATCGCGATCGGGTCGAGCTCGGCGCCCGGGACGACGTCCTCCTTCGTCTTGGCGTCGCCGGACTCGGCGGCGGGTGCCGCGGCCTCCTCGGCGGGAGCCTCCTCCTCAGCGGCGGGCTGCTCCTCATCCTCAGCGGCGGGCTGCTCCTCCTCCGCCGGAGCCTGCTCCTCGGCGGGAGCCTGCTCCTCGGCGGGAGCCTGCTCCTCTGCCGGAGCCTGCTCCTCGGTCTCGGGCTGCTGCTCGTCGTTCTGCTGCTGCTCTTCGTCCGCCATCATGAATCGGGTCGCTCCTCCGATTCGCGTCCGGGGCGCCCTCTCATCTGGATGTCCAGTGTCTCGGGCTTCTGGGCCTGGTGCGGATGCTCGGGGCCGGCGTAGACCTTCAGCTTGCGCAGCTGCTGGCGAGCCAGCCGGTTGCGGGGCAGCATCCCCTTGACCGCCCGGCGGATGACCTCCTCGGGCCGCTGCTCGAGCAGGGTGCCGAGCGTCCGGAAGCGGATGCCACCGGGGTACCCGCTGTGGCGCCAGTAGCGCTTGCTCTCGCGCTTGTTGCCGGTGACGGCGATCTTCTCCGCGTTGACCACGATTACGAAGTCGCCGACGTCGACGTGCGGCGTGTAGGTCGGCTTGCGCTTGCCGCGGAGGACATCGGCGATCTGCGTCGCCAGACGGCCGAGCGTCTTGCCCTCGGCATCGACGACATACCAGTTCCGCTCGCGGTCCTGGGAGGTCGCCTGATAGGTCTTCATCGCGGTCGCAGTGGCCATAAAAAGAGCCGCGCGAAACTGCCGCGGCCGGCGGATGATAGCCACGAAGCACGGTCTCAGTGGGACGATCGCCTCGGAGTAGGATCGCGTCCGTGGACGGACAGCACGCGGCCGCCTCGGTCTCCTACCGGGATGTGACGAAGCGCTATCCCGGCCAGACGGAGCCCGCGATCCGCGATCTCTCCCTCGAAGTCGAAGCCGGCGAGATCTGCGTGCTGGTCGGCCCCTCGGGCAGCGGCAAGACCACCGCGATGAGGATGGTCAACCGGACCGTAGAGATCACCGAGGGGGACATCCTGATCGGCGACACCTCGGTACGGGAGCGCGACCCCGCCGAGCTGCGGCGCGAGATGGGCTACGTGATCCAGCAGATCGGCCTGTTCCCGCATCGGACGGTGGCGGAGAACATCGAGACGGTTCCGCGACTCCTCGGCTGGGATCGCGCCAGGGCCCGCAAGCGCGCCGACGAGCTGCTCGACCTGATCGGCCTGGGCTCGGGCCTGCGCGACCGCTTCCCGAGCCAGCTCTCGGGTGGCCAGCAGCAGCGCGTCGGGGTCGCCAGGGCGCTGGCCGCGGACCCCCCGGTGATGCTGATGGACGAGCCCTTCGGCGCGATCGACCCGATCAACCGGGAGCGCCTCCAGAACGAGTTCCTCAGGCTCCAGGGCGAGATCCGGAAGACGGTCCTGTTCGTCACCCACGACATCGACGAGGCGATCAAGATGGGCGACCGGATCGCGATCCTCCAGGAGGGAGGGCAACTTGCCCAGTACGCGACGCCGGCCGAGCTGCTGATGTCGCCGGCGAACGCCTTCGTCGAGGACTTCGTCGGCGCGGATCGGGCTCTAAAGCGGCTCGCGCTGATGAGGGTGCGGGACATCAACCTCTGGCAGGCGCCGCTGGCCTTCGTCGGCCAGTCCACGGCGGAGGTCAAGACCAAGCTCGACGGCGCGGAGGTCCCCCACGCCCTGCTGGTGGACTCCGAGCGGCGCCCGATCGGCTGGCTCTCGGACTCGGACCTGCGTGCCGAAATCGTGCCGAGTCGGCCCGACACCGGCCCCGAGCCGATCCTCGACCTCGATGACGTGATGCGGGATGCGCTCGCCGACCTGCTCCAGTCCGAGTCGCAGTACGCGCCGGTCGCCGACGGTGACGGGCACATCGCGGGCGTGCTCTCGATCGAGATCATCTCGGAGTTCCTCGGCTCGCCCGAGGCGAAGGTCGAGGAGCACGAGGCGGTCGAGCGGCCCCTGGCGGAATGACGATGGGCGCCGCGCAGCTCGCTCCGGTCCTCGGGCAGGTGGAGATCCACAACCGGACCGGCGGCAACGCCAGCTGCGTGGCGCAGAACAAGATCTTCTGCCCCGGCTGGGCCGTCGACAACTTCGACCGCTATACGACACCGCTGCTCAACCAATTGCTGCTCGTCGTGGTCGCGGTGGCCATCGGCTTCGCCGTGGCGTTCGCGTTCGCGGTCCTCTCCCACCGCCAGCGCTGGCTGATCCCGACGTTCACCGCCGCCACCGGCGTCCTCTACACCGTCCCCTCCCTCGCCTTCATCTTCCTGCTGCTGCCGATCACCGGTCTCGGCTGGACGACGGCGATCATCGTCCTCTCGGTCTACACGCTCCAGATCATCTACCGAAACATCGTCGCCGGGCTCGCCAACGTGCCCGTTGACAGCAAGGACGCCGGGCGCGGAATGGGGATGACCGACCGCCAGCTGCTCTGGCGGGTTGAGCTGCCCCTGGCGCTGCCGGAGATCATCGCGGGGCTCCGGATCGCGACCGTCTCGACGGTTGCGATCTCGACGCTGATGGTCTTCGCCAACGTCAACACGCTGGGCGCGCCGCTCTACCAGCAGATCGACTTCAAGACGAACATCGTGATCGCGGGCGGTCTCTCGATCCTGATGGCGGTCGCCCTCGATCTGATTCTGCTCGCGACCCAGCGGCTGCTCGCGCCGTGGCGGAAGCCCCTGAGGGAGGCGATGGTGTGAGCGGCGCCCTCCATCTCGGCGTACTGAGCGTCTTCGGGGACGCGATCGACTTCATCTTCCACCAGCAGGAAGCGCGCACCGGGCAGACGCAGGTCGGTGGACCGGACCAGGTCCTCGACCTCACCGGCCAGCACCTCAAGGTGACCTTCCTCGCGCTCGGGGTCGCCATCCTGGTGGCGTTGCCGATCGGCGTGGCGCTCGGCCACTTCCGCCGGGGCGAGGCAGTCGCCATCTCGGTCGGCAACGCGGGAAGGGCGGTGCCGGAGCTGGCACTGATCGCATTCGTCGCCGCCTTCATCGGGGTGGGCCTCCTCAACGTGACCTTCGCGCTGGCCGTACTCGGCATCCCGCCGATCCTCACCAACTCGTACGTAGGCGTGAGCCAGGTGGACCCGAACGCGGTTGAGGCCGCGCGCGGCATGGGAATGCGCGGCCTGCAGATCGTGACCAGGGTCGAGCTGCCGCTCGCTGTCCCCACGATCATGGCCGGGGTGCGAACGGCGGCGATCAACATCATCGCCACCGCCGCCCTCGCCTCCCTGGCTGGACTGAGCACGCTGGGCGATCTGATCCTGGGTCGCAACGTCTACGGCGACGCCGGCGTGGTTGCGGGCGCGATCCTGATCGCGCTGCTGGCGCTCGCGCTGGAACTCAGCCTCGCCGGCCTGCAGTGGCTGCTCACCCCGCGTGGGCTGAAACTCGCCCGGGCGGGCGCCGCCACCTAGATAGGCTTTCGCGGTCCATTCAGGGGGTGCGGGTTTCCCCCGACGAGAGGAGGGTCACGTGCTGAGCGATTCGCGTTTCCGGGCGCTGGCAGCGTTGGGGGCGACGATCGTCCTCGCCCTTGGCGTCGCCGCCTGTGGCGGTGGCGATGACGACAACGACACGGGAACCAGCGGGGGCAACTCCGCCAACCTGATCAAGGAGAACCCAGCCAACAACGGGGTTCAGCTCACGGTCGGTTCCAAGAACTTCACCGAGGAGTACATCCTCGGGAACATCTATGCCCAGGCCCTGCAGGCCGCCGGGTACGACGTCAAGACCAACCTCAACCTCGGGTCCGAGGTGATCGCCTACAAGGCGCTCCAGGACGGCGAGATCAGCGGCTACCCGGAGTACACCTCAACCCTCCTCACCTCGATCTTCGGCAAGGAGGCCAACCAGGTCCCCGCCGAGGCACAGGCCGCCTACCAGCAGGCCAAGCAGGAGCTCGAGCCGAAGGGCGAGACGGCCTTCGAGCCGACCCCGTTCGCAGACGCAAATGCCCTGGGGATGCTCAAGACCAAGGCCGACGAGCTCGGGGTGACCAAGATCTCCGATCTGCAGGGCAAGTCCCAGGACCTGACCCTGTACGGATCGCCGGAGTGCCGTCAGCGGGTCGACTGCCTGGTCGGCCTTGAGGACGTCTACGGGTTGCAGTTCAAGTCGTTCAACCCGGTGGACATCGGGCTCCGCTACGACGTCCTCGACAAGGGTCAGGCTGATGCGTCGATCCTGTTCACCTCGGACGCGCAGCTCGCGTCGAACCCCGACAAGTACGTCCTCCTCGAGGACGACAAGGGGATCTTCCCTTCGGGCAACGTCATCTGGGTCACCGACCAGTCGACGGTCCAGACGGCCGGCCCCGACTACATGGCGACGATCGTGAAGGTCCAGCAGGGCCTCACGCTCCCGGTCATGCAGGAGCTCAATGCCCGTGTCGACGTCGACAAGCAGGACCCGGCCGCCGTCGCCACGCAGTACCTGAAGGAGGACGGCTACATCCAGTAGGTACGCGAGGGTGCGCCGCCAGGCGCAGATGCGAGGGCGCGCGTAAGCGCGACCCGTTTTATGGCGAAGCCGTGTAGCAGAGGGCCGGGGCGATACCCCCGGCCCTCTCGTTATACTGCCGCGCCAATCAAGGCCAAATCTCCCCGGTTCGACCGGGGAGAGCGGGGGACCCGAAGGGGTTCAACCCCCAGGGGCGAATCGCAACCAACTGGTTCGTAGCGCCGCTCTCGGCGCGAGCCCGCCAGCTAACTCCGTAGGCCGCAGAGAGTTTTGACCCGGGGCGGATCCGACAAGCCGGCTGGCCACGCGCACCGAAGGGGTGTGGCGGTTATCGCTGCCCTCGCACTGGCGGCTTCGGCGGTCGGCGCCCAGGCGGCCTCGGCCCAGACGGGCGGGACGACCACACCGGGCGGCACGACGACCACGACGCCCACCACCCCGACCACCGGCCAGGTCTTCCCGGTCGCCGGGACCCACAGCTTCGGAGACGGGTTCGGGGCCGCGCGCAGCGGGCACACCCACCAGGGCCAGGACATCATGGCCGCCTGCGGGACGCCGCTGGTCGCGGTGAGCCGCGCGAAGGTCAAGTGGGTGAGCTACCAGCGCGCGGCCGGCAACTACGTCGTGATCCGCAACAAGAAGCTTCATCAGGACTACATGTACGCCCACCTCGCGACGCGCGCCCCCGTGGTCAAGGGCCAGATCGTCCAGCCGGGCCAGCAGGTGGGCATCGTCGGGCGCACCGGTGACGCGTCCGCCTGCCACCTGCACTTCGAGCTCTGGCTCGGCAAGTGGTATCGGGGCGGCCACCCGGTCGATCCGATGCCGTACCTGGCGACCTACCAGGGTTACTAGTCCTGACGGGCAGTCGCCGAGTCCTGCCCGCGCTGATCGTCGCGGGGCTAACCGCGCTGGTCGTGGCGTCCGCTTCGGCGGCCCCGCGCTACCGCTTTCCGCTCACCGGTCCGCACAACTACGGTGACCTCGCGGTGACCGGCTTCGGTGTGAAGCGGGCCAATGGGACGGTTCACCTGGGGCAGGACATCATCGCCGGCTGCGGGGCGAAGATCGTCGCCGCCCACGCCGGCAAGGTGGAGTCCGTGGGCTACTCAGACGGCTACGGCTACTACGTCGTGATCCGAGGCGACGGAACCCGCTTCGACTTCGTCTACGGCCACATGAAGGGCCGCTCGTGGGTGAAGCGCAACCGCAGGGTGAAGGCGGGGCAGCGAATCGGCTCAGTCGGGCAGAGCGGTTCCGACAGCGGTGTCTGTCACCTCCACTTCGAGCTCTGGAAGGGCCGCTGGTTCTCGGGCGGCAGCCGCACAGACCCGCTCCCCCACCTCGAGGCGTGGGATCAGTTCTCCGGTGGCCCGCTCACCGCGGGCCCGACGCCGATCGGGCAGGACTCGGCGAAGGCGAGCCGGGCGCTGTTCTACGACGGCGCTGAATAGTCCCCGGGGTCGACAGACCGGTTAGGGTCGGGGCGTGGACCGGGAGGAGATGCGGGAGCTCTTCGAGCGGCACCGCGACGCCGAGGCTGCGCGGGACTACGACGGAATCCTCGCCACCTTCGTCGAGGACTGCTTCCTCGAGACGCAGCCTTTGGCCATGCGAGCCGAGGGGCGTGCCGCCGTACGGGTGGCCTACGAGGGGTTCTTCAAGGCCTTCCCTGATCTCGAGCCCGATGACGTCGGGCACGCCTTCGGCGACGACGTGATGGTCGTCTGGGGGACGCTGCGGGGCACGAGCGGTGGCGAGTGGATGGGAGTACCGCCGTCGGGCCGTTCGTTCGTCGTTCCGTTTGCGAACGTCACGCCCTTCAAGGACGGCCTCATGCACGGCGAGAGCATCTACTTCGACCTGGCCACGCTCTGCGAGCAGGCCGGGCTCCCGCTGGGCGACGTCCGGGCCGCAGCGCGGGCGCGGGCAGCGGGCTAGGCGGCTACTCCCACTCGATTGTGCCCGGCGGCTTCGAGGTGAGGTCCAGCGTGACGCGGTTGACGCCGCGGACCTCGTTGATGATCCGGTTGGAGACTCGCTCGAGCAGGTCGTAGGGCAGGCGCGCCCAGTCAGCGGTCATCGCGTCGTCGGAGGTGACCGCGCGGATCACGATCGGGTGCGCGTAGGAGCGCTCGTCGCCCTGCACGCCGACCGAGCGGACGACCGGCAGCACGCAGAAGGATTGCCAGAGCTGACGGTAGAGGCCGGCGGCGCGGATCTCCTCCTGGAGGATCGCGTCCGCCTCGCGCACGATCTCGAGGCGCTCGCGAGTGACCTCGCCGCCGACGACTCGGATCGCGAGGCCCGGGCCGGGGAAGGGCTGGCGCCAGACGAAGCGCTCGGGCAGGCCGAGCTCGGCCGCGACCGCGCGGACCTCGTCCTTGAAGAGCATCCGCAGCGGCTCGACCAGCTCCATCTCCATCTCCTCGGGCAGTCCTCCGACGTTGTGGTGCGACTTGATCGTCGCCGCGGCGCGTCCGTCGCCGCCCGACTCGATCACGTCGGAGTAGAGCGTCCCCTGCACCAGGAAGCGCGCGTCCTCGACCTTTCCGGCCTCCTCCTCGAAGACCCGGATGAACTCCTCGCCGATGATCTTGCGCTTGGTCTCGGGGTCCTCGACGCCGGCGAGCCGTTCCAGGAACCTGTCGGCGGCGTCGACGTGGACGAGCTGGA
>JBKPLC010000084.1:0-34851 GCA_046731495.1 Actinomycetota bacterium | reverse complement strand
GTGCGGTCTCGGTCAGGTGCTGCAGGGCGTCCGAGACCTCCTCGAGCGCCTCGGGGTCGATCAGCTCGCGCAGCTCCTCCTGGCCGAGCAGCTCGGCGAGCAGGTCGCGATCGAGGGCGAGGGCGGCGGCACGCCGCTCCGCGTTCGGCGTGTCGCCCTCGTACATGTAGGTGGCGACGTAGTCGAAGAGCAGCGAGGAGGCGAAGGGGGAGGCGGTCGGCGTCTCGACCTCGACCATCGTGATCCGTCGCGAGTGCAGGTCTGAGAGCAGCTCCCGAAGCGCCGGCAGGTCGAGGACGTCCCGCATCACCTCGCGATAGGTCTCGAGGATCACGGGGAACCGGGGGAAGTCCCGGGCGACCTCGAGCAGGCTCTGCGACTTGAGCCGTTGCTGCCAGAGCGGCGTGCGCTTGCCGGGCCAGGCCCGCGGGATCAGCAGCGAGCGGGCGGCGTTCTCGCGGAAGCGGGCGCCGAACAGGGCGGAGCCGGAGAGCTCGCGGATGACCAGGTCCTCGAGCTCGTCGGGCTCGATCAGGACGAGGTCGGCGGGCGGCGGGTCGTCCGCATCGGGCAGGTGGATGACGATGCCGTCGTCCGACCAGATCGCGTCCGCCTCCAGATCCTGGTCGTCGCGGATCTTGGCCGAGAGGGCGAGCCCCCAGGCGGCGTGGACGCGGCCGCCCCAGGGCGAGAGGACACAGAGGCGCCAGTCCCCGATCTCGTCACGGAAGCGCTCCACCACGATCGCCTCGTCCGAGGGCACGACGCGGGTAGCCGCCTGCTGTTCGGTCAGGTAGCTGACCAGGTTCTGAGCGGCGAGCTTGTCGAGGTCGTTCTGCTTGGCCAGCTTCTTCGGATCGGCGTTCACCGCCTCGCGGGCGAAGGCGCCGATCGCCTTGCCGAGCTCGGCGGGCCGGCCGATGCCGTCGCCTCGCCAGAAGGGAACCGCGCCGGGGGTGCCGGGGGCCGGGGTGACGATCACCCGGTCACGCGTGATCTCCTCGATCCGCCAGGTGCTCGCGCCGAGCAGGAA
The DNA here is from genome assembly GCA_046731495.1 of Actinomycetota bacterium. Lineage (GTDB taxonomy): Bacteria > Actinomycetota > Thermoleophilia > Solirubrobacterales > 70-9 > DASUPK01. Next base: position 33,818 of record JBKPLC010000084.1, on the reverse strand, counting down.
GGTCTGGCCCGCACGCGCCTCGTAGACCATCTCCTCGTCGAGCTCGCCGACCCGGCGGCCGTCCGGCAGATGGACGCCGTAGAGGCCACGGTCGGGGATCGTGCCGGCGTTGGCGACCGCCAGCTGGCGGGCGCCCGGGCGGCCGCGCATCTTGCCCTTGGTCCGGTCCCAGACGATCCGCGGACGCAGCTCCGCGAAGCGCTCCGACGGGTAGCGACCATCGAGCATGTCGAGCACGTTCTCGAGCTGCTCGCGGGAGAGCTCCGCGAAGGGCTGAGCGGAGCGGACCAGCTGCTCGACATCGTCGATCTCCCACTCGTCCAGCGCCGCCATCGAGACCAGGTGCTGGGCGAGAACGTCGAGCGGGTTCTGGGGGATGACCGTCTCCTCGATCTCCCCCGTCCGCATGCGACGGGCGACGACCGCGCACTCGAGCAGGTCGGCGCGGAACTTGGGGAAGATCCGCCCCTTCGAGACCTCGCCGAGCGTGTGGCCCGCGCGACCCACCCGCTGCAGGCCGCGCGTGACCGACTTGGGCGACTCGACCTGGATGACCAGGTCGACCGCGCCCATGTCGATGCCGAGCTCGAGCGAGGAGGTCGCGACCAGGCAGGGAAGCTGGCCCGACTTGAGCAGTTCCTCGACCAGCGCGCGCTCCTCATGGGAGAGAGAGCCGTGGTGGGCGCGCGCGATCTCGGGCGGTCCCTTGTCGCCGTCCTTGGTGTTCCCGGCGTGCTCGGTGGCCGGGAGCTCCTCCTCGAGCTCGTCGTTGTGCATCTCGTTGAGGCGCTTGGCGATCCGCTCGGCGGCGCGGCGGTTGTTGACGAAGAGGATGGTCGAGTTGTGCTCGCGCACCAGGCGAAGCAGCTCGGGGTAGATCGCGGGCCAGATCGACCGGGTGTTGGTCGCCGGGTCGAGGGAAGCCTCGATCGGGCCGGGGTCGATGCGCTCCGGCGAGTGCTTTTGATGCGAGGGCGCGCGTGAGCGCGACCCGTCTGATGCTGGTGGGGTCTTGCCGGTGTCGGCGCCGTCGCGGCGCTTGTTGTCGAGCGGGCTCGGCTCGACCATGTCCTCGACCGGCACGACGATTTCGAGGTCGAGCTCCTTCGGCTCGGAGGCGTCGACAATCTTGCACTCGCGGCCCGGGCCGACCAGGAACTGCCCGATCCGCTCCAGCGGTCGCTGCGTCGCCGACAGCCCGATCCGCTGGATCTCCTGATCGCCGGCGAGATGCTCCAGCCGCTCCAACGTGAGGGCGAGATGCGATCCGCGCTTCGACGGCGCGACCGCGTGGATCTCGTCGACGATCACCGCCTCGACGCCGGCGAGGATCTCCCGCGCCTGCGAGCTGATCATCAGGTAGAGCGACTCGGGCGTCGTGATCAGGATGTCCGGCGGTTCGCGGCGCATGGCGCGACGCTCGGACTGCGGCGTGTCGCCGGTGCGAAGCGCGGTCGAGATCGGTGCCCCGATGCCCTGCAGCGGCGCCCGCAGGTTGCGCTCGATGTCGTAGGAGAGGGCCTTGAGCGGCGAGACGTAGACGATCCGGACGCCCGACCCGAGCCGCTCCGGCTCCCGCGCGAGGCGGTCGATGCCCCAGAGAAAGGCCGCCAGGGTCTTCCCGGAGCCCGTGGGGGCGCAGATCAGAGTGTGCGCGCCCGATGCGATCGCGGGCCAACCCGCTGCCTGGGCGGGCGTGGGCGCCTCGAACGACGCCTGGAACCACTTCCTGACGGGCTCGGAGAAGGGCTCCAGGGGTGACTTCTGGGTCGCGGACGTACTCATGGCCAACCTACTGACCTTACCGATCGCCCCACTCGGCCCCGGCCGGATCCCGGGCCGAGCAGGCGCGGATGCGAGGATTGGTCGCCGATGCGAATTGCGGTTGCAGGCGGGACGGGCCAGGTCGGGCGGCCGCTGGTCACGGCGCTCGAGGAAGCGGGGCACGAAGCCGTGGCGCTCTCCCGCTCGAACGGGATCGATCTGGTCAGCGGTGAGGGGCTCGCGGACGCGCTCTCGGGCGCCGATGCGGTGATCGACGTCTCCAACACCCGGAAGTTCACGCCCGAGGAGACGGTTGAGTTTCGGGACGGTGACGGAGCGGCTACTCGCGGCCGAGCAGGAGGCCGGCGTGGGCCACCACGTCGTGCTTTCGATCGTCGGCCTCGACCGGGTCCACGGCAACGCCCACTACGCCGGCAAGCGCCGCCAGGAGGAGCTCGTCGAGGCGGGGCCTGTGCCGTGGACGATCGTGCGCGCCACGCAGTTCCACGACTTCGGGGGGATGGTGGTCTCGTGGACGACGCGGGACGGGCGCGCGATGGTCCCCCCGCTGCTGATCCAGCCGGTGTCGATCGACGACGTCGTCGAGCTCCTGATCGAGGTCGCGACCGGCGAGGCGAGGCGGGGACGGATCGACATCGCGGGCCCGCGGACGGAGGATCTGGTGGACATGGCCCGGCGCACGCTGACCGCGCGCGGCGAATCGATCGAGCTGGTTCCGAGCTGGCGCGTGCTCTTCGGGGACGAGATGGCGGGCGAGGTGCTGCTGCCGGGCGGCGACGCCCGGATCGGCAGCGTCACCTTCGATCAGTGGCTCACGGCCCAGGGAGACTGAACTACCCGTGGCTCACGTCGTCCTCTTCCATCACGCACAGGGGCTGCGGAAGGACGTGATCGACTGGGCCGAATCGCTGCGCGGGGCCGGGCACGCGGTCGAGACTCCGGACCTGTACGAGGGCCGCACGTTCGACCGCCTCGAGGACGGCATCGCCCATCGGGACAAACTGGGCATTCCGACGCTGATGGGCCGAGCGGGTGAGGTGCTCGAGGGGCTCCCGAACGAGCTCGTCTACGCCGGCTTCTCGATGGGTGCATCCACCGCCCACTACTTTGCGGTCACCCGTCCCGGCGCGCTGGGCGTCCTGCTGATGCATGGGACCGCTCCGGCGGCGAGCCTGGGCGATGCGGGCTGGCCGAAGGGCCTCACCGCCCAGCTCCACAAGAAGGACGATGACCCCGAGATGTCAGACGAGGGCGTCGAGGGCCTCCGAGCTTCAGCGGGCGAGGCAGCCGAGGTCTTCAGCTACCCGGGCAGCGGCCACCTCTTCGCCGATCCGGATGGACCGAATTACGACGAAGAGGCGGCCCGGCTGATGCTCGAGCGGGAGCTCGAGTACCTCAGCCGGTTGTCCGGCTAGGGCTGGCCCTCGGCCCCCGCTGGGGCGACCCGGCGCTCCACGTCGAGCCGCGGCAGGATCCGCTCCAGCCAGTTCGGGATCCACCAGTTCCACTTGCCGAGCAGCTGCATCACGGCCGGCACGAGGACCAACCGGACGATCGTCGCGTCGAGGAAGACCGCCACGGCGAGGCCGATTCCGAACAGCTTCAGGAAGACCTCCTGCGAGGTGACGAAGGAGAGGAAGACGACGACCATGATCGCCGCAGCCGCGGTGATCACCCTCGCCGTCTTGGCCAGTCCGTCGGCCACCGCCCGGCTCGTATTGCCGTCCTTCAGATATTCCTCTCGGATCCGCGAGATCAGGAAGACCTCGTAGTCCATCGAGAGTCCGAAGAGGATCGCGAACATCATCACCGGCATGAACGGCGCGATCGGGACCTCGTGGTCGATCCCGATCAGGTTGCTGAGCCCGCCGCCGTTTGCGGCGAGGGTCATCACGCCGTAGGCGGCGCACACCGAGAGCAGGTTCATGATCCCGGCCTTCAACGAGATCAGCGGCGAGTGGAACGCGATCAGCAAGAGCAGGAACGAGAGGCCGACCACGCCGATGATGAAGATGGGCAGCCGGTCCTTCATGTACTCCGACTGATCCTCGAGCGCCGCCGTCACGCCGCCGATCTGGACGTCGATCCCGGTGCCCTCGAACTGCGAGGGCACGACGTCATCGCGCAGGTGGTTGACAAGGTCCTCCGTGGCCTGGTCCTGCGGCGAGGTCGTCGGGATCGCCGTGATCAGCGCCGCGTCACCAGCCTGGTTGATCCGGGGCGGCGTGACGAACGCCACACCCGGAGTGCTCCGCAGCGTGTTCGCGAAGGCGTCCATCTGGGCCTTCGCCTGAGACCCGTTCGAACCCCCACCCGATCCGCCGGTCCCTTCAACCGAGGGCGGGATCGCCGCGGCGATCTGGATCGGGCCGTTCGTGCCGGGTCCGAACCCCTCGGTGTTCAGGTCATAGGCCTGACGGGTCAGGCTGTCGGGCGGGTCGTTGCCCGCGTCCGGGAAGCCGAGGCGCATGCCGAGCGCCGGCGCCGCCAGCGCGAGCAGGATGAGCAGCGATCCGATGGCGAATGGCCATGGCCGTCGCTGCACGACATGACTCCAGCGCGCCGCCGGGGAATCACCCGTGGACTGCCGATCGGGCCGCAGGGCACGGCCGAGCAGCGGGATCCGGAGCTTGTCCACCCTCGGTCCGAGATAGGAAAGGAAGGCGGGCAGCAGCGTGATCGATGCGAGCATCACGGTGAGCACCGCAAGGGCCGTCGCGATCGCGACCCCGTACATGTAGCTCAGTCCGGTCAGCATCAGCCCGAGCACCGCGATCACCACCGTGCAACCGGCGATGATCACGCTGCGACCGGCGGTCGTGACCGCCTCCACGACGGCGTCGTGGCGGTCCTTCCCGTCGCGCATGGCGGAGCGGAAGCGAGTGAGGACGAGCAGCGCGTAGTCGATGCCCACTCCGATCCCGATCAGGCCAGAGACCGCCGTAGTCCAGTCCGGCACGTCGATCACGTTGGAGAGCAGAGGAATCAGGCCTGCGGATGAGATCCCGAGGCCGACCAGGGCGATGCCCAGCGGCAGTCCGGCCGCGACGAGCGAGCCGAACGCGATCAGCAGGACGATCGCCGCGCCTAGGAAGCCGTAGCCCTCAGGGCTCGACTGGCTCTGGACCGAGTAGATGGGATCTCCGCCGAGCTCGATCTGCAGTCCGTTGCCGTCGTTGTCCTCTGCCGCGTCGACGATCTTCCTGGCGTCATCGTCCTTGAAGTCCCAGCCGGGAACCGTCATCGGGAGCGTGGTGGCCGCGATCTGGCCGTTGTCCGAAACTCGGACCGGGGTATGGGGGGTTATGTTGTTGACCTTCTCGGCTTCGCTGAGGAACGGCTGCAGGCGCTGCTCGGCCCCTGCCACGCCTCCAAATCCGGCGGGGTCCTTGGCGACGACATAGATCTCCTGTCCCGAGTAGCCACCGAAGCGCTGCTCCGTGATGTCGCTCGCCGCTTTCGACTCCGAACCGGGCGTGTCGTAGTCCGCCGAAAACTCGCCGGCGAGTGCGGATCCCACCCCGATGATCACAACCAGGGCTGCGATCCAGAGCAGAACCACTCGGCCGCGGCGCCGGTAGGCGATGTCGGCGAGACGGGCTAGGCGACGGGTCATCCGGACTTCCCCCTTCCTGTTGAGCTCCTGGCTGAGCTCACGAAGCTTGCAGTTTCGTTTCTAGCAATCTGAGTATTCGGGCGTCTTCTTCAAACGTGCGGACCCTGGTCACATAAGACGGGTTTGCACGCCGAAACTCATCGGTGAGATCCGGAAGCGCTCAACTCGGCGAGGCTGGGAGCGCTGCGGTCGCGCTCGGAGAGGACCGGGTCGCGGACCGGCCAGTCCACCGCGACCTCGGGGTCGTCCCAGGCGACGCCCCATTCGAGCTGCGGGTCGAAGTAGCTCGACACCCGGTAGATCACGTCGGCGGTGCCGGAGAGGACGCAGAAGCCATGCCCGAAGCCATCCGGAATGAGGAGCTGGCGGTGGTCGACGTCGTCGAGCTCGTAGCCCTCCCAGCGCCTGTACGTGGGGGAGTCCGGGCGCAGGTCGACGGCGACGTCGAAGATCCTGCCGCGGGCGCAGCGCACCAACTTGGCCTGGCCGGGCTGGACGTGGATGCCGCGCAGCACCCGGGCGCCGGAGCGGCTGTGGTTCTCCTGCACGAACTCCAGCCCGATGCCGAGCTCGGCGAGATCGTTGGCGCGGAAGGTCTCGACGAAGAAGCCGCGCTCGTCTCCGTGGATGGTCGGCTCGATCAGCGCGACCTCCTCCATCTCGGTGGGTAGGCGCCGGAAGCGGCTCATTTGAGCGCCTTGCCGTACTGGCGCTCGTAGTAGTCGCGGTACTCGCCGGAGCGGATCGGCTCCCACCACCACTCGTTCTCGCGGTACCAGGTGACGGTTCGCTCGATTCCCTCGTCGAAGCGAACGGCGGCCTGCCAGCCCAGGGCCTCCAGGCGCGCCGCCGAGAGCGAGTAGCGCCGGTCGTGGCCGGGGCGGTCCTTCACGTATTCGATCAGGGACTCGTCGCGGTCGGTAAGCGCCAGGATCCGGCGGACGATCTCGAGGTTGGGCAGCTCGTCCGGGCCGCCCACGTTGTAGACCTGGCCGGGCTCGCCGCGCTCGAGGACGGTGTCGACGGCGGCGCAGCAATCCTCGACGTAGAGCCAGTTGCGCACCTGCATGCCGTCGCCGTAGACGGGCAGCGGATCACCGGCGAGCGCGTTCAGGATGCTGAGCGGGATCAGCTTCTCCGGGTGCTGGCGCGGCCCGTAGTTGTTGGAGGCTCGGATGATCAGCGCCTCCGCGCCGTAGGTGCGCGCGAAGGCGGAGACGAGCAGGTCGCCACCGGCCTTTGAGGCCGAGTAGGGGGAGGAGGGGTTGAGCGGCGACTCCTCGGTCGCCGTCCCCATCTCGAAGTCGCCGTAGACCTCGTCCGTCGAGACCTGCAGATGCCGGACGCCGGCGTCCCGGGCCGCCTCGAGCAGCACATAGGTGCCGTAGACGTCCGTCGAGATGAACTCGCCGGGCTCCTCGATCGAGCGGTCGACGTGGGACTCCGCCGCGAAGTTGAGCACGGCGTCGGAGCCCTCGACGGCCGCGCGGGCGGCGTCGCGATCGGCGATGTCGGCCTCGATCAGCTCGAAACGGGACTCGTCGAGGTCGGCGAGGTTCTCCCGGCGGCCGGCGTAGGTGAGCTTGTCGAGGACGGCCACGCTGTCATCGGGGTTCGCCTCGAGCCGCTGGCGCACGTAGTTGGAGCCGATGAAGCCGGCCCCGCCGGCGACCAGGAGCTTCACGCCGCGTCCTGGCCCTCTCCGGCCGGCCCGGCCTCGGTGCTCGCGGGGATCTCGTTCTCGCCGGTGATCTCCTCGCCGTCCGCCTGGCGTTCCTCACGCTCGCGGCGCGTCCAGTCGAGCACGGGCTGGCGTCGCGAGGCGCTTGAGCGCTGACGCCGGGGCGCCTCGACCTGCCCACGCCGCGCCAGGTAGTCGGAGAGTCCCCTCTGCCAGGGCGGCAGCTTGATCGGGGCCGAGCGGCGGCTGATCAGGACGGAGTTGGCCGGTCGCTTCGCCGGTCGCTCCATCATGTCGGTGGTCGTGGCCATCACGCGCGTCACGACCTCGGCCTGACGGAAGATCTCCATCGCGAACTCGTACCAGGAGCAGCTGCCCTCGCCCGCCATGTGGTGGATGCCGTAAGCCGCGCTGTCGACGAGACGGAGCAGGCCGACGGCGAGGTGGCCCGTGTAGGTCGGCGCGCCGACCTGGTCATGGACGACCACGACCGGCCCGCCGCCCTGGCCCAGCCGCAGCATCGTCTCGACGAAGTTGCCGCCATGCGGACCGAACAGCCAGGAGGTGCGGACGATGAAGCTCTGCCCGTTGACGAGGGCGGTGGCACGCTCGCCCGCCAGCTTGGTGCGCCCGTAGGCGTTGATCGGGTCGGGATCGTCGGATTCCCCGTACGGGCCGCCCTCGCCGTTGAAGACGTAGTCGGTGGAGGGGTAGATGACCTTGGCGTAGACCTTTGCGGCCGCGTCCGCGATGAAGCCGGCGCCCTGAGCGTTCACCAGCGAGGCGTCGTGCTCTGACTCCTCGGCGCCGTCGACGTTGGTCCAGGCGGCGCAGTTGATCACCGCGCCGGGCCGCTCGCGGGTGATGATGCGCTCCACGCGGGCCGGGTCGGTCACGTCGAGGTCGTCGTGCGTGAGCGCCGCGACCTGGTGGCGCATGTCCTCCGCCAGGCGGACGACGTCCTGCCCCAGCATCCCTCCGGCTCCGGTGACCAGCACCCTCATGGGATGGAAATACTGGCGTTGTCGCCGACCAGAAAGCGCAGCGTCTTCGGCATTCCCTCGCTGCGGGAGAGGCTCACGTTCTTGCCGAGCAAACTGGCCTCCATGCGCGCGTGCAGGTCCCGGATGCTCGAGCCGGACAGGACGATCGAGTGCTCGACCTCGGAGCCGGTGATCACCACGTCCCGGCCGATCGCGGTATAGGGGCCGATGTAGGCATCCGAGATCCGGGCCCCGGCGCCGATGATCGCGGGACCGCGCACCACGGTCCGCTCGAGGTTCGCGCCCTCCTCGAGCACGACCTTGCCCTCCACGCGCGAGTTCGCGTCGAGCTCACCGTCGATCCGCTGCTCGATGTCCTCGAGCACCAGGCGGTTCGCCTCGAGCATGTCCTCCAGCCTCCCGGTGTCCTTCCACCAGCCCTTGACGATGTGTGGCTCGACGCGCCGGTCCGACTCGATCAACGCGTCGATCGCGTCGGTGATCTCGAGCTCGCCTCGAGCGGAGGGCTTGATCGAGTGTGCGGCCTCGAAGATCGACGGGGTGAACATGTACACGCCGACCAGCGCGAGGTCGCTGGGTGGGTCCTTCGGCTTCTCGATCAGCCGCACAACCCGGTCGCCGTTCAGCTCGGCGACGCCGTAGGAGGAGGGATCGTCAACCGAGGTGAGCAGGATCAGGGCGTCCGGCTCATTGCGGCGGAAGACCTCGACCAGCTCGACGATGCCGTCGCGCAGCAGGTTGTCGCCGAGGTACATGACGAATGGGCTCTGACCGAGGTACCCCTCGGCCGTGAGCAGGGCGTGGGCGAGGCCGAGCGGCGCCTCCTGCTCGATGTAGGTGATCGACGCCCCGAAGGCCGACCCGTCGCCGGCAGCCTCCTTGATCTCCGCGCCCGTCTCGGGAGCGATGATCACGCCGATCTCCGTGATTCCAGCCTCCACCAGCGCCTCGATTCCGTAGAAGAGCACCGGCTTGTTCGCCACCGGCACCAGCTGCTTCGCCGAGGTGTGCGTGATCGGGCGCAGGCGGGTCCCGGCGCCCCCTGACAGGATCAGCCCCTTCAGCGCTTCCATCTCGCGGCGGAGGCTACAGCGGCTTCGCCATCAGATCGCGGCCACAAGCGGCCGCCCACGTAACCGCTCGCCGTCGCGTTATTTGTCGGACCTGTTTAGCGAGCCAATTCCCGTGCTCGCGAAACGGGCCCGCTAGTACCCGGAGCCGCCCCCGCCTGAGTCGTCGCCGCCCTCGGTCTCGGTCTCGTCCTCGCCTGTCGCCGCGCCGCCGTCGCCACCGCCGCCAACCGTGAGCGTGCCCTCCATCCCCAGCTCACGATGGTTGTCGACCGGGCAGTACCAGATGTATTTCCCGGGGTCGAGCTCGACGGTAAAGAGTTCGTCCTCGCCGGGTTCGATTGTGTCGGTGGTTCGCGGAATCTCCCCTGGGCCTCGAGCGATCGAGAGCTGGTGCGTCGTCTTGCCAGTATTCGCGACCTGGAGCACGATCGTGCCCGCCTCGTCGACCTCCCCGTCCTTGGGGTCGATCTTGAAATCGCTCTCGCTGACCTCGAGGTCCGCGGTCGGCTCTCCGGTGGTCTTCGACGCCTTGGTTTCGCCGCCGCTACCAAGCTCGTTCCCCGTTGCGTTATTTGTTCGGGCCGATTTCGATGGGCGACTAGGCCGCGGGCAGTTGAGCCGGGCGGACGGGGGCAGGTCCGGGCCGCGTAAAACTCAGCCGTCGCCGCGCGGGTCGCGCCCGGCAGCGACGTCGGTCACCTCGGGCTCCTTCTCGACGATCGCCCAGCCCTCGTGTTGCTCGATCACCGTCTCCACCTCCGGCAGCTCATGGCCGGAGACGATCACGAAGCGCCGCGGATCCGAGCGCACCCGCTCGTAATCGGCGTCACTCAGGCTGACCTTCTCTCGGCAGACGGGCTTCGCGCACTCGCAGAAGTACAGCTCGATCTCCCTGTCCAAATGGCGCTCGTCCCAGGCGTGGGCCCGCTGGTTGGCCTCGCGGAACATCGCCTCGTTCTGTGCTAGCCGCTCCTCGCGCTGCGATGCCACGCCGCCATGTTACGACGACGCGGCCAGTGAGCGAGGGTCCAGCAACCTCGCCATGCGGGCCAGTAGCTCGGGGATGGTGGAAGTGCCCCTACCGGCAGGTTTCCGCCTCCTGACATGGGGAAGGCTCGCTCTCCACGAACGGTTCAAGCCACCAGGGAAGGAATGGCAATGGGATTACTCGACTTTCTCCGAGGTCAGCAAGAAGAGCAGATTCCCGCTGGAAGCGATGTCTCTGCCGGGACCTATCGCTGCACGGAGTGCAGCAATGAGATCACGGTTGGCTCCGTCAAGAGCCTGCCTCCGTGCGCCCGGTGCAACAACAACTCCTGGTACCCGGTTACCGGGGGCGACGCGGCGGACGACCCATACCCCGACAGGGGTTAGACCCGTACGCAGTGGCAATCGAGGCCGATGAGAGGTGAAGACCCGTGGACGATGACGGTGACGAGGACGAATCGCGGGGCAGGCTCGCCGGATCCTTAGCCGGAGCCGCGTCCCACTATCGGGAACCCTCGGGGCTACGCCCCTCGCTCAGAATGGAGCGGCCTGGTGGCCGCTAGTGCGGCTTGCTCGGATTCTTGTGGTTCGAGAACTCGCAGTGATGACCGCGCGGATCCTTAGCGTCCTTGCGGAGCACGTCCATGCTGCCGTCGCCACAGGAGATGAAGGCGTCGCGGATCCCGTCGAGCGTCTGCAGCGTGTCGCGGCCGCGGCCACCCTTGTAGGTGTCCACGCCTTGCCGCCCTCGCAGCGAATCCCGGCCGTCGTTGCCCTTCAGGATGTCGCCACCGCCTCCCCCAAACAGCACGTCGACCCCGCGCCCGCCGATCATCAGGGCGCCGATGCCGATGACTTCGGAGACCTGAGCGGTGTCGTCGCGGTCGCGGACGTTGATCACCATGCTGCCGGCAAGGTCCTGCCGGCACATGCCGACGCCGTTGACCAGCTCGCAGCGCTCGCCCACCGTGCGGATCGGGTTGGCGTCCGCGTCCTTGAACGTGTAGACGGGCTGGCCGAGAAGCAGGGTGGTTGAGACCTCGACGTCGTTCTTCTCCCCCTGATCGGCGACGTAGAAGATGATTCCGCCGTTTTCCGTCAGGAGGGCCGCATGAGCGCTGCCCGCGCCCAGCAGCATCGTCCCCATCACCGTCAGAGCTATCGCGATCCGTCGCATCGAGTCCCTCTCCTAAGGTCATGAAACCTTGCGTCCATCAAAAGTCTGCGCGGGATTCTCCCACTTTCCAGGTGAAAACCTCCTCGAAATTGAGGGGGCCTGCATGAAAACGCCCAGGAACTAGGTATAGGCGAGGGTGCTCCGCAGGCGAAGCCGAGGAGCAACCCGTTTCAATAGGTGCCGCCGAGCTTGCTGTGGTCCCAGGACGCGACGCGCTTGGGGTGAAAGTGGATCGCGACCCGCTTCGGCGCCTGCGCCAGCAGTCCGGCCGCGGCATCCCCCTCCACGGACTCGATCCCCTCGCTGTAGCGGACGGTGAGCTCCTTGGCGAAGTCGACGATCTGGTCTACGTCGCGGATCACCTCGGCCTCCGCCTCGATCTGCACGCCGCGGAGCTCGTTGTACTCGTGGCCGGTCTCGATCAGCAGCGTGGCGCGCGGGTCGCGCTCGAGGTTCCTCACCTTCTGGGACTTGGCGTAAGTCCAGATCCAGATCTCGCCGTCGCGCGGGACGTACCACAGCGGCATCACGTGGGGCCAGCCGCGGGGCCCGATCGACGAGACGACCACGATGCGCTCGCCCTCGATCAGGTCGCGCTGCTCCTCCTGGGTGAGCTTGATCTGGTCGCGGCGAGAGGGCATCAGCCGCCGTGCGGGCTGAGCTGAAGGTTCCTGAAGGGGCCCTCACCGGCAATCGGCTGCATCTCGCCGGCGGACCACCGAGGCTGCAGGTCGTCGTAGTGGCGGCTCCAGGCGTGGCCCGACTGGCCCGTGAAGGCCTGCCACCGAGAGCGCTCCGGCGCTGCCGGATCGGCCACCATCCGCCAGCTCGGCGCCCAGATCGCCTCGTAGGGATGGTTCGGGTCGTAGGCGATCTGCGCGACCGTCTCCTGGGCTCCGCCGGGATGCAGTGTGCGGTTGAAGATCCGCTCGGCGACGGGATGGCCTCCGCCGAGGGCGTGGGGGAAGCGCAGGGCGTGGACGTGACCCCATCGCCAACCCTGTGGATCCGGCCCGAAGCGCTCCTCGAGGTCGTCGAGCGCCCCGCGCAGGGCCTCGAGGACGAGCTCGTCCCAGGAGCCGCCGATCAGCTCGTCGTCTCCCTCCTCCCAGAGCGAGAGCAGATGCGAATGCCACCGCCAGGGCGAGGTGACGTGGGCGATAAAGCCGTTGTCGGCGCGATCGAGATAGCGCTCGGCGAGATCGCGATCGCCGATCGCCGCGCGGGTGAACTCGCGCGCGAGCCGGCGCAGGAAGGCCTGGTAGATGGTCCCGGCCACAGTGTTCGGGCCCAGCGTCCGGTCCCAGCTCTTCAGTCGCTCGATCGCGCGGATCTCGCGCTGGCTGCCGGGCTCGAGCCGGGCGAGCCGGTGGACCACCTCGTCGCCGGGGATCGAGTAGAGGTCGGTCTGCATCCGGCGGAAGTCGTCGAGGTCGTGCTCGTCGGTCTCGGTGAGAAGATGCTCGATCCGCGCCGCCCGGTAGCCGTCGAGCCAGTCGCTGGTGATGTGGTGGCGATAGCCGTCGTCGACGACCCGGTTGTTGGCAGTCACGATGAATCCCTCCGGCGGGTCGACCAGCTCGGGCAGCTCCTCGTAGGGGACCCAGCCGTCCCACTCGAACTCTCCCGTCCAGCCCGGCTTCGGCAGGTCGGGGCAGTCGCCCTTTCGCCTCGGGATCCGGCCCATCATCTTGTAGCCGATGGACCCGTGCCGGTCGGCCCAGACGAGGTTGGAGACCGGCATCGTCACCGTGCTCAGCATGTCGACCAGTTCCGGCCCGCTGCGGGGGTCGAGCACCCCGACATGCGCATGCGAGATCGCCGGCTCATCGAGGGCGGCCCAGCGCAGCGCGAGGGGCTGCTCGTCGTCGGCCCCGAGAGCGGAGTTGACGATCGGGCCATGGTGGGTGATCCGGACCTCGTGACGCTCGGCCTGCTCCTCGCCGCGGATCGCGATCACCTCCTCGATGATCTCGAGGGGGCGCAGCTCGCCCTGGAACTCGTAGCTCTGGTCCTCGATCCGCTCGACGAAGAGATCCTCGACGTCGGCCATCACGTTCGTGAACGCCCAGGCCACGTCGTCGTTCTGACCGAGCGAGATCCCGGGGAGGCCGGGGATCGAGGCGCCGCGTGCCGTTCGGCCGTTCAGCTGAAGCGCGACCTGGTACCAGACGCCGGGCATTCCGCTCGGCAGATGCGGGTCGCCTGCCAGCAGCGCCCCGCCGGTGGCGGAGCGCGAGGGGCTGACCGCCCAGTTGTTCGAGCCGCTCGCGGCGGCCGCCAGGCCGATCTGGTCGCGGACGCGACCGATCTGCTCGGCGAGTCCGAGGCCGTCGCCCTCGAACCCGCGTCCGGGGTGCAGGACGACCGGGTTTCCCTTCGGATAAGTGGGGTCGATGCGCGCCGCCTTCTCCTCGCCCAGCTCGCGGACCAGGTCGGCGCGCAAGAGCTCCCGCTCCCAGTTGGTCGAGAGCCCGAAGGAGAGCAGCTTGCCGCCCGCCAGCAGGTCGGCAGGCCGCCACGGCTCCCAGCGCAGGCGCAGCAGCTGGAATTCGGCAGGCGGCGCCGGAGCAAGCCGGGCAGCCTCGTTGAGGCCGGCGCAGTAGGCGTCGAGCAGCACCCGGAGATCGCCGTCGAGCTCGGCCTCCTCGCGGAGCGCGACCCGTCGCAGCCCGAGGGTTCGCATCAGGCGGTCGACCGGCAGCGCCCGTCGTCCGGCGACCTCCGAGATCCGCCCGGAGCAGATGCGGCGGTTGACCTCGCACTGCCAGAGGCGGTCCTGCCCATGGCAGAAGCCCTGGCCGAACCAGAGGTCGGCGGCGGTGTTCGCGCGGACCGTCGGCATGCCCCAGCGATCGCGGACGATCTCGATCCGCTCGTCCAGGCCCCGGACGGTGAGATTCCCCGCTGTCTTGGGAAGCGGCCGTCGGAAGAGCTGCCACCAAAGGCCTCCGGCCGTCGCGCCGAAGAGTGCGGAGCCGATGCCCATGCCCTTGGCGCCCCCGCGGAGCAGTCGCCCTAGGTCGAAGCCCATCAGTCCTTGATATCAGGCGGGAGGCGTCCCTCTTCCTCGAGCTTCTCGAGGTGCGCCTCCATCGCGATCGCGGCCGCGGGGCGGAGCTGATCCGGCACGTCGTCCCAGACCTCGGCGAGCAGCGCTCCTCGGGAGCGCTCGCCGCGCTCGAGGGCGGCGAGGAGTCGCCGCTCGCGCATCATCCGGTGCTCGACGTACTCCTCGATCTTCGCCCTGGGATCGCGGACCTCCGGCCCGTGGCCTGGGTAGAGGATGGTCAGGTCGAGCTCCCGAAGGCGTTCGAGCGAGTGCATGTAGTCGGCCAGCGAGCCGCCGAGCCGGCGCGGGCCGACGATCGTCGAGCCCTCCCCGAGGATCAGATCGCCACAGAAGCAGGCAAATCGCCCATCGTCGTCGGGCAGCAGGAAGGAGAGGTGCTCGGCAGCATGTCCCGGCGTCGCGACCGCCGTGAGTCCCGCAATGCCCTCGCCATCGGCGGGGCGGGCCGGCTCGATCCCGAGCAGCTCCACTCCGGCGAGGTGGTCCGCGTCGTCATGGGTCAGCAGGACCGTGCCGATCCCGCCGCGCGTCCCCGCCTCGCGCCGAACCGCCTCGATGTGTCCCGCGTCATCAGGCCCGGGGTCGATCACGACGGCCGGGTCGCGGCCGACCACATAGGTGTTGGTCCCCTCGAGCGTCATGGGCCCGGGGTTGGGGGCGGTGAGCCGCTCCACGTCGACGGTCATCGCTGGGCAATTATGCGAGGGCGCGCGCCAGCGCGACCCGTTTGATGAGGTTGATATGTGACCAAAAGGTCACCTATACTCAGCGCCATGGACGAGGTGTTCAGGGCACTGAGCGACCCGACACGGCGGCAGCTGCTCGATCGGCTGTACGAGCACGACGGGCTCAGCCTGAGCGAGCTCGAGCGCGAACTGCCGATGACCCGCTTCGGCGTGATGAAGCACCTGCGCGTGCTCGAGGAGGCGAACCTCGTGGTCACCCGTCGCCGCGGCCGCGAGAAGCTCCACTTCCTGAACCCCGTCCCCATCCGGCTCGTCTACGAGCGGTGGGTCAGCAAGTACGCCGAGCCCATCGCCGCGACCTTGACGGGCATCAAGCGCGAACTCGAGGAGGAAGACGTTGCCTGAGGAATTCGATGTTCCCCACCGGCTGCAGCTCGCGCCCAACCCGGAGGGTGAGGGCGGCATGGCCGTGTTCGAGATCTACATCAAGACGACGCCCGAGCGCCTCTGGGAGGCCATCACGGATCCCGAGATGAGGGCGAAGTACAGCTTCGGCGTCGAGACACACTCCGACTGGACGCCCGGCTCCGAGTACCGCGCGGCCGTTCCCGGCGTGATCGACATCGCCGAGGGAGAGAACGTGGAGGTCGACCCGCCCAACCGGCTGGTCCAGACCTTCACCGCCCTGTGGAGCGACGAGGTGAAGGCGGTGGGTCCATCGAGGGTCACCTGGGAGATCCGCAAGGTCGCGGACTCCTGCCAGCTCACCGTGATCCACGACCAGCTCCCGATCGACGCCAGCGGTGAGCTCTACGGCGGCTGGCCGATGATCCTCTCCGGCCTCAAGACGCTGCTCGAGACCGGTGAGCTGCTCGATACGCCGGGCTCCCTGCGCTACGCCGCTGCCGGAGGCGGGTCGTAATGGTCGCCCAGGCCGGCACCCGAGTCCTGATGGAGGGCATCGGCCTGGGCGAGTCGCCTCGCTGGCACGAGGGCCGGCTCTGGTTCTCGGATTGGGTGGCCCACGAGGTGATCGCCCTCTCCGGGAGCGGCGAGCGCGAGGTGACGGCTCATGTCGACGCCCTTCCCTTCTCTATCGACTGGCTCCCGGACGGACCGCTGTTGATCACGGCCGGCCAGGAGCTGCTGCGGATGGAGGCGGATGGATCGCTGGTGACCCACGTCGACCTAAGCCATTTGTCCGAACACGGCTGGAACGAGATCGTGGTGGACGCCCGCGGCAATGCCTACGTCAACAACATCGATTTCGACCTGATGGGCGGCGAGGACCCGAAGCCGGGACTGATCGCGATGGTGACGCCGGACGGTGCGAGCCGCCAGGTTGCCGATGGCCTCGCCTTCCCGAACGGGATGGCGATCACCCCGGACGGCTCGACGCTGATCATCGCCGAGTCCTACGAGGGCAGGCTCACCGCCTTCGACATCGAGGAGAACGGCGATCTCGCCAACCGGCGCGTCTGGGCCGACCTCGGCGAGGGTGGCGACGGCATCTGCATCGACGCCGAGGGCGCCGTCTGGTGCCCCAAGTTCCAGTCCTGCGTGCGGGTCCGCGAGGGCGGCGAGATCCTCGAGACGATCGAGCTCGACCGGTTCTGCTTCGCGTGCATGCTCGGCGGTGAGGACGGACAGACGCTGTTCCTGAACGTGGCGGAGTGGAACGGACCGGAAGGGATGTTCAAGGAGCCGCGCACCGGCCGGGTGCTCGCCTACGACGCCCCGGCGGCGCACGCCGGCTACCCCTAGGGATCTGCGAAGGTGAGGACATGGCAACCAACGGACAACTGATCAACGGCGTCGACTTCATCGCGTTCCCGACCAAGGACGCGGAGGCGGCGAAGAAGTTCTACGGAGAGGTGCTGGGCCTGCCGTTTGGCAAGCAGTGGGGCGAGATGCCCGCTTACGAATTCGAGACCGGGACCGTGACGATCGCACTGATGCAGGTCGATGCGTTCAACGTCGAGTTCAGCCCGAACAGGACGCCGCTCGAGTTCCACGTCGACGACTTCGAGGCCGCTAAGGAGGAGCTCGAGTCCCGCGGCGTCGAGTTCGTCACCGACGTGATCGACAGCGGGGTCTGCAAGCAGGCGATCTTCCAGGATCCGGACGGCAACTCACTCGCCATCCACCACCGCTACGCGGCGGGTTAGCTAGGCGGCTTTGACCGCGGTGGCGCCGGCGTCGACGGCGATCTCGTCGGCGATCGCCTCGCGCGCGGACTCCGGCTCGAGCACGACGAACTCGCCGGCGCCCTTGAGGATCTCGCGGAGCAGCCAGTCGGTCGAGCCGTAGGGAACCTCGATCACGACGGCGCCGTCTGAGAGCTCCTCGGTGACGGTGTGCTCTTCGGCCGCCCAGCGGGCCCGCTCGGGCGAGACCCAGACGCGGGCGACGTCGGCGGCCGGGACGTTCTCGCCGGATAGCCAGGTGCCCTCGATCGCGGCGATCTCCTCGACCTCCGGCCGCGGCTCGAACTTCTCCTTCGAGATCTCGGCCTCCTTGATCCGGTCGAGGCGGAAGTGGCGGACGTCCTCGCGACGGCGGTCGTAGGAGGCGACGTACCAGCCCTCCGGGCCGTTGGCCAGGCGGTAGGGCTCGATCTCGCGCTTGGTGAACTCGTCCTCGTTCTCCTTGTAGTAGTGGATCGAGAGCACGCGGCGACCCTCGATCGCCTTGTTCACCTTGCGGGCGACGTCGGAGTCGTCGCCGCCCGAGCTGGCGATCTCGAGCCCCTCCTCGGAGGGGTCGTGGCCGAGAGCCGTCACGATCTTCTTCCTCGCGCTGACCAGGCCGCTCTGGGGGAGGTGGTCGCCGAACAGGTCGATGGCCGCGACCAGGGCCTTCGCCTCGAGCGGCAGCAGGCGGGCGGGACGGGCGAAGTTGTCGCCGTAGGGCTCGGCGTCGACCTCGATCTCATCGCCCTGCAGCTCGGCGTAGAGCACGTAGGTGCCGCCGCCGAAGTTGACGACGTTGAGCAGGTCGATGTCGTCGCGGAGCTCCTCCTCGGTGACGTGGAGCCGGTCCTTGACGTCGGAGACCGGTAACCGCGCCTCACCCTTGGCGGATTCGATCAGCATCCCGGCCAACGTGACCAGGCGCGCGAAGCGCTCCGGCCGGATCGAGGACTCGGAGCGGCCGTTGGAGCGGGTCGAGCGCGGGGCGGGGGGAACGGTGCGGATGGTGGCCGCCGGCTCGAAGTCGCCGCGGTGGCGCTCGGTGAGCTGCTCGAGCCGCTCGGCGACCTCCTCGGCGAGCTCCGGCGGGTCGAGCACCGTCGCGTTCTGGCGCCAGTGCAGGACCCAGGCGACCATCTGCCGGCTGGAGGCGTACTCGGTCTCGAAGATTCGCCCCTTCCCCGGCGAGCCGTCGCCCCGACCCGGGTTCCGGAAGGTCCCATACATCCCGAAGTCACGCTCCACCAGCCAGGCGATCCTCTCCTTGAGGAAGATCTTCGCCGTCCCCTCGATCTCGCCGAGCTGCCACTCGGCCCGCCGCGCGTAGTCACGGCGGTCGAAGTCCTCCGGCGGCGCAAAGTCGTGCTCCGCCTTCGAGGCGTAGGAGACCTTGCCCCGGATGCGCGAGAGGCGGAAGACGCGGACCGCATCACGCTCGTGGCTGTGGCCGATCAAGTAGAACTGACCGCCCCGGTAGACGAGGTGGTAGGGGTCCACCTTGCGCTTCTCCTGGGAGTCGCGTTCGATCGTGTAGTACGTGAACTCGATCGTTTTGCGCCGGGAGATCGCAGTCTCGATCTTGGAGAGGCGCTGGGAGACCTCGGCGCCATCGGCCTTGGCCGTCATTCGCACCTCAACACTCGAGTGCTCCGGGGCGGTCAGTGGGGACGGCCGCCCCCACGAGACCTGCTGCAGCGCAAGCCGCAGCGGTTCCGCGTAGGCGAACTCGCCGTCTAGAAGTTGAAGGGCGGTCTGGAGCGCCGCCAGCTCGTCGTCGCCGAAGCGGATCTCCGGCAGGTAGTAATTCTCCGGCGGCAGCGAGTAGAGCTCGGACTCATAGCCCTGGAGGCTCTCGCCCGGCTTCTCCACCTGCAGCGTGATCCCGAGGCTCTCGAGCTCCGCACGGTCGGCGTAGAACCGCCGCGCGAAGGCGTCGTCGTTCATGTCGCTGTATCCCTCCACCTCGCGCTTGATCTCAAGCGCCGAGGTCGGCCTCCCTTGGGCCATCAGATAGGAGATCAGCGAGAGCTGGCGGATCAGCTTCTCGGTGTCCTTTGCCATCCGCGAGTCAGCATAGACGCGGGCCTGCGCCGCCCAATCCGCAGCAATTACGGATCAGAGACGCATTTGCGCAATTTGCGCGGGCGTGTGAGACTTCGATCAGCTTCGACGAGGGGAGCGAGATGCGGATTCGGATTGTGGGGCTTTGCGCTGTTGCGTTCGGCTTCGCGCTGGTCCCGGCCGCCGGCGCGGTGAACTACTCGAATCCGACGCCTATCGTGATTCCCGCCTCCGGAACGGGGCCCGGATTCGCGAATCCGGCGCCGTCGTTGATCAACGTCTCAGGCATCCCGAACGCGCAGCCGTGGAAGGTCCGAGTGAGCCTGCACGGGCTCTTCCATGACTACCCGTGGGACGTCAAGGTCGTGCTCCAGGGCCCGTCAGGTGCGACCGTCCTGCTGATGGCTGAGAGATGTGGTGGCGGAGGGGCCGAGTTCACTGGCCAGACCTACGTCTTCGACGACGCCGCGGGCCAGCTGCCCAAGCTCGGGCCGTGCACCGGCGGCAGCTACTCAGCCTCCTATTCGGCAGGGGATGCCTTTCCGCCACCTCCGGCCCCTCAGCCCAACACAGCTGGGCACCTGTTCGAGGCGAGCATTCCGCCGGTTGGGGCTTGGGGACTCTGGCTATACGACGACGCCGCCGGCCAGTCGGGCACGCTCGCCGGCGGCTGGAGCCTCGACATCATGCCCCGGGTGAGTTGCGCCAAGAAGGTCACCGACAAGGCGCTGGTTGGCAGTCTCGGAGACGACCGGCTGGTCGGCACGCCGGGTGCCGACATCATGGTCGGCCTCGGCGGCGATGATCTCATCAAGGGCCTGGGGGGAAACGACAAGATCTGCGGTGGTGACGGCAGGGACACACTGAAGGGTGGTGCCGGCTCGGATCGTCTCTATGGGCAGGCCGGTCGTGACCGTCTCCTGGGTCAGGCCGGGCGGGACGCGTGCCTTGGTATCAAGTCGGAGAAGGCCAAGTCCTGCGAGTGACGCTGATCGACCGGGGCGGCGGCCCGCGCCGCGGATAGCGCAGAAGGCGCCGCGGGCCCGCTGCATGGCGACGGCGAGCACGACCAGGAACCAGATCAGCGCCACGACCGCGGCCGCGATCGCGCCGACCACCGCTCCCACCGAAATCGCGGCGGCCGCGCCCGCGGCTCCACCGACGATCAGCTGCACGATCAGGGCGACCGGACTCGTCAGCGTTTGCCGCAGGTGCCTGCCGGTCTCGATCTCCACGCGGCGGAAGCTATCCGGCCGCTAGGCGGCGCGGCTGCCGAAGAACGCGGACCCGTCGATGCCGCGGTCGAAGCGGGACCAGCTCTCGCCGTCGGCGAGCTCCTTCTCCAGGCGGTCGAAGCTGCCGAGCTTGCCCCCGAGGTTGTCGATCGCGTGGACGAGCGTCGCCTCGCGGGTGGCCGGCACGACCGGCGAGCCGTGCTCGAGTTGGCCGTGGTGCGACAGGATGATGTGAAGGATCGCCTGTGCGAGGTCCTGGTCGAAGCCATCGATCCGCTCGATCTCGCGGCGGACCTTGTAGTAGCCGAGCGGGATCTCCGACTCGAGCCGGCCCGCGTCGGTCAGCTCGATCGCGAGCGGGTCGTCGTTGTAGGCCTCGGTCTTGCCGATGTCGTGGAGCAGCGCCCCCGTCACCGCGATCTCACGGTCGATGCCGGGGAAGAAGTTGGCGGCGGCGCTCACGGCCTGGGCGACCGACAGCGTGTGCTCGAGCAGCCCCCCGGCGTAGGCCTGGTGATAGTGCTTGGCCGCCGGTGCCTCGCGGAAGCGCTTCCAGCCCTCTGTGTCCGCGCCGAAGAAGCGCTGCAGCAGCTCGCGCAGCGAGTTGTTCTGCACCGTGGAGATCAGCTCGCGGAGGTCGGCCTCGAGCAGGTCGGGTGAGCGGGCCGGTCCTTCGGCCAGCTGCTCGGCGTCGTACTCGCCCGGGCCGGCGGGTCGCACGGCGGCGAGCTTGATCTGCTTGCCGAACTGAGGGTGGACGCCGAAGCTGCCACGGACGAGGACGATCGAGCCCGGCGCGCAGCACTCGAAGCACTCCGCGACGTCGTCCCAGGCGATCGCCGGGACGGTTCCGGTCTTGTCCGCCAGGATCACGCGGAGGAAGTCCTCCCCGTTGCGCTTCTGCCGGCGTTCGCGCTCCCGGACCACGAAGGGCCCGTTGACCTGATCGCCGTCGGAGAGCTCGCGGAGCAGGCGAGCTTGGGCCACCGCCGGCGACGCGGGGGCATTTCCGTTGTCGAAAAGGGGTTCCGTCATCAGTTCTTTGAAAGTAGAGGCGGACCCGGACCGAACTCTCCGGCCGATCAGCTCCGAGACTGCCTCGCGCGGTGCGCGAGCTCGCGCAAGAGGAGCCGGCCGCGCCGAGGCGGTAGGGGACGCCTGCAAAGCTTGGATGGTGGAGTCGTCCGCGCGTACCGGGGAGGACGAGCTGCGCGTCTCGTCACTCGAGCTCTTCTTCGACCTCGTCTTCGTCTTCACGATCACGCAGCTGACCGCCGTCTTGGTCGAGCACCCGAACGGCGAGGCGCTGGCTCAGGTCGTCCTGATGCTGACCGCGATCTGGTGGATGTACGGCGCCTTTGCGTGGCTCACCAACAACGTGCCGCCGGACCGCACGGCGCTGCGGCTGCCGCTGTTCGGCGGGATGCTCGCGTTCTTCGCGATTTCCCTGGCGATCCCGACCGCCTTCAGCGATAACGGCGTCCTCTTCGCCTGCGCCTATCTGGTCGTGATCGCGGTCCACACGGTGCTCTACATGCAGTCCGCGAGGTGGAGCGTGGCCGGCGTCTGGAGCTTCGCGCGGATGAATCTCGTCTCCGGCGCACTCATCCTGGTCGGGGCGATCATTGGCGGCGTCGCGGAGTACGTGCTCTGGAGCCTCGCGATCACAGTCTTCGTGATCGTGCCGTGGCTGGTTCCGGAGGAGGCGGGCTGGCTCCGCCCGTCCCACTTCGTCGAGCGCCACGGCCTGGTGGTGATGGTCGCGCTCGGGGAGTCGGTGGTGGCGGTCGGGATCGGCGCCTCGAACATCGACATCAGCTGGCAGATGCTGGCGGTCGCGGCCCTCGGGCTGACCCTGAGCGCCGAGCTCTGGTGGGTCTACTTCATGGGCGACGACCAGGAGGCCGAGCAGGCCCTCCGCGACATGACGCCCACGAAGCGCGAGTTCTACGCAGCCAACGTCGCCTACTACTGGGCGCACCTCCTGATGCTGCTGGGAATCGTCTGCATCGCGGCCGGCCTCGAGCGGGCGATCGGACACGCCTTCGACGAGCTCAGCCTCGCTCGGGCCCTCGAGCTCGGCGGCGGAACCGCCCTCTACCTCGCGGGTCACGCCCTTTTCCGCGCCGTGCTCGGCCTCCCGTTCAAGCCGTGGCGCGCGCTCGCACTGCTGCTGGCGCTCGCGACGATTCCGCTCGGAACCGAGACCTCGGCGTTGGTTCAGCTCGCGGTGCTGGTCGCGGCCCTGGGCGCCTGCACGGTCGCGGAGGAGGCGGCCGGCCGCTCCCCGAGCTCCACCGCGCAGACGCGGTTGCGGCCGAGCGACTTGGCCTCGTAGAGAGCCCCGTCCGCGGCGGCGAAGACGCGCTCGTAGTCGAACGTCTCGCCGGGCTGCGAGCTGCTGACGCCGAAGCTCATCGTGAGTCGGGCGCCATCGCCGAAGCTGCACGCCGCGACCGTCCGCCGGAGCAGCTCCGCGAGCCGCTTCGACTCCTTGAGGTCCGAGCCCGGAACCAGGACCAAGAACTCCTCACCGCCGATGCGATAGGCCAGGTCGAAGGCCCGCAGCTGCTTGCGTAGGACGTAGGCGACGTCGGTGAGCACCGCGTCACCGGCGGCGTGGCCGAGAGAGTCGTTGATGCGCTTGAAGTGGTCGAGGTCGCCGACGATCACGCCGACCCGCTCGCCCGTGATCTCGGACTGCTGCGCGAGCTCGGAGACGCGGTTGGCGAGCGCGTTGCGATTGAGCATCCCGGTGAGCGGATCAATCACCGCCTCGCCGCGGTGCTGGAGATCCGAGCGCATCAGGGCGGTGGAGAGGGCGGCGATCGCGAGGATCAGGGCGAACGGCGCGATGAGGAGTGGCGGCTGATCGATCACCGCGCTCGCGTCGGTGCCGAAGGCGACGGCCAGGAGGCAGGCGACCGCGATGGCGACGCCCACGATCACGCCTCGCAGCGAGAACCGCGCACTCAGCGTGACCACGGGAATCGCGATCCAGGAGAGGGTGGCGACCTCCGGCCCGCCGGTGAGCGCGACGGCGGCCGCGATCGTGACCTCGGATCCCGCCCAGGCGGCGAACAGCACGTATTCGGGCCGCTCGGTTCGCTCCAGCATGCGGTCGGCGACCGCGAAGAGCCCGGCTGCGAAGACGAGCGGGAGGAGCGTCCACCACCCGACCCACGGCGCCCCCGCGACGAGCGCGAGAGCGAGGACGCCCATGGCGACGGCGCGCACGGGCTTGAGCCGCCCCTCCATGTCGAGGAGGCGCTCACGATCGACGTCCTCTCGGCACAGCCAGCTGGCCGACATGAATTAGGTAATCGGCCGCGCCTGCGGGGCGTTGAACCGTAAAAACCCGAATTAGCCGCTCGTCAGGCGTGCCCAGGCGAGCGCTAGCTGAGAGCCTCACGCACGAACTTCACGTCCTCGCCCATCGCCTTGGGCCCGCCAGGCGTCTCGACCACGACGGGCGGCCCGGCGGCCTTGATCATGGCCCGCAGGTCGTCAGTGTCGATCTGGCCCTTGCCCAGGTTGGCGTGCCGATCGGCACCGGTGCCGGGCGGGTCCCGCGAGTCGTTCGCGTGCAGCAGATCGATCCTCCCCGTGATCGCGAGGACCCGCTCGACCGCGTCATCGAGCTCCTCGCCGGCGGCGTGGGCGTGGCAGGTGTCGAAGCAGAAGCCGATCTCGAACCCCGGATCCGATTTCGAGATCCCCTCCCAGAGCCGCGCGAGCGCGTCGAAGCGGCGGGCGACTGCGTTCTTCCCACCGGCGGTGTTCTCGAGGTAGACCGGCACCTCCGATTCGAGCATGTCCAGGGTCCGCTGCCAGCGGCCGACGCCCTCCGAGATGTCGTCGTCGGAGTGCCCGCCGTGGACGATCACCGCCGCCGCTCCGACTTCCGCGGCGGCCTCGCAGGTCTGCTGGAGGATCTTGCGCGAGCCGTAGCGGACGTTGTTGCGGGGCGAGCAGACGTTGATCAGGTACGGGGCGTGCACATAGACCGCCATCGGCGAGTCGCGCAGCTCCGCGGCGTCCTTGCGGGGCGGAGGCTTCTTCCAGCCCTGCGGGTCCGAGAGGAAGATCTGGACGCAGTCCGCGTCGATCGCCGCCGCCTTCTCCAGCGGCCTCCGCGGCGAGACGTGCGCCCCGACGACTGCCTTCTTCCGGGCCATTGCCCGGCAGTCTCCCGGAACCCTCCCCAGCACGTCCGGGGGAAGGTCCCGGGTGACTCGCTCGGTGCTTCCTACCAGGGCCTGTCGGGCAGCACTCCCGCCTTGCGGGCCGGAACGACGGCCAGAGCCAGCCGGCCGAGCGTCAGCGCCCCGAGCATCAGGCCGAAGTCGCGCAGGGCGATGTCGTAGTAGGTCGGCGGGTCATAGGTCAGCAGGTTGACGACGATGCCTCCCAGCCACGCGGCGACCACGAAGGCGCCGATCCGCGGAGCCAGAAGAACGAGGAAGCCGGCGAGGATCTCGACGCCGCCGACGAAGTACATGAAGTCCTGGCCGCTCCCAGGGGCGATGTCGTTGATCCAGCCGGCCAGGTAGTCGGGCCAGTCGACCGACCAGTTGAAGAACTTGTCCAGGCCGAACAGGATCGGCGCGACGGTGAAGCCGATCCGAAGCAGCCAGAACGCCTGATGAGCGGCGATCCCAAGGGCGCGGTCAGCCGCGCCGGCGGCCTCCCCGTTGGTGGTCACCCTGGGCCCGCTCCGGACCTCTGATCTGGTGGTGGGGACGCTGGACATCGTGAAGCCTCCTTTCGGCCTGCGGGGCGCCTCGGCCCTGCGGCTGAATAGCTCTCCCCTGTTGAGCGTCACCTCGCCGTCGGTTCTTACGTCGGGGTCTGGCCGGGTAAGAAACGAGTGTCCGCGGACGCTAAGAGAAAGTGGCTATCGCAGTGGCCGAGCCAATCCAAGTCGCCGATCGGATGGATCAGGAATCCCGCAGATGGCTTGACCGCCTGCGGGCGGACGGCCCCGAGCGGGACGACGCGATCGCCGCGCTTCGGGAGCTGCTGCTGCGGGCCTCCCGTTTCGAGGTCGGTCGTCGCTGCGCGACGCTTTCGCATATCCGCGGTGGCGACCAGGACGACATCGCCCAGCAGAGTGCCGCCGATGCGATGGTCGCGATCCTCAGCAAGCTCGACGAGTTCCGCGGCGAAAGCAAGTTCACCACCTGGGCCTACAAGTTCGCCCTCTATGAGGCCGCCGCGCGAATCCGCAAGCTGGCCTGGCAGGGCAAGGAGCTGCCCCTCGACGCCGAGGACTGGCCCCAGGTTCCGGAACCGGGTCCCGCGCCCCACGGCGAGGTGGAGATGAACGAGCTGCTCGCGGTGATTCGGGAGGGGATCGAGTCGACCCTGACCCCGCGTCAGCGCGAGGTGCTGGTCGCATTGGCGCTCAACGAGGTCCCGATCGACGTGCTCGCCGAGCGGCTTGGAAGCACCCGAGGGGCCCTCTACAAGACCTTGCATGACGCACGGCGGAAGCTTCGCGCGCGGATCGCGGCGCGAGGGCTGACCATCGACGCACTGGAGGACGAGGTATGAACGGACCATCGCGACCCGATCGACTGGTCGGCCGCCTGCTCGGCCCGACGGGTCCCGAGATCAGCTGCGACGAGTGCTTCGATCAGCTCGATCGCTACGTCGAGCTCGAGGCCTCCGGCGTCGATGCGGACGCGGCCATTCCGGGCTTGCGTGCCCATCTCCAGGGCTGCTCGGCCTGCGCCGAGGACCATGAGAGCCTCCTCGCGCTGGTCACGAGCGAGGATCGTTCCGACGCCTGATTAGTCGTTCTGGCCGAGCGCCCGGCGCATGGAACGCCGCGCTCGACGGAAGACCTCGCGATCGCCCCAGAGCTGGAAGCCGTAGCTCGCCGCCGCCGCCAGGGCGTTGAGCTGGAAGGCGAGATCGGCCGGATCGGTCTCGGGGGGAAGCTCGCCGGCTTCGATCGCGGTGCCGGCCTCTCGCTCGAGCACCTCGAGCCAGCCCTTCATGGTCCGGGCGACCTCGTCCCGCATCGGCCCCGGCCGGGCGTCGTACTCGATCGTCGCCGTAGTCAGGAAGCACCCGCCGGGCATCACCCCGCGCTCGTGGTAGGAGAGCCAGCTTTCGCAGAGGGCGAGGAGCCTCGGGAGGCCGGGCGGCCGATCCGCCGCCGGGCCCCATACCTCGCTCTTGAACTGCTCGACGGCCGCCTCCAGCGCCGCCCGCTGGAGCTCCTCCTTGCTCCCGAACAGGCTGAAGACGCTGCTCTTCCGCATCTCCGTCTCCCCCGCGAGACCGCCGATCGTCAGTCCTTCCAGGCCCTCAACGGAGGCGCGGTCGACCGCCGCCTTGGTCACGGCGGCTCGGGTCTCGGCGACTGCGGCTGCTGAGCGACGTGGCATGGCTTGAGATGATATACCGTACGACCGTCCGATAACTGAGGAGAATCAGATGCGCGTGCGACGCCTGGGCTGGGCCGGAGTGGAGATCGAAGCGGAGGGCGCGAGCCTGGTGATAGACGCGCTCCAGGACCCGGGTGCGACCTTCGCCGCCTTGGGTGAGCGGGCGCGAGAGGTCCAGCTTCCCGCGCTGGTCGAACCGGAATCCAACTCAGCGGTCGCGGGCCTGGTCAGCCACCTGCACCGGGACCACACGGACGCCGCAGCTCTGGCCGCCGCCCTCGCCCCGGATGCGGCCGTGCATGAGCCTTCCTGGCCGGGCGGAGAGGACGCCGAGAACCTCGCGCTCGTCCAGGCCAGCATGGAGCTGGACGCCGCCGGACTCGAGAGGCGCCGCTTCGAGCTCTGGCAGGCCGAGGACGTCGGGCCGTTTCGGGTGACCGCGCTGCCGGCCGTCGACGGCCTCGGCGACCCGCAGGTCTCCTGGTTGGTGGAGGCCGAGGGCCAGCGGGTCCTCCACCTCGGCGACACGATCTTCCACGGCTACTGGTGGCGGATGGCGCGCCGGCACGGTCCGTTTGATCTGGTGCTCGCGCCGATCAACGGCGCCGCAGTCGACTTCCCGCACCTCCAGCCGCCGAGCATTCTGACCGCGGTGATGGAGCCCGAGCAGGCCGCGCTGGCCGGCGACTTGCTCGGAGCGAGGACCGTGGTCCCGATCCACTACGACGGCTTCGCGATCGAGCCCTGGTACCGGCCGGTGGAGGACCCTCTCCCTCGGTTCGAGGCCGCGGCGGCGGGTCGGAGCTACGCATCGCGCGTGCTCGAACCCGGCGAGCGCCTCGAGCTCGTCGCGAGCCCGGCCTGACCCGCTCGCAACGGAGGGCCCGATCGCGACTACAGCCTGTCGAGCCCGCACCTCATCGGCGGGACCGAGGACATTAGCCTGGAGTTCGGCGTGTCCTTCCCCGGGACGCCAGGCAGCCCCTTCAGCGCCGGACGGGCGACCTTCATCTTCGAGATCTAGGCACCCACTGGGCTCGCGCAGGTCACGGCGTAGTCTCCGCTCGTCCTGAGCGCGATCAACCTCTACAGCGATACCCAGACGCGGCCCACCGAGGGCATGCGCGCGGCGATCGCCGCGGCCGAGGTCGGGGACGAGCAGCGTGGCCTGGACCCGACCACGCGCGAGCTCCAGGACCGGGTGGCCAGGCTCCTCGGGCACGAGGCCGGCCTGTTTCTGCCGAGCGGGACGATGTGCAACGAGATCGCGCTTCGCCTGCACATCCGGCCGGGCGGCGACGAGCTGATCGTCGACCGGACGGCGCACCCGGTGAACTACGAGGCGGGCGGCCCCGCACAGCTCGCGGGGGCGATGGTGCGGACGCTGGAGGGCGACCGCGGTGTGTTCGAAGCGGCGCAGGTCGAGGCCGCCCTGCGGACGCCGGGTGATCGGCACGAGCCGCGCTCCCGGCTGGTGTCCGTGGAGCAGACGACCAACATGGGAGGCGGAAGGGTCTGGCCGCTCGAGACGATCCGGGAGGTGCTGGGGATCGCCCGCGCTCACGACCTCCGTGCCCACCTCGACGGCGCGCGACTGATGAACGCGGTGGTCGCCTCCGGGATCTCGGCAAAGGACTACGCGGGCGGCTTCGACACCGCCTGGATCGACTTCACCAAGGGCCTCGGCGCGCCCGTCGGCGCGGTCCTGGTCGGCTCGCGCGAGCTGATCGACGAGGCGTGGCGATGGAAGCAGATGCTCGGCGGCGCCTTCCGGCAGTCCGGGATCGTGGCGGCGGGATGCCTCTACGCCCTCGACCACAACGTCGATCGACTGGCGACCGACCACGAGAACGCCAGAGTCTTGGCCGAGGGGCTCGCCGAACTCCCGGGTGTCACCCTGGACCCGTCGAGCGTCGAGACCAACATCGTGATCTTCGGGGTGGAGGATGCCCCTGCGTTGGTCGAAAAGCTCGCCGATCGGGTGGAGCTCTCCGCCGTCGACACCCGCCGGGTACGGGCCGTCACCCACCTGGACGTCTCGCGGGAGGACGTGGAGCGGGCGCTCGAAGCGGTCGCCGAGGAGCTGGGCTAAGAGGATCGGGCCAGAAACTAGGATCGGTCTCCGATGCCGGTTTACGTCCTCGATCATCACCTCGAAGCGCTGTAGGTTCGACCGGTGAGCGTCGAGTTCCGGATCCTCGGTCCGCTGCAGGCACTCGTGGATGGAAAGCCAGCATCCCTCGGTGGCCGACAGCAACGCGCCGTGCTCGCCATCCTGCTCTCCCAGGCAAACCAAACGGTTCCCGTCGACCGGCTGATCGACGATGTCTGGGACGATTCACCGCCAGAGACGGCGGCCAATCTGATTCAGGGTTATGTCTCGCAATTGCGCAGGGTGCTCGGCAAGGAGGTGATCGCCACCCGCGGGCGCGGCTATGCGGCCGTCGTTCCGAGTGGCGCCCTGGATCTCCACCGCTTCGAGCAGCGGGCCGAGGCGGCCATGGCCGAGAGGGCGAAGGGGTCTAGCGCAAAGGCCTCCTCCGAGCTGAGGGCGGCGCTCGAGCTCTGGCGCGGGCCCGCCCTGTCAGATCTGGCCGATCTGCCGGCGATCGCGCCGATCGCTGCGCGGCTCGACGCACTGCGCCTCGCCGCAGTCGAGCACCGCATCGAGGCCGACCTGGACTGCGGCCGCGAGGACGCGGTCGCGGGGGAGCTCGCCGCCCTGATCGCGGAGCATCCGCTGCGAGAGCGGCTATGGGGTCTGCGCATGCTGGCGCTCTATCGCGCCGGGCGCCAAGCCGAGGCTCTGGAGGCCTACCGAGCCGCTCGCGAGACACTGGTCGAGGAGCTTGGGATCGAGCCCAGCGACGAGCTGGGAGAGCTCGAGCGCGCCATTCTCCGCCATGACCCAGACTTGGTCCCCCGACCGGACGGGGCAGCTGTGGCGCCAGATATCCCTGCTCAGGCGAGGACCGTTCTGATCGCAGCTCTGGCGATCAGCTCAGTGCCAACGCTGGTCGCGCTGGGAGGCTCGCTCGCCCGCCACGCGGATCGCGAGCTCGTGCTCGCCTCGACGGTCTCGAGCTCTGAGGACCTGCTCGAGGTGACCAAGCGCCTGCGTGAGGCAACGGCTCCGCTGGAGAAGCAGGGCGTGATCGCCCGAGTCGCCTCATTCACCTCTGTCGCGCCGGGTGCGGACCTCGCGCGACTCGCAACCGAGCAGGACGCCGACATCCTGCTCGTCGACGCTCCTCAGGGGCTGCTCGAGGATGCGCGATTGCTGTCGCTGCTCGATGACGCCCCCTGCGACGTCGCGGTCGTCGTGGGCAATCACTCCGAGGTGAAGGGGCCGGTGCTGGTCCCCTTTTCGGGATTGGAGCACGACTGGGCGGCGGTCGAGCTCGGCGCCTGGTTTGCGCGAGCGCTCGACTGCCCGATGCAGATCGCGGGGCCGAGCACCGGGCCGGGGGGTCGAGACTCGAGCCGCCTCCTCGCCAGCGCGTCGCTCGTGCTGCAGAAGGCGCTCGGCGTGCAGGCGGACCCGCTGATCGTCGAGCCATCTCCTACAGCGCTCGTTGCAGCGGGCAGAGATTCAGGTCTCATCATCGTCGGCCTCACCGAGCGCTGGCGGCGGGAGGGACTGGGCAGCGCTCGAACCGCCTTGGCCACCACCCCTGAACTGACCACCCTCCTGGTCCGGCGCGGGCTGCGGCCGGGAGGGCTGGCGCCGCCGGCCAGCGATACCCGCTTCACCTGGACCGTCGGGCCGAGCGGCTAGCGCGCCCAGGGAGGCGGAGTCGCCTTCCGGCACGGCTGACTGCCGGGGCCGGGAGAGGGGGCATCGGATAGCAGGCCCCCGAACGTCTGCTCGACGTCTGGCACGACCCTGACGAGCCGGGATGCCCGCCGACCGCCCCCGCGAGCGACTCGCTTCAGGTATGTGTTGCGCACTGACTGGCGGTTCTGGTCGAGGTGCACGGGGCTCGAGGGAAGGTCGAGCCTCACTCGCGCGAGCTCCTCACGCAGCCGTTGACGACCATCCGACAGGTCGCCATCCGAGGCCTCGAGGCCGCGCAGCAGGCCCTCCATGGCGTCGTTGAAGGCCAGCGCGACCGGTGTTTCCGCATCTGAGGGCGGCAGCCCGGGGAATGCCTTCGTGAAGGCTCGCCGGTAATCGCGCATCGCGGGTGTTGAGTTCGCCGGCGGGATGGACGACGCGCCGACGACCCCGGCGAGTGGGCCGTCGATGGGCACCAGGGCATTGGAGTCCTCGAGGACGTATGTGCCGACGACCATGTGAGTGTCAGGCGGGCCGACCACCCGGGCGAGCGTGGGCAGCAGCCTGGCTGGCACGAACGCGCCCCCATACGTAAGCGCGGCGACGCCGTCGGCGACCCGGAGAGCGTGGGCGACCATCGGGTCGCCGAAGTCGACCGGCGCCGTGAAGCGCCCTGTCACCTTCCCCCCAAGGGCGCAGAACTCCGCGACAAAGGCCGCTTCCTCGTGCCAGCCGACGGGTGTCGAGTCGGCGACGATCGCGGCGCGGCGCCATCCCAATTTCTCGTAGGCATAGCTCCCAAGCCCCGCGACGTCCTGGGCTTCGTCGGTGTCGAAGCGGTAGACGTTCGCGGCGGGGTGCCGCAGGGTCAGCCCCTGGGCACCCGACCAGGTCGGTATGAAGGCCACATCCGGGTACTTGCGGGCGAGCTCGCGGAACACGAGCGAGTCCGACTCCCCACCGGCGCCGACGACGGCGTCGACGCCCTCGACCGCGATGAGCCGACGCGCCTCCTCAACGAGGATCGTGTGCTCGCTTTGTTCGGTGCACCCCCTGTTCAGCTCGATGTCGCGACCAGCAACCCGGGCGTGGGAGACGCCTCCGGACGGCCTCCCGTTCGTGAGGCGGGCACCGCGGCGGAGCAGCGGCAACTCGGCCCCGGCGAGCATCTCGTCCTCGTAACCGGCGAAGAGCCCGCGACAGTCGGTGAGCAGGCCGATCCGCACTGGCCGCTCGCCGCCCGAGCAGCCGGTCGCGCCCACGGCGAGCAGTACGACGGCCAGCAAACAGGCGACCCGGGAGAGATCAGCTCTCATAGGCGGTAACCCACACGCCCCGCGCGCCAACTGCGACTTCGCGTGGCCGCCCGCCCACGTGGATCTGGTCGACGACCTCGGCGCTGCCCGGATCGATCCGTGACACGGCGCCGTCGACCGTGCTTGTCACCCACACCGAACCGGCTCCCACGGCGACGCCGCTCGTGCCGCGGCCCGTGGAGATCGTCTTCGTGATGGTGTTGCTCTCTGGATCGATCCGCAAGACGCGATCGTCGAGTGGTGCAGTGACCCAGACGCCTCCCTCGCCCGCAGCGACCGTTCGCGGAATGAAGGGGAGCTTGATGGTGGCGAGGATGCGGCCGCTAAAGCGATCGAGCCGCCACATCCGCCGGTCGATCCCGTCGCCGAGCACCCACACCGACCCGTAGCCCATGGCAAGGTCGCGCTGGTTGATACGAGTCGTCTCAACCGAGACAGGTTCTTGGTACGGGAGCGTGGTGTTGCGGAGGATCCGAAGCTCTCCGGAGTCAGTGCTCAGCCGCTTGTCACCAAAGAGTCCCATCGACCAGAGAACACCCTCTCCTCCCGCGACGGTGCAGCTGTAGAGATCCAGCCCGCTCTCGCGCACTCCGGTGACCGCGTCGTAGCGGGAAACCGTGCCCGTGAAGACTTGCGTGAAGACTTGCGAGGTATCCGAGACGACGTAGATCTTGCCGCCGAGCGCCGTGAGATCGCGCGGCGAGCCAATCGAAGTGAGGCGCTTCAGCTCACCCGCGCTCGGCTCCAGTGTCCAGAGCGCGCCAGCGCGGAAGTCGCCCACCCACACTCGACCGGCGCCCGTAGTGATCGCACCTGGATGCGCCGAGACCCGGTACGTGGTCGTGTCACCGCTCTCCGGATCTATCCCGATCAACGAGCCGGTCGGCGGCGTGGGCGTTCCCTCACGGGTGGCCAGAATCGCGGCCAGCGCCGCCGCCACGAGGAGCACGACGGTGGCCATAGCGACCGCGAGTCGGAGCCGGCGCGGCCGGACCGCGTCGAGCCCGAGCGCCGCGCCCGCATCCGATACGAGCTCAGCGCAGCTCGATTGACGCTGGTCTGGCTCCTTCGCCAGGGCTCGCGCCAGGACCGGGTCGATCGCGGACGGAAGCGAGGTGTTGCGCGCCGCCGCGGACGGAGGATCCTCCTCGAGGTGGGCGAACAGCGTCGCGACCTCGGAGCGACGCTGGAAGGGGACCTCGCCCGTCAGGCACTCGAACAGCATGCAGCCGAGCGCGTAGACGTCCGCGCGGCCGGTGAGCTCATCGCCCCGGATCTGCTCCGGCGAGACGTAGTCGACGGTCCCCATCAGCTGCCCGTCGGCCGGGCCACGTTCGGACGCGCTCTGGGTGAGGCCGAAGTCCGCCAGATAGCAGTGCTCGCGGCCGCCCTCCCGATCGAGCAGGACATTGCTCGCCTTCACGTCTCGATGGACGAGCCCCTGCCGGTGGGCGGCGTCGAGCGCCTCGGCGATCTGCTCGAACAGGGCGACCGCACGCGCGGGATCCAGGGTTCCCTCGCGGCGCAGCAGCGCCTTCAAGTCCCCGCCCGGCACATAGCGCATCGCGATGAAGAGCCGGCCGTCCTCCTCTCCCGCCTCGTAGATCGGGATCACGTTCGGGTGGTCGAGGCTGGCGGCGAGCCGGGACTCGCGCAGCAGGCGCTCCCTGAATCTCTCGTCCTCGGCGACGCTCGCGGCGAGCACCTTGAGCGCGACCGGGCGACCGAGGCCAACATCCCGCACCAAGAAGACCTC